>NZ_KB897821.1:0-300682 GCF_000377185.1 Rhizobium sp. 42MFCr.1
TCGATGACCGTCAGGCGGTCCATCAGGCCCTCGCGCTCGGCAATGCCGCCGCCGCGCGGACCATACATGCCGACGGCATGGACTTCGTCGAGATAGGTCATCGCGCCGTATTTGTCGGCGAGGTCGCAGATCTCCTTGATCGGGGCGATGTCGCCATCAATCGAATAGACCGATTCGAAGGCGATCAGCTTCGGCGCCTTCGGATCGGCGGCGGCCAGCTTGGCTTCGAGATCATGGATGTCGTTGTGCTTCCAGATCACCTTGTCGCACTTGGCGTAGCGAATGCCTTCGATCATCGACGCATGGTTCAAGGCGTCGGAGAAGATGATCAGGCCGGGGATCTTGGCGCCGAGCGTGCCGAGCGCTGCCCAGTTGGAGACATAGCCCGAGGTGAAGATCAGCGCCGCTTCCTTGCCATGCAGGTCGGCCAGTTCGTGCTCGAGCAGAACGTGATAGTGGGTGGTGCCAGAGATATTCCGGGTGCCTCCCGCACCCGCGCCACAGTGATCGATGGCATTCTTCATCGCCTCGATCACCTTCGGGTTCTGGCCCATGCCGAGATAGTCGTTGGAGCACCAGACCGTGACTTCCTTCGGGCCGTCCGCCGTGTGTCGCGTGGCGCGCGGAAAGCTGCCGCGGTGACGCTCAAGATCGGCAAAAACGCGATAGCGACCTTCGCTGTGAAGGCCATCCAGCTCGCTTTTGAAAAACGCTTCGAAATCCATGTCATGCTCCAGTGTCGTGCGAGCGTTTGTTGCCAACCGACGCACGCACGTCAACCCTTTGCCATCGCTTTACCATCAACTGCGGCAAAAGGCCCATAGCCTTGAATTATTTTAATTCGAAAAAGCTCGTTTTGGCCAGACGCAGCGAAGAATCGCGAGGCAGACACGCCGCCTCGCGATCCGACCGTTTGTGTCAGCCCGCCTCGGCGACGGCGCGTTTGGCCATCACTTTGATCAGGTTGGCGCGGTATTCCGCACTCGCATGCAAATCCGACATCAGTCCGGCAGGATTGACATCGATGCCAGCGATCGAACCGGCGGACCAGTTCGCTTTGAGGGCGGTTTCCATGGC
The DNA here is from genome assembly GCF_000377185.1 of Rhizobium sp. 42MFCr.1. NCBI lineage: Bacteria > Pseudomonadati > Pseudomonadota > Alphaproteobacteria > Hyphomicrobiales > Rhizobiaceae > Rhizobium > Rhizobium sp. 42MFCr.1. The sequence goes on from NZ_KB897821.1 coordinate 1,078, forward strand.
GGTTTCGCGGAAGACGCCGTTGGCTCCCGCCCCGGTGACGGCAACCCTTACGCCACCAGCGCCCTTGGTAACGAAGACCCCCGTCATCGCATAACGCGATGCCGGATTTGGAAACTTCGAATATCCCGCTTTCTCGGGCGTCTCGAAACTGATGGCGGTGACCAGTTCACCATCTTCCAAGGCCGTCTCGAACAAGCCGGTAAAGAAATCGTCAGCAGCAATCTCGCGCTTGTTGGTGACGATGCTGGCATTCAGCGCCAACATGGCCGAGGGATAGTCCGCCGCAGGATCGTTGTTGGCAATCGAACCACCGATCGTGCCCATATGACGGACATGCGGATCGCCGATCATGCCGGCAAGGTCGCAGATGGCGGGACAAACCGCACGCAGAGCCGCTGATGCAGCGACTTCGGCGTGCGATGTGGCCGCCCCGATGGTCACCTTGCGACCATCGACCTTGATGCCCTGCATCGCCGGAATATGCCTGAGATCGACGAGGTCGCTCGGCGCGGCGAGACGCTGCTTCATCGTCGGTATGAGCGTCATGCCGCCGGAGACATATTTGCCTTCGGATGTTCCCGAAATCATCCTGACGGCTTCATCGACCGAGGACGCGCGGTGATAGTTGGTCTGATACATCGTCGTTCCTCCTCAATGAACCGCGCGCGCTGCCATCCACACTTTCTGTGGTGTGGCGGGCATCGTCAGCATGTTGTTGCCGATGGCATCGGTGATGGCATTGATGAGTGCCGGAGGAGACCCGATCGCGCCAGCCTCGCCGCACCCCTTGATGCCGAGCGGATTGCTCGGGGACGGCGTTACCTGATGCGACACCTTGAACGACGGCAAGTCGTCGGCGCGCGGCATGGCGTAGTCCATGAAACTTGCCGTCAACAACTGACCGTTCTCGTCATAATGCACGCCCTCGAGCAGGGCCTGGCCGATCCCCTGCGCAATACCGCCATGCACCTGGCCCTCGACAATCATCGGATTGATGATGTTGCCGAAATCGTCCGCAGCGACGAACTGGATGATCTCGGTCTTGCCGGTTTCCGGATCGACCTCGACTTCGCAGATATAGCAGCCGGCGGGGAAGGTGAAGTTGGACGGGTCGTAGAAGGCAGTTTCCTTCAGCCCCGGCTCCATGCCGCCCGGCAGGTTGTGTGCGGTGTAGGCGGCCAGCGCCACCTGGAACCAGGGAAGGCTCTTGTCTGTACCGGCAACCTTCACCTCACCGTTCTCGATGACGATATCGCCTTCGTCGGCTTCCATCAGATGGGCGGCGATCTTCTTGGCCTTGGCTTCGACCTTGTCGAGCGCCTTGACCACAGCAGACATGCCGACAGCGCCTGAACGCGAGCCGTAGGTGCCCATGCCCATCTGCACCTTGTCGGTGTCGCCATGCACGATCGACACGCTCTCCAGCGGAACGCCGAGACGATCCGACACAAGCTGCGCGAATGTCGTCTCGTGCCCCTGCCCGTGGCTGTGCGACCCGGTGAGCACTTCTATCGTGCCTACCGCATTGACGCGAACCTCTGCCGACTCCCACAAGCCGACGCCCGCACCAAGCGATCCGACCGCCTGCGAGGGCGCTATGCCGCACGCCTCGATGTAGCAGCTCATGCCGAGACCGCGCTTCAGGCCGCGGTTGGCAGCCTCGGCCTTGCGCGCCGGGAAGCCGTTCCAGTCGGCCGCCTGCATCGCCGCATTGAGCGATGCTTCGTAGTCGCCCGCGTCATAGTTCATGATCACAGGCGTCTGATGCGGGAAGGCCCGGATGAAGTTCTTCCGCCGCAACTCGGCGGGCGAAATACCAAGCTCGCGGGCCGCCGTTTCCATCGTCCGTTCAAGCAGGAAGGTCGCCTCGGGACGGCCGGCACCACGATAGGCGTCAACCGGCGCGGTGTTGGTGTAGACCGTCCGCACGTTGGCATGGATGGCCGGAATATCGTATTGGCCGGACAGCAGCGTCGCGTAGAGATAGGTCGGAACCGCCGACGAAAACAGCGACATATAGGCGCCGAGATTGCAGATGGTGTCGACCTTCAGCCCGATGATGCGATGGTCGCTGTCGAAAGCCATTTTGACCTTGGAGACGTGGTCGCGGCCATGCGCATCCGTGAGGAAGGCCTCCGTGCGATCGGAGTTCCATTTCACCGGCACGCCTGTTTTCTTGGAAGCCCAGAGACAGACGATCTCCTCAGGATAGATGTAGATCTTCGAGCCGAAGCCGCCGCCGACATCTGGGGCGATCACCCGAAGCTTGTTCTCGGGCGCGACATTGTAGAACGCGCTCATCACGAGGCGCGCGACATGCGGGTTCTGGCTGGTCGTGTAGCAGGTATAGTGATCTTCGGCAGCGTCATAGATACCGAGCGCAGCGCGCGGCTCCATCGCATTGGGAGACAGGCGGTTGTTGTGGATCTCGATTTCCGTGACGTGCGCCGCTTCGGAAATGGCCTTGTCGGTTGCCGCACCATCGCCGAGCTGCCAGTCGAAGATCAGGTTGTTCTGAGCTTCCGGATGAAGTTGCGAAGCTCCTGGTTTCAGCGCCTCGACTGCCTCGACGACCACAGGCAATTCCTCGTAGTCGATGACGACGGCTTCCGCGGCATCGCGCGCTTCGGCGAGCGAGTCTGCGACAACGATGGCAACGGCATCGCCGACATAACGAACGGTCTCCACCGCCAGCGGGCGCCAGGCGCCCATCTTCATCGGCGAACCATCCTTCGAATGGATCATCCAGCCGCAGATGAGGTTGCCGATCCCGTCAGCGAGCAACTGCTTGCCATCAAGCACGTCGATAACACCCGGCATTGCCTTTGCCGAGGCGGCATCAATCCTCGTGATCTTGGCATGCGCATGCGGACTGCGGATGAAATAGGCGAATTTCATGCCCGGCACGACCATGTCGTCCGTGTAACGGCCCTTGCCGGTCAGGAACCGCTTGTCTTCTTTTCGTGCGACGCGCGCACCAATTCCTTCAACACCCATAATGTCCTCCCAATGGGGTTTCGGGCCTGGCATTCCGCCAAAGAGAATCGTGTTCGGCAGTCAGCCAGACAATCCTGAGAGCTACTCGGCCGCCTGCTTGGCAGCGCCATGCATCTGCTCGTTGGCAGACAGAACGGCTTTGACGATGTTGTGGTAGCCGGTGCAGCGACAGATATTGCCGTCGAGCTCATGGCGGACCGTTTTCTCGTCCAGATCGCCTCCGTGGCGCGAAATCATGTCGACGGCCGTCATCACCATGCCTGGCGTGCAGAATCCACATTGCAGGCCGTGGTGTTCCTTGAAGGCAGCCTGAACGGGATGCAGCTCACCGTTGCTGGCAAGCCCCTCGATGGTGGTGATCGTCGAACCCGACGCCTGGACGGCAAGGATCGAGCAGCTCTTCACTGACTTGCCATCCATGTGAACGACACAGGCACCGCATTGGTTGGTATCGCAGCCGACGTGCGTTCCCGTCAGGCCGAGTTTTTCGCGAATAAAATGGACAAGAAGCGTACGCTCTTCACAGTCACCGCTGACTGCCCGGTCGTTCACCGTCAGTTTCACTTTCGCCATGATTTCCTCCTCGCGCCTCCTCCAGGCGCGGACGGTATCATTTGACGTTTTCGCTTTGGGATCAACCACTACTTTAGGGAGGCTAATTAAAATTCAGCGCGTTCGGTTGTGGCGCATTTGCGCGCAATTGCACCACCAATTGTGCGAAAGCGGAAGCCGAAGGCAGGGTCGCTGCTTTTGCGCCACAGTTTGACGGCTAGCATGACAAAAAAGAATCAGGGACGGCCACAGCTCTTATTGAGGGCGACCAACCTAGGAGAATATTTTGATAAAGAAGATTGTCGCATTCGCCTTGATCGGCCTGTCGATCGCAAGCTGTACACCGACTGAGCGCGGGGCAGGCATCGGCGCAGCCTCCGGCGCGATCATCGGCGGCGCGGTGACGGGAAATGTACGCGGGGCAGCCGTTGGCGCGGCGGTCGGCGGCGTTTCGGGCGCTCTTATCGGCCGCGTCGCGGAGCAGCCGGGACAGTGCTACTATCGCGACGAGTATGGCCGCCGGTATATCGACGATTGCCGCGGCGACTATTGAGCCGGTCCGAAATCATCTCGAATCCCGGGTTCGGCGCCCGGGATTTCTTTTTTTTCCACCATTTCAGCGGCTAAGCGATTTAAAACGGTACACGTCGAGGAATTTTGCCGCTAAGGTTGCCGCCGGCCGGGGGGCGCGAAGCTTAATTCTAGTGTAACCAAAAGCGGTGGATGCAGATTAGAGGGACGGCACCGAAACCGGGTATAGCGTATCGGCGCGTAGGCACCATGTTGGTGGTCGCGGCTGCATTTGCGTTTTCGCCGGCTCTCGTCTCAGAGGCTTTCGCCTTCAAGCTTTTCGGCATCACGTTGTGGGGCAAGGACGACGAATCGGCCAGCGACCAGGTGCCCGATCCGGTGCGCTACGATGTGACACTGACGACCGACGCGAGCGATCCCGATCTCAAGGAAGCATTGGAAAACAGTTCCCGTCTGGTCGGCGACAAGGATCGGCCCGTCTCGGGCGATCTGGGCGTCGTCGTCAAGGCCAGAGACGACCGCGAACGCCTGCTTGCCGCCCTCTTTGAAAAGGCCCGCTACGGCGGCATCGTAACGATCAGGGTTGATGGTCGAAACATCGATGACCTGCCGCCCAATCCCACCTTCAATCGCTCGCGCCCAGTACCGGTGACAATCAGCGTTGCCGCAGGTCCCGTCTTCAAGGTCCGTGAGGTGCAGTTCGGCGGCGATGCTGCACGACGCAATCCAGCCGACTACGATCTTGCTCCGGGTGAGACAGCCGGTTCGCTGACGATCATCAAGGCTGGCGACAAAATCGTCGAGCAGCTGAAAAGCGAAGGCCGGCCGCTGGCGAAGTTGACGACCCGCAAGGTCATAGCCGACCACAGGACGAGCACGGTTGACATTGTCCTCGCCGCCGAGGGTGGCCCGGTCGCCCCAATTGGCGATGTCGGCGTCACGGGCGAAAAGGCCGTTCGACCGGGCTTCATCCAGCGCTATTCGCGGCTGAACAAGGGTGAACAATATTCGCCGGAGGCGCTGCGAAAGGCAGGCGAACGACTGCGCGCATTGGGCGTCTTCTCGAGCGTCACCATCCACGAGGCTGACGAACTGGCGCCAGACGGCACTTTGCCGATGACGATCGAGGTGTCGGAGGGCAAGCGGCGCTATCTCGGCATCGGCGCCCAGTATTCGACAACGGACGGCTTCGGCATCAACGGCTATTGGGGTCATCGCAATCTCTTCGGCGAGGCGGAGGCGCTGCGCATCGAAGGGTCTGTGGGCCGCTTGGGCGAAACGACCAACATCGGCGATCTCGACTATTCAGCCGGTATTACCTTCACCAAACCCGGCGCGTTTGTACCGGCCGCGACTTTGCGGGCCAGCGTCCTTGCCAAAACCGAAAACCCCGACGCCTATACTGCAAAACTCGTCACCGCCTCCCTCGGTCTTTCCTACGAGCTGTCGGACCTGGATACGATAACCGGCGCCGGCGAGGTGAGCTGGGAACGCGATGACGATGCCTTTGGCAACAACAGCTACCTGACCTTCTCGCTGCCTTTCCAGTATGACCGCGATGCGCGCGACAACAAGTTCGATCCGACCGAGGGCTATCGGGGGATGCTCAAGGCAACGCCAAGCTACGAGACCTACAACGGGACCTTCTTCTCGAGCTTCGAGGGCTTGATCACCGGATATCATGCGCTGGGAGCGGAGGACCGCATCGTTCTTGCCGGCAAGCTTGCCGCAGGTTTCCTTGTCGGGGCAGACGATCTCCAGAACATTCCTGCTACACGCCGATTCTTTGCTGGCGGTGGCGGCTCGGTTCGCGGCTTCAGTTACCAGGAGATCTCGCCCCGCAACGCCGACAATGAAGAGACCGGTGGCGCATCCTATGTCACTGCGTCGTTCGAGACCCGGATAAAGGTTACCGATACGATCGGGATAGTGCCCTTCATCGATGTCGGGACGGTTTCAGCAGACATTGCGCCCGATTTTTCCGACATTCGGGCCGGTGCAGGCATCGGCGTTCGCTATGCGACGCCATTTGGTCCACTGCGGCTTGATTTTGCAGTACCGCTCAACAAGTACGAGGGTGGCACGGATTTCGGCATCTACGCTGGCATCGGTCAGTCATTCTAAACCCGCTCGCGGCTCGTGGCGCCTCGCGCGCCTTGAGCCGCCATAGAAACGGAGTAATGTCCGCGGCCATGCAGACACTGGCGAAAATCTTGAACTGGATCGTGCGACTGCTGGCCTATTCGGCTGGTGTCGTGCTGGTCCTTCTTGCCATCGCCATCGGTGTTTTCGGCTTCACGTCCTTTGGCGCGCGCATCGTCACCGACAGGGTCGCCTCGAGCCTTTCGAATCGGGATATGACCATCAAGGTTCAGGATCCCGGCGGGCTGCTGACTGGCGGGCTGCGCGCCAGCCAAATCGTGCTCTCCGACACCAGGGGCGTCTTCGCTCGGGTCGACAGGCTGGCGATTAACTGGAATCCCTTGGCGCTCCTAACCGGCCGGTTCCATGCCACAAGCGTCGAAGCCGCGGCAATCCACATCCTCAGACAACCGGTGCGCACACTTCCGTCCCGTCCGGCTGCAGAGGGTCAAAGCGACAGCGGCTTCTCGTTGCCGATCAAGCTCGACATAGACAAGATCGCCCTGCCGGAGATCAACCTCGCCGAACCGCTGATCGGGCGGGCCTTCACACTTGCCGCGGACGGCAGCCTGCGTGCCGACAATGAAGGCGGCAATGCCTCGATCAATGTCCGCCGTCACGATGTTCCGGATGCCAAGCTGATCGCCGATGTCGCCTTCATGCCGGATCGCAACCAGTTGCGGGTGAAGGCAAAACTGACGGAACCAAAGGGCGGGTTGCTCGCAGGTGTCCTGGCGCTGCCCGGCAACCCGGCGGTGGAAATCAGCCTGACCGGAGATGGACCGATCTCGGATTGGCGAGGCCAGCTGCAGGCAGCACTCGACGGACAGCAACGCGCCTCGATCGAAGCGCACCACACGCTGACGCCGGAAAGCCTTCACCACCTCGACCTCAAGGGTGGTGGCGACCTCAGCTCGCTGCTGCCAGCGGCCTTCCGTCCGCTCTTTGCCGGGCAGACGAACATCGACGTCGCCGCGAACTTCGACAACAGGGGAAAGATCGACATCCAGACCGGCAATCTGGCAACCGGCGCGATGGTCATCGCCGCATCGGGCACGCTAGATCCACGAGGCAAGAACAGCCTGAACGCCAATCTCTTGGGAACATCGGGACCCGTCGATTTCCGCTGGCCGCTGACCGAAGGCGAAGCGCGGTTTCTAATTTCCGGCATCAATCTTTCCCTGACCGGCGACGCCAAGGCCTCCCGCCTCAACGCCAGCGCCTCCCTCGATTCCGCCATGTTGCCCCAGGCGACGATTGGCAACGTGAAGCTGACGGCAAAGAGCGACAATTTCAATCTCGCCGGTCGCACCGGAAGCGTTCAGATTACGCTCGCCGCCGGTGATACGTCCTTCGTCAATCCCGACATCAACCGGGCAATTCAAGGCCCCGTTACCATCACCCTGCCATTGCAGATTTCGCCGGATGCGCTCGGCTTCAACGGCGCCACGATCGAAAGCGCTTCGGCAACAGCAGCCCTCAACGGTTCCTACAAATTGAGCGCCAGCGCGTTGACCGGCAATGCCAAGCTGACCATCCAGCCAGCCGCGCTGCCGCCTGCGGTCGCGACGCGTTTCAACGCACCAATCGTGATCGAGGGCCAGGTCGCGGGAACCGTTCCTTCGAAATTCAACGTCTCGAACCTCTCCATCAAGTCGAGCTCCCTCGAGGCGACCGGCGCGGTCGTGCTCGACGAAGATAGGCTCGATGCCAACCTCTCGGGTCGTATTCCGGATATGCAGCCGCTGCTGGCAGGCGCAGCGGGCGAATTGAACTACCAGCTAAGCGCAAAAGGCAATGTTTCGGCTCTCGCAATAGCGGCCAATATCAAAGGGCCATCACTGGTAATGGCCGGCCGGCAGGTCAAAGACCTCGACATCAACGTTTCCGGAACGGCGGACCCGAAGGCGCCGCAAGCAGACATCACCGCCAAGGGCACGATCGACAACCAGCCGATCAACGTCAGCACCGCTGTTCAGGCCGTGGACGGAAACATCCGGCTGCCGTCGATCGCCGCCGACGTCGGCAACAATCGCCTGACCGGCCACGTCGAACTGTCGCCGGCGTTTGCGCCGACCGGACAGGCGACGTTCGACTTCCCGGATATCAGCCTTCTCGCGGCACTTGCCGGACAGAAGGCAGAAGGCGACCTGAAGGGATCGGTCGATATCGCCAACGACAACGGCAGGATCGCCCTCAAGGTCGTAGCATCTGGCAGCGGCCTGAAACGTGACACCTTTGCCATCGTCAGGCCAGACATCAACGTCGCGGTCACCGACCTCAAAGCATTTGCCGCGACTGGCACGATCAAAGCGGAGGAACTTGCTTCCGGTCCTAACAAGGCTGAAAGCCTGGAGCTGAGTTTCACGCAGCAACAGAACCGGACGAACTTCGATCTCGGCGCCAGCTATGATGCCAATCCGTTGGTCGCATCGGGGAATGTCGAGGTGAACGCCGGCACGACGCTGCTTCGCCTCGACCGTTTCTCGGCGAAACCGCGCAACATTCCGGTGGAGCTTGCGTCGCCGTCGGAAGTGTCGATCAGTGGCGGCACCGTGACGCTTGATGCGATGGAACTGAAGACCGGCGATGGCTCGGTCCACCTGAGCGGTACCGTCGGCGAGACTCTTGATATCAAGGCGGACATCCGGAATTTGCCCGCAAGCCTTGCCAACAGTTTCGTGCCGAAGCTCGATGCCGCAGGCACAATTTCGGGGAAGGTCGTCGTGACCGGCACACCGGCAGCGCCGATTGCCAACTTTGACCTGAATTGGAAGGATGCCGCCACCAGCCAGACAAAGGGCGCCGGCCTGTCGCCGCTGGCGATCGGTGCAAACGGGACCTTTGCCGACAACACACTCAATTTTCAAACGAACCTCAGCGGCAAGGGCGGCGTATCGCTGAAGGCCGCTGGCAATGTCGTGACCGGTGGCCCGAACGCGCAGTCGCTGAAGGTGGATGCTGATATCGTCAACATCCCGGCCGGATTGGCGAATGCATTTGTTCCGGATCTTGCCGCCGAAGGTTCGATCTCGGGCAACGTCACGGCGGCCGGGAAGCTGCCCGACCCGGCGCTCGATTTCAAACTGAACTGGAAGAATGCCGCGACGAGCCAGACCAGAAGCGCCAAGCTCTCGTCGCTTGGGCTGACGGCGAGCGGCAACCTCAAGGACAATATTCTCAGCTTCAACACCTACGCACGCGGTAGCGGCAACATGTCGCTAAAGGCGACCGGCACCTACACCGTGGCAGGCGCCGACGCTCAGACGCTGAAGCTCGATGGGCAGCTCGCCAACATTCCGGCTGCCCTGGCCAACGGCTTCGTGCCGAATCTTGCCGCGGAAGGCATGATATCAGGCACGATATCGGCCTCCGGCAAGTTGCCGAAACCGACAGCAACCTTCGACCTTTCCTGGAAGGACGCGGCCACCAGCCACACCAGGGCAGCCCGCCTCTTTGGCATCAACTTGACGGCGACGGGCAATTTCGCGGATGAAAAATTGACCGTCCAGAGCGACCTTAGGGCGGACGGCGGGGTGGCGTTGAACGCCTCCGGCAACGTCTCCCTGGCGGGAACGAAAATCCAGGACCTGACGGCCAACGCCACGATACGCAATCTTCCCGCAAGCCTGGCAAACGCGTTCGTCCCGAACCTCGGCGCCAGTGGTACGATATCAGGCACCGCGTCCGCTTCCGGGACGCTGCAACAGCCGACGGCAAACTTCGACGTCAGCTGGAAGGACCTCGCAACCACTCAGACGAGGGAAGCACGCCTTTCCGCCCTCGCACTTGGCGCCAAGGGAACCTTCGCCAACAACACGCTCGATTTCGAGACGAATCTCGACGGCGATGGCGGCTCCGCCCTCACGGCGAAAGGAAAGGTTACTGTCGAAGGTACGGCCGTGAAGAGCCTGCAGGCGGATGCCACGCTTCGCAACCTTCCTGCCGCGCTGGCAAACAACTTCATGCCTGATCTCGGTGCCGAAGGAACAATCTCGGGAACGGCAACCGCGTCCGGATCGCTACCGATGCCGGCCGTCGATTTCAAGCTCGATTGGAACAACGCCGGGACTCGTCAGACCAGGGCTGCCGGCCTTTCTGGCCTTCGGCTGAACGCGACCGGCAACCTCGCCGACAACAGGCTCTCCTTTGATGCAACGCTGAACAGCACTCGCACCACCCTGCTGAAGGCAAGGGGTACGGCAATCCTCCAAGGCGCCGGAGTCGCGGGCCTCTCGGTCGATGCCGATATCGTGGATCTGCCCGCGAGCCTCGCTAATGGCTTCGTCCCGAACCTGGGGGCGGAAGGAACCATCTCGGGCACGGCAAGGACGTCGGGAACAGCGACCAACCCAATCATCGATTTCAGGCTGGACTGGAGGAATGTCGCAACCACGCAGACGAGGGCATCCGGTATCCGGCCGCTTTCGGCGAATGCAAGCGGAAGGCTTGCGGACGGCAGGGTCGACTTCACGACGAACCTAAGCGGCAGCGGCGTGTCGATGAGAGCTGGCGGCAACTTTGTCATCACTGGACCGAATGCCCCGTCGCTGACGGCCAATGCCGACATCTCCAATCTTCCCGCCGGGCTTGCCAACGCTTTCGTTCCGGGGCTTGCCGCCGAAGGCAATGTTTCGGGCACCGTCAGGGCATCGGGCCGACTGCCCGTGCCCGCTGTGGAATTCAACCTTGACTGGAGGGGCGCCGCCACCAGCCAGACCAGAAGCGCCGGGCTTTCGCCGCTCAGCATAACTGCGAACGGAAGACTGCAAGACAACCGGCTGACGATCGACACCAATGTGACGGGCGAGAGCGGGCTGTCCCTGCGGGGCGGTGGCAACGTTGGCATTACAGGCAATCGCGCGCTGGACCTGCGCTTTTCCGGCAACCTGCCGTTCGCCGTGCTCGGTGCGCAGCTTGCCGCCCAGGGGTTCGTTGCCGATGGCAGGGCCAATTTTGATCTGCAGATTGGCGGCACCGCGGCCGCGCCGTTGATCAACGGCACGGTTGCGACCAGTGGCGCAAGGATCGTCGATGTCCGTCGCAACCTTGCGATCAACAATCTGGCGGCAGACATCCGGTTCACCGGAAACCAAGCCGTGATCTCGCGCCTGACTGGCCAGCTTGCCAGCGGTGGCAGCATCTCAGCATCCGGCAGCATCGGAATCCAACCTGCCTCCAACTTCCCTGCGAACATCGACGTCAGGCTCGACAGAGCGGTCTACGTCGATGGAACGCTCGTGGTGGCGACCGTCGACGGCACGATCGGTTTGCGCGGTCCGCTGCTCGCAAATCCCACCCTGAACGGCAGGCTGCATCTGGAAAGAGCCTCGATCACCGTCCCCGAGAGGCTGCCGACCTCGCTGCGCGAAATCGACGTCAAGCACGTCAACGCCCCCAAGGGGGTTCTTGCCCAGTTGCGCGACGAGTCGCAGCAGGGTGCCCGCGCGAAATCCAACTCCTTCAATCTCGATCTTCAGCTGGACGCTCCCTCGCAGATCTTCGTGCGTGGTCGCGGTATCGATGCCGAACTGGGCGGTAGCGTCACGATCAGGGGAACGGCGGCGGAGCCCGTCGTTTCCGGCGGCTTCACCATGCGGCGCGGTCGCCTGACGATTCTCAACCGACGCCTCGATTTCACCAATAGAAGCCGTATCACCTTTGCCGGTGACCTCACCCCCGCCCTTGAGCTGGAGGCAAGCTCCACTTCCGGTTCCACGACGCTGACGGTCGATGTCAGCGGGCTCGCAACCGATCCCTCGATCACCTTCTCGTCGTCTCCGGCCCTCCCGCAAGACGAAGTTCTGGCGCAACTGATCTTCGGTCAATCAATGTCGAGGCTGTCGCCGGTTCAGATCGCTCAGCTTGCCGATGCCGTCGCCCAGTTGGCCGGCGGGCGCTCCGGATCGCTGTTCCAGGGCCTGCGCAATCAGCTTGGCGTCGACGATTTCGACATCAGCACCGATGCCAAAGGCCGCACCACCGTCAGCGTTGGCCGCTACCTGAATGACCGGACTTATTTCGAATTGCAGCAGACCACCGGCAAGGGCGGCGCGAAGGCAATCATCAATTTCGATGTCGGCCGTGGCGTGAAGTTGCGCGCCGGCGCGGGTGGCGACGGCGAAGGGGAAGCCGGCGTCGTTTACGAACACGAATACTAGAAACCGGTCTTGCTGGTTTTCAGCAGGATGTTGGTTTCCGTCGTATTGATGCCATTGATGAGCCGGATGCGGCGAAGCGTTTCGTCGAAGGAGACGAGGTCGCGGTCCTCAAGTTCGGCAATGAAGTCCCATTTCCCGTTGGTGCTGTGCAGGGCACGCACCTGCGGCAATCCACGGAGCTGATCGGCGACCTTGTCCGCAAGCTTGCCGAGTACTTCGATCATGACGATCGCGCGCACTCCGGCCGCGCGGGTTTCATGGCCGGTGCGAACGGTGAACGCCGTGATTGTGCCGTTGGCAACCAGCCGGTCGATGCGCGCCGCGACCGTCGCACGCGATGCACCGGTCATTGCCGCCAGCGAAGAAACCGGCGTGCGCGCATTGTGTCGCAAGGCGCTGAGAAGTTCTTGGTCGAGATCGTCCATGGCTGCCACTTTGTCAAAATGCACTTATCAAACTGGTCAATCATAGCGCATTATCGGCACTTTTTCATCTATTTGTCGCCGCGCCGATATCTCAATATGCTTTCGGAAAACACGAGCTAAAGAGGGACGCATGCAGCCACAAGCAAGATCGGTCACGCTCATTGGAGCACCACTGGAAGAGGGTTCGGGGCGCAGGGGCGCCGCGATGGGTCCAGCTGCCCTTCGCATCGCGGGCGTCGACCAGACACTGATCGATCTTGGCCATGATGTGGTCGATGCCGGGGATGTTCATGTCGTTCCGGCGCGCGATCTGCCGAACCATCCGAAGGCCCACAACCTGCGTGTCGTCGGCGCATTTACCCGTGCGCTCGAAGCCGGTGTCTATGACGCGGCCGCGGCCGGACGCTTTCCGCTGATCCTTGGCGGCGACCACAGCCTGTCGATGGGCACGGTATCAGGCATGGCGCGCTACGCCGCCCAGCAGGGCCGGCCGCTCTTCGTCCTCTGGCTCGACGCCCATTCCGATTTCAACACCCCGGCGACCTCGCCCTCCGGCAATATCCATGGCATGCCGGTCGCCTATTTCTGCGGCCAGGCCGAACTTGCCGAGATCCTGCCGAAGGACCGCCCCTTCGTTGATCCGCGAAATGTCTTTCAGGTCGGCATCCGGTCGGTCGATGCGTCTGAACGGGAGCTCATCAAGGAGCATGGCGTCAACGTCTTCGACATGCGTTGGCTCGACGAACAGGGCGTTGCCGCGGCGATCCGCCAGATCCTTGGCGTCGTGTCCGATGCCAACGGCCTGCTGCATGTAAGCCTCGATGTCGACTTCCTCGATCCGGAAATCGCGCCCGGCGTCGGCACGACGGTGCCCGGTGGCGCGACGTTCCGTGAAGCGCATCTCATCATGGAGATGCTCTGCGACAGCTGCCTCGTCTCCTCGCTCGACCTCGTGGAGCTGAACCCCTTCCTGGACGACCGTGGCAAGAGCGCCCGGATCCTAGTGGAACTGACGGCAAGCCTCTTCGGCCGCCGCATTTTCGACCGTCCGACCCGCGCCGCCTGAGGAGAACCGACCATGAGCAACTCGAAGAACCTGATCGACACCGAACAGCGCCTCGGCGCCCACAACTACAAGCCGCTCGATGTCGTGTTGACCCGGGGCGAAGGCGTCTATGTCTGGGATACCGACGGCAAGCGGTATCTCGACTGCCTGTCGGCCTATTCGGCGGTGAACCAGGGCCATTGCCACCCCAAGATTCTGGCGGCGATGGTCGAGCAGGCCGGCAAGCTGACGCTGACCTCCCGCGCCTTCCGCAATGACCAGCTCGCCCATCTCTACGAGGAACTCGCGGCGCTGACCGGCTCGCACAAGATCCTGCCGATGAACTCGGGCGCCGAAGCCGTTGAAACCGCCATCAAGGCCGTGCGCAAATGGGGCTACGAGGTGAAGGGCGTGCCTGAGGGCAAGGCCGAGATCATCGTCTGCGCCGACAATTTCCATGGCCGGACCCTGAGCATCATCAGTTTCTCCACGGACCCGGACGCCCGCACCGGCTTCGGTCCCTACACGCCCGGCTTCCGCACGATCCCCTTCGGCGACGCCGACGCGTTTGCCGCCGCCATCAACGAAAACACGGTTGCGGCGCTGATCGAGCCGATTCAGGGCGAAGCAGGCGTCATCATCCCGCCAACCGGCTATTTCAAGCGCGTGCGGGAACTCTGCACTCAACACAAGGTGACCTTGATCCTCGACGAGATCCAGACCGGCCTCGGCCGTACTGGTAAGCTTTTGGCGGAAGAGCATGAGGGGATCGAGGCCGACGTGACGCTGATCGGCAAGGCGCTCTCCGGCGGCTTCTATCCGGTCTCGGCGGTCCTTTCCAATTCCGAAGTGCTGGGTGTCCTGAAGCCGGGGCAGCACGGCTCGACCTTCGGCGGCAACCCGCTTGCCTGCGCCGTGGCGCGCGCGGCACTCAAGGTCCTGACCGAGGAAGGCATGATCGAGAACGCCGCCAAGATGGGCGACTATTTCCAGGAAGGGCTGCGCTCCATCCGCTCCAACATCGTCAAGGACGTGCGCGGCCGCGGACTGATGATGGCGGTCGAACTCGTGCCTGAAGCCGGTGGCGCCCGCCAGTATTGCTACACCCTCAAGGACCGCGGCCTGCTCGCCAAGGACACGCACGAGAACACGATCCGCCTCGCCCCGCCGCTGGTGATCACCAAGAGCCAGGTCGACTGGGCGGTCGAGCAGATCGAAAAGACGCTGGCCTAGTGCTCATCTAGATCGCTGCGAAACAACGACTGGTGTAGCGGCCGTTTGAAACCTATGGTGAGCCCGATCGAGTTGGTCGAGCTCTCTATAGGGGAATGTATGGCCATTGGCTTATGGAAGCGCTCACCGGACCGTCGCCCGCTCGCGATCGCCCATCGCGGGGGCGCAGCACTGGCTGCAGAAAACAGCATCTCTGCCTTCAAGACCGCGGCGGCTGCCGGAGTTGATGCCATAGAGACTGATGTCCGGTTAACGCGGGATGGCGTTCCTGTTTGCGTCCACGATCCGGATCTCTCTCGGCTCTGCGGCGACCCACGAGCCGTGTCGGACCTCGATCTGGCGACATTGCGCAGCCTGCTACCAAGCATAGTGACACTTGGCGATGCCTTGGGCGCGTCTGACCCTTTGGGTATTCTGTTGGACATCAAGCTGAGCCACGAGGGGCAGATTGCGCAAATCATCTCCGTCGTTGCGCAGTGCGATGCAATGCGACGCGCGCTCATTGGACTACGCAGTATTGCACTGATCGACACCACCCGCCGTTTGTCGAAAGACGTCGCGATCCTAGCCTTTCTCGAGGATCCTGCGTGCGCTGATGCGGCGCGCGCAGCTGGAGCCGACTGGTTCAGGTTGTGGCAAGGGTGGGCCACTCCAGCTGTGTCTGACGCCGTTCGTGAGGCGGGGATGCGCGTCGCTGTCATGGTTGGGCAGCCTCGTTCGATCGCACTGCCGGAATACCCACCCTTTCCGGTGGGCCAGGTCGACCAGTACGGCCTCGAGCGCATCCTTGCCATCAAACCGGACGCCATCCTGCTTGACGATCCACGAATGATGACGCGGCCTACCGTTTCCACCTGACCAAAAATCAGCGGCCCCAATTTAGATTTGGGCAATACTCTTCGATTAAGGTCCGGAGTAACCGTATCGATACTCATCCACGGGACGAGCGCGCACGGTTTGAAGGCAAGTCGATCCGCGCCAATGGTGGCGCGGTTGCTTCTGCCCTGGCTTTTGGCGGTTGGGACAATACTTATGGCTACAATCAATTCCACGAATTTCAGCGGCGATACGCTCGAGATCATTGCCTTCAGACTTCACGATCAGGAATTCTGCGTAAAAACCACGACGATCCGCGAAATCCGCGGCTGGGCCCCGTCGACACCGATCCCGCACGCGCCAGCCGATGTCATCGGCGTAATGAACCTGCGCGGCTCGGTGATCCCGATCATAGACCTCGCCTTCAAGCTCGGCATGAAGAGCACGGTCGCCAACGAGCGCAGCGCCATCGTCGTGGCCGAAGTCCACAACATGGTCATCGGCATGCTGGTCGACCGCGTCTCGGACATCCTCACGATCTCCTCCAGCCAGGTACAGCCGGTTCCTGAAGTCACCGCTTCCTTCGATCGCGCCTTCTGCGAGGGTATCATCGCCTCGGAGAACGGCATGATCTGCTTCTTGAACCTCGCCAAGATGTTCAAGGAAAGCGAGACGGACGATCTCGCCGCCTGATACCGGCTCCTTGTCCAGATAAAAGCCGCCTTGAGGGCGGCTTTTTGTTGATAGTGTGCTGGCAGGAAACTGTGGCGGCAGACTGGCCGGACTCGGACGCTGGCGTCGATACCCAGCGCCGTCTCCACCATTCGAGATCCTAGTTGGCACTGGCCGCCGGCTCAGGCTGTTTGATCAAGGGGGCGGCCTGGACAACGAGCGGACTGAGGCCATTGCCCTCCCGCTCCATGATCTCGAACAACTGCCGCCGCATGCGCGGTTCCCAGAACTTGTTGATATGCGTCGCCACGCCCTGCGCGGCTTCGCTCTCCGGCTGGGTCTTGAAGAAGGTCGCGATCTGGTTGGCCATATAGACGAGCTTGGACTGCGTATCATGCGACATCGGATATGCTTCCCGGATGAATGCGGTGCGGATGCGTGAAAATCTCGAAGTCCTCGCCTCGCACCAGGGCGACGAGGGTCATGCCGGCCTCCTCGGCGGTACGAATTGCAAGAGCAGTCGGTGCGGAAATGGCAACGAGGACGGAGGCGCCGAGGATTGCCGCCTTCTGCACCATCTCGACGGACAGGCGGCTGGTAACGGCGACAATGCCTTCCGCGCCGGATTGCCGTTGCCTAGTGATCGCGCCACACAGCTTGTCGAGCGCATTGTGCCGGCCCACATCCTCGCGCACCGCCAGCAGTCCCTTGCCCGGCACATAGAAGCCGGCGCCGTGCACGGCGCGCGTCTCGCGATGCAGCGGCTGCGCACCGTTCAGCAGCGAGATGGCCTGAACGATATCGCGATGAGTGACTTGAAGCGACACATCGGCGACGTCAGGAACCTTGCGAACGGCCTGTTCGATCGACTCGATGCCGCAGAGCCCGCAGCCGACCGGTCCGGCCATGCTGCGTCGGCGGGCTGTCAACGCGGCGGCGACCTCGTCAACGAGAGAGATCTGGACGTCAATGCCCTTCTTGCCATTGACAATCTCAATTGCAGCGATCTGCCCGATGTCGGAGATGATCCCTTCCGTCAGGCTGAAGCCGATGGCGAAATCCTCGAGATTGCCGGGCGTTCCCATCATCACCGCATGCGTGCTGCCACCATAGGAAAAGGCGATCGGCACCTCCTCCGGAACGATCCGCTCGCCGGGCATGACGACGCCGCCGCTGCGGGCGGCGCGCTTCACGGCAAGGCGGGTCGGGCGGTCGCTCATCACTCGGCAGGCTCCAGTTTGCCAACGATGCGACGGCTTTGGCGTGCCTGCTCGTCATAGTCGCGCTGCCAATCGGTCGGGCCGTTGGAAGGCGAGACCTGCACCGCCGTCACCTTGTATTCCGGGCAGTTCGTCGCCCAGTCGGAGAAGTCGGTGGTGATGACATTCGCCTGCGTGTCCGGATGGTGGAAGGTCGTGTAGACGACGCCGGGCGCGACGCGATCGGTGATCAGCGCACGCAAGGTGGTGTCGCCCGAGCGGCTCATCAGCTTCACCCAATCGCCATCGCGAATGCCGCGCTGTTCGGCATCGTGCGGATGGACCTCCAACCGGTCTTCGGAATGCCAGACGACATTTTCGGTGCGGCGCGTCTGGGCGCCGACATTGTACTGGCTGAGAATGCGCCCGGTCGTCAGCAGCAGCGGGAAGCGCGGTCCCGTCCGCTCATCGGTCGCGACATATTCCGTGCGGATGAACTTGCCCTTGCCGCGGACGAAGCCGTCGACATGCATGATTGGCGAGCCCAGTGGATGTGCCTCATTGCAGGGCCACTGCACGGAGCCCACCTTGTCAAGATAGTCGTAGGAGACCAGCGCGAAGCTTGGCGTCGTTGCGGCGATCTCGTCCATGATCTCCGAAGGATGCGTGTAGTTCCAGGGAAGGCCCATGGCCTGCGCCATCTTTTGCGTCACCTCCCAATCGGCATAGCCGTTGCGGGGACTCATGACCTTGCGAACACGGTTAATGCGGCGCTCGGCATTGGTGAAGGTACCGTCCTTCTCAAGGAAGCTGGACCCCGGCAGGAAGACATGCGCGTAGTTCGCCGTCTCGTTCAGGAAGAGGTCGTGCACGACGACGCATTCCATGGCGGCGAGGCCGGCCGCGACGTGCTTGGTATCGGGGTCGGACTGCAGGATGTCTTCACCCTGGACGTAGAGGCCCTTGAACGATCCGTCGACCGCTGCATCCAGCATATTCGGAATGCGCAGACCCGGCTCGTTGCTGATCTTGACGCCCCACAACTTCTCGAAGATGTCGCGCGTCGCGTCGTCTGAGATGTGGCGATAGCCGGGCAGCTCATGCGGGAAGGAGCCCATGTCGCAGGAGCCCTGCACGTTGTTCTGGCCACGCAGCGGGTTCACGCCAACGCCGGGGCGACCGATATTGCCGGTGACCATGGCGAGGTTGGCGATCGCCATGACAGTGGTCGAACCCTGGCTATGCTCGGTAACGCCGAGGCCATAGTAGATCGCGCCGTTGCCGCCGGTGGCGTAGAGACGCGCCGCGCCGCGCACGAAATCGGCTGGAACGCCGGTGAACCTCTCCGATGCTTCGGGGCTATGATGCGGCTCGGCGACAAAGCTTGCCCAATCCTCGAACTCTGACCAGTCGCAGCGTTCGCGAATGAAGGCTTCGTTAAACAGCCCCTCGGTCACGATGACATGCGCGAGCGATGTCAGGATCGCGACATTCGTGCCGGGCTTCAGCGGCAGATGATAGGAGGCTTCGACATGTGGCGAACGCACGATGTCGGTGCGGCGCGGGTCGATGACGATGAGCTTGGCGCCCTGCCGCAGCCGCTTCTTCAGGCGCGAGGCAAAGACCGGGTGTCCATCGGTCGGGTTGGCGCCGATGATGACGACGACATCGCTCTTCTCGACGCTGTCGAAGTCCTGTGTGCCGGCCGACGTGCCGAAGGCCTGGCCGAGACCGTAGCCGGTCGGCGAATGGCAAACGCGGGCGCAGGTGTCGACGTTGTTGTTGCGGAAGCCGGCGCGCACTAGCTTCTGCACCAGATAGGTTTCCTCATTTGTGCAGCGAGACGACGTGATGCCGCCGACCGAGTCGCGGCCATACTGATACTGGATGCGGCGGAATTCCGAGGCGACATGCGCGAAGGCCTCGTCCCAAGTCACTTCGCGCCAGGGGTCGGTGATCTTCTCGCGGATCATCGGATTGAGGATGCGGTCCTTGTGGCTGGAATAGCCGTAGGCGAAGCGGCCCTTGACGCAGGAATGGCCGCGGTTCGCCTGTCCGTCCTTCCAGGGCACCATGCGCACCAGTTCTTCGCCGCGCATCTCCGCCTTGAAGGAACAGCCGACGCCGCAATAGGCGCAGGTGGTGACAACGGAATGCTCCGGCTGGCCGATCTCGATTACCGACTTTTCGATCAGCGTCGCTGTCGGGCAGGCCTGCACGCAGGCGCCGCAGGAAACACATTCGGACGAGACGAAGTCCTCATGCATTCCGGCTGAAACACGTGAATCGAAGCCGCGGCCTTCAATGGTCAGCGCGAAGGTGCCCTGCACTTCCTCGCAAGCGCGCACGCAGCGCGAACAGACGATGCATTTGGCCGGATCGAAGGTGAAGTAAGGATTGGACTCGTCCTTCGGCGCCCATTTGAGATTGAGATCGCCGTTGTTGCGTGCCTTGACGTGATTGTCGCCATCATAGCCATAACGCACGTCGCGGAGACCGACGGCGCCCGCCATGTCCTGAAGCTCGCAATCGCCGTTGGCCGCACAGGTCAGACAGTCGAGCGGATGGTCGGAGATGTAGAGCTCCATCACGCCCTTGCGGACATCCTTCAGCCGGTTCGTCTGCGTCGAAACAACCATATCAGGTGCAACCGGCGTCGTGCAGGACGCAGCGAGACCCGCCCGCCCCTCAATCTCGACCAGGCAGAGCCGACAGGAGCCGAAGGCATCCATCATGTCGGTGGCGCAGAGCTTCGGGATCTCGATGCCCGCGTCCATCGACGCGCGCATGACGGATGTTCCCTCCGGCACCGTCACCTGGTTACCATCAATGGTGAGCGTCACCATGGTTTCGGAGGTCGAGGCCGGCGTGCCGTAGTCTATTTCGTGGACGAGAGGCATGGTCTTACTCCGCCGCTTCGATAAGAGGTGTGGGAACGAAATCTTCGGGGAAATGCGTCATGGCGCTCATGACCGGATAGGGCGTGAAGCCCCCGAGCGCGCAGAGCGACCCGAATTTCATGGTGTTGCAGAGATCGGCAAGCAGCTCGCGGTTCTTCTCCGGCTCGATGCCGCGGGCGATCTTGTCCGCCGTTTCGACGCCGCGCGTCGAGCCGATGCGGCAGGGCGTGCACTTGCCGCAGCTTTCGACGGCGCAGAATTCCATTGCGAACCGGGCCTGCTTCAGCATGTCAGCACTCTCGTCGAAGACGACGATACCGGCATGGCCGATCAGTCCGTCCTTGGCAGCGAAAGCCTCGTAGTCGAATGGCGTGTCGAACAGGGAGCGCGGGAAATAGGCGCCGAGGGGACCGCCGACCTGAACCGCCTTCACCGGCCGCCCGGATGCCGTTCCGCCGGCAATGTCATCGACCAGGTCGCCAAGCGAAATGCCGAAAGCCGTCTCGAACAGACCGCCATGCTTCACATTGCCGGCGATCTGGATCGGAATGGTTCCGCGCGACCGGCCGAGGCCGAAGTCGCGGTAATAGGCCGCCCCCTTGTCCATGATCACGGGCACGGAAGCGAGCGAAATGACATTGTTGATGACGGTCGGACAGTCGAAGAGGCCCTTGTGGGCCGGCAGAGGTGGCTTGGCACGGACGATACCACGCTTGCCTTCGAGGCTGTTGAGAAGCGCCGTCTCCTCGCCGCAGACATACGCGCCCGCGCCGGTGCGGACTTCCATGTCGAAAGCCTTGCCAGAGCCCAGAACCGACGTGCCGAGAATGCCGGCGCTGCGGGCAATATCGATCGCCCGGCTCATCGCCGCGATCGCATGCGGATATTCCGAGCGGGTATAGATGAAGCCCTTCTTCGCGCCCGTTGCAAGGCCCGCGATCGCCATGCCTTCTATCAGCACGAAGGGATCGCCTTCCATGATCATTCGGTCGGCAAAGGTGCCGCTGTCGCCCTCATCGGCATTGCAGACGATGTATTTGCGATCACCGGGAGCGTCGAGCACCGTCTTCCACTTGATGCCCGTCGGGAAACCTGCGCCACCGCGGCCACGCAGGCCGGAATCGGTGACTTCCTTGACGACATCGGCGGG
This sequence comes from Rhizobium sp. 42MFCr.1, assembly GCF_000377185.1. Classification (NCBI taxonomy): domain Bacteria; kingdom Pseudomonadati; phylum Pseudomonadota; class Alphaproteobacteria; order Hyphomicrobiales; family Rhizobiaceae; genus Rhizobium; species Rhizobium sp. 42MFCr.1. Next base: position 22,901 of record NZ_KB897821.1, read on the forward strand.
CGACATCGAAACCGCGCGACGCAAGCCGGCGAGGCCGCCGTGAGCCTCATAGTCATCAAGGGAAAGCGGATCGGTGATGCCGCAGCGGGCGAAGGTCAGGCGCGTCTGACGCTTGAGGAACGGAAGTTCCTCGACCTCGCCAAGACAGAGGGTATGATCGGCGCCGGTAATCAATCCGGCATCAAACAGCGAAACGACGTCCTTTGCCTTCACAGGCCCATAGCCGATGCGCTTGCCCGAGACCTCAACCTCGACCAGCGGCTCCAGCCAATGCATGCCGCGCGAGCCATTGCGCACGATCTTGGCGTCGAGGCCGCGCGCCACAATCTGCTCGGAGATCGCCTTGGCCACATGCTCGGCGCCCAATGCCATGGCCGCGGCGTCGCAGGGAACATAGATCCGGACGGTCATCGGCGTGCCTCCGAAATCAGCGCCTCGAGATCGGCGGCATCCACCCGGCCATGAACCTCGCCATCCATCATCGCGGACGGGGAGCAGGAACAGAGCCCCAGACAGAAGACGGGCTCGAGGGTAATCGCTCCATCCGGCGTCGTACCGTGCCAGTCGATGCCCAGCAGCGCCTTGACGCGTTCGGCAAGCGCATCGCCTCCCATCGATTGGCAGGCCTCGGCACGACAGAGCCTCAGCACATGCCGGCCAGCGGGATGGTCGCGATAATCGTGGTAAAAGGTAACAACGCCGTGCACCTCTGCACGCGAGAGATTGAGCTCCTTCGCGATGACGGGCAGCGCTTCTTGCGGCACATGGCCGAACTCATCCTGGATCTCGTGCAGGATCGGCAGAAGCGGACCTTCGAGATGCTTGAGTTGATCGATGATCGCGATGGTGCGCGTTGCGATATCGCCTTTGGCGACATGGATATTCATCAGCAGCCCTCCCACGGCCTGCACATTGCGCGTCGCGGGCCTGGGCAGGCGGGCTTTCCTCAGAACCCTATGGCCGACAGAACCGCTCGCGTCCGTTCATTATAGAACTTTCTCAGGGATGGACGAAGCGATCAATAATGCTGTTCCGTCAATCGATAGAAGATTCCTATCAAGAATCGGGGTCTTCAGCGAGAATCCGAGCCTCATGCAGCAAGGCGGAAACCAATGGCGTGAACGGTTCACGATGCGTCGCAACCAGACCAACAAGATGATGTGCCCGCGGCTCGGTGATCGGGATCATCCGTATTTCGGCCGGAAAGCCGAAGGATTTCGCGACATTGCGGGGCATGATGCTGGCCCATCGCCCGGTTCGGACGTGCGAGAAGAGCACGATCATCGAATTCGATTCGAGCGTCGGATGCGCCGTGACGCCCACTTCGGCCAGATGCTGGTTGATGATACGGCGGTTTTGCATGTCCGCAGTCAATAGACAAAGCCGAAGATCGCCCACTTCCTTCCAGGTGACGCTGTCGCGCTCCGAAAGAGGGCTGCCGGCGGCGGTAATGAGATTGTAGTGCTCGGCATAGAGCGGCACGCTGGTTACCCGCCCGAGCGGCTCGTTTTCCAGATAGGTGATGCCGGCATCGATCTCGAGATTCTCCAGCATGCTCAGCACTTGCAGCGAATTGCGCGACACAATCGAAAAGGTCACATCCGGATGGCGCTCCTGAAACGGCGTCGTAATGCGCGGCAGCATGGCCAACGCCGTCGGGATTGCCGCAATCTTTATATGTCCCGAAAGGCCCGTACGCGCCGCCCGCATCTCCTGGCGCATCGTGCGGGCATCGCCGACGATGCGCCGCGCCCATTCGAGCACCCGCTGTCCCTCGGGCGTTAACCCCTGGAAACGCGAGCCGCGCTGCACCAGCATGACGCCAAGCTGATCCTCGAGCTGACGAATGGCGGCAGATAACGTCGGCTGCGAAATGCCGCACTCTTCCGCGGCCCGGCCGAAGTGCTTCTCGTTGGCGAGCGCGATAAAGAATTCCAACTTGTCGATCATCCGGCCTCCGCACCGAATTGCAGCACAGCGTCATTTTCACGCTCGGGAAAGCGCTCCGCAAGGTCGGTTAACTGCCTTACGTTCTCGAAACCGTCGCGAACGAAAAATGCAGCAGCAAGGTCGTGTCCGAATGAGCGACGCTGGGAGAACACCTCCAGAAGGGCCCCTCGTCAGCAGATGAGCTGGCCACCATTGATCTCCAGCACCTGCCCGGTGATGTAGCCGGATAGAGAAGGCGCCGAAAGGAAAAGATAGGCGGGGGCGCAATCTTCCGAGGTCCCCAATCGCTGCAAGGGAATGGTCTTGCGAGCCTGTTCCAGCTTTTCCGGCGACGAGTACCGTTGGTGAAAGTCGGTCTCGATCGTTCCCGGCGACACGCAGTTGACGCGAATGTTGTCGGGTGCGAGTTCCCTTGCCAGCGCCTTCGAATAGGTCGCGACGAAGGCTTTCGACGCCGAATAGATCGCCGAACCGGGACTTCCGCCCGTCAGCGCGGAAATCGAGACCGTGTTGACGATCGACGCTTCCTGCGATGCGCGGAGCGCCGGCAGGAGCCCACGCGTCACTTCCACAACCGACGTCTGGTTCAGCCGTACGATCACTTCGTATTGTTCGTCGGTCAGCGCACCGGCCGGAAAGCGACCGACCATGGTGCCGGCGTTGTTGACCAGCACGTGGATCCGGTCGAACGTTGCGAGGGCTTTTTCGGCAAACGCGCTGGTGCCGCCCTGTGTCGAAAAATCGGCGGTAACGAGAAAAGCTCGCCGGTCTTCCTCCGCCGTCAGCAGGAAATCCGGCAAATCGCGCGCGGCGCTGCGCCCGAGGTGCACCAATACCCTCGCTCCGCAGTTGAGAAACTGCCGCGCCACCTCCAGGCCGATGCCGCGACCGCCACCGGTGACAACCACGTTGCGGTTTTCGAACAGCTTGGGGTGAAACATCCAGTCCTCCACAGCGTGAGCGAGCTGTTTGCAGCTCTTGCATTGTTCTGATGCCGCGCGGGGAGCGCTGCCTAGTCGTCGGTTTCCAGCAGGCGCGGACCCGGCCCATCTCTGGCTAGCCGATCATAGGGATTGCGCAGCGGGCAGCTTTCAACCGAGAGGCAACCACAGCCAATGCAATCCGTCAACCTGTCGCGCAAAGCAACGAGGCGATGGATGCGGGCATCGAGATCGTCCTTCCAGAGGGCCGACAGGCGCTGCCAATCCGTAGCAGTCGGCGTGCGGCCCTGCGGCAGCGTATCGAAAGCGGCCTGGATCTCCGCCAACGGAATGCCCACGCGCTGCGCCACCTTGATGATGCCGAGACGGCGGAGCACGTCGCGACCGAACCGGCGTTGATTGCCACGAGAGCGGATACTCGAGATGAGGCCCTTTGCTTCGTAGAAGTGTAGTGCAGAGACGGCAAGGCCGCTGCGCTCGGCAACTTCGCCGATGGACAGCAGCTTCCTGAATGGATTGCTGGAGCCTTCTTCCACAGTCTCAGCCTCAAGTTAACTTGAGGTACTATAGCCGAGTGCTTCGCGATCGGAAGCCTACATCGTGGCGAGGACAGACGGCAGAAAAGAAAAATGCGGCCCGAAGGCCGCTTCAAAACACCGGACGTTGGCGTAGATCAATCCTGGTCGATCACACCCTGCAGGTGCGTCAGTTCCATGATGTAGTGTTCCAGGCGCGACTTGTGCTCATGATGCACGGCGTCTTCGATCTCGCGCTTCGCCGCTTCGATGCGAAGCGTCAGCTCGTCCTTGGAGAGATCCTGAACGATGACCGCGGATTCAGCCAGCAGCGTGCAGCCGGTCGGCAGAATATCGGCGAAACCGCCGAAAACCACGTAGTCCTGCTTCGAGCCATTGGCGAAACGAACGCTGACGATGCCGGGCTTGATGGTCGTCATCGTCGGGGCGTGGTTCGCCATAACCGTCATCTCGCCGTCGGTTGCCGGAATGACAACTTCGGTCACCATCTCCGAAAGGAGCAGGCGCTCGGGAGACACGAGTTCAAAATTGAAATTGTCAGCCATCAGTGACTTACCTTCTCGGCGGCTTCTGTATCTTGCAAGTTCGTCCCGCAGAACGGGCAATGTGCTATCGCCTGATCGAGATATCCAAGACCTTCCTCGGTCTGGATCAGTCCTACCACCATCATCATCTTGCCGTCGTTCGATCTGTAGATCGTCGGTGCGGCGGGGGCAGGAAGCTCTGCTGCGACTTCCCGAAGGGCGTCGCAGCAGAAGATCTCGTTAAGAGCGTCGCTCATCAGGCCGCTGCGGACAGCTTCTTGGCCTTCTCGATGGCTTCGTCGATCGAGCCAACCATGTAGAAGGCAGCTTCCGGCAGGTGGTCGTATTCGCCGTTGACGAGGCCCTTGAAGCCCTTGATCGTGTCTTCGAGGGCGACCAGCTTGCCCGGCGAACCGGTGAAGACTTCGGCAACGAAGAACGGCTGCGACAGGAAGCGCTCGATCTTACGGGCGCGGGCAACGGCCAGCTTGTCCTCTTCGGACAGTTCGTCCATGCCCAGGATGGCGATGATGTCCTGCAGGGCCTTGTAGCGCTGTAGCGTCGACTGAACCTTACGAGCCACTTCGTAGTGCTCTTCGCCGACAACGATCGGGTCGAGCATGCGCGACGTGGAGTCGAGCGGGTCGACCGCCGGGTAGATACCCTTTTCAGCGATCGAGCGCGACAGAACGGTCGTTGCGTCCAGGTGGGCGAACGAGGTTGCCGGAGCCGGGTCGGTCAAGTCGTCGGCCGGAACGTAAATGGCCTGAACCGAGGTGATCGAGCCGGTCGTCGTGGTCGTGATGCGCTCCTGCATCTGGCCCATGTCCGTTGCGAGCGTCGGCTGGTAGCCAACGGCCGAAGGAATGCGGCCGAGCAGAGCCGACACTTCGGAACCTGCCTGCGTGAAGCGGAAGATGTTGTCGACGAAGAACAGAACGTCCTGGCCCTGGTCGCGGAAGTTTTCAGCAACCGTCAGACCGGTGAGAGCGACGCGAGCGCGGGCGCCCGGCGGTTCGTTCATCTGGCCGTAAACGAGAGCGGCCTTGGAGCCTTCGCCGCCGCCGTGCTTGTTAACGCCGGATTCGATCATCTCGTGGTAGAGGTCGTTACCTTCGCGGGTACGCTCACCCACGCCGGCGAATACCGAGTAACCACCGTGCGCCTTGGCGACGTTGTTGATCAGTTCCATGATGAGAACGGTCTTGCCGACGCCTGCGCCGCCGAAGAGGCCGATCTTGCCGCCCTTTGCGTAAGGAGCGAGAAGGTCGACGACCTTGATGCCGGTGACGAGGATCTGTGCTTCCGTCGACTGATCGACGTAAGCCGGAGCGTCCTGGTGGATAGCGCGCTTGGAAGCGGTGACCAACGGACCTGCTTCGTCGACCGGCTCGCCGATGACGTTCATGATACGGCCGAGCGTTTCCGGACCAACCGGAACGGCAATCGGAGCACCGGTGTCAGAAACCGCCTGACCGCGAACCAGACCTTCGGTCGAGTCCATGGCGATCGTGCGAACTTCGTTCTCGCCGAGGTGCTGCGCTACTTCGAGAACCAGGCGGTTGCCGCCGTTGCTCGTTTCAAGCGCGTTCAAAATCGCCGGCAGTTCGCCTTCGAAAGCAACGTCCACGACGGCGCCGATAACCTGCGTGACCTTGCCGGCAGAGCCTGCCGCAGTCTTGGGGGTAGCTGCCTTAGCCATCTTCTTACCCTCTTTTCCCTAACCTCAGAGCGCTTCCGCGCCCGAAATGATTTCAATGAGTTCCTTGGTGATCTGAGCCTGACGCTGACGGTTGTAGTTGAGCGTCAGCTTGTTGATCATTTCACCAGCGTTGCGCGTTGCATTGTCCATCGCGCTCATCTTGGCGCCCATTTCACCGGCGACGTTCTCAAGGAGCGCGCGGAAGATCTGGACGGAAATATTGCGCGGGATCAGATCCTCGAGGATCGATGCCGGATCCGGCTCATACTCGTAGACTGCGCCGGCGTGCTCCGCATCCTCTGCAACAGCCGTGGGGGCCGATGCGGGGATGAGCTGCTGTGCCGTCGGAACCTGCGAGATGACCGACTTGAATTCGGAGTAGAACAACGTGCAGACGTCGAACTCATCGGCTTCGAACATGTCGATGATGCGCTTGCCGATCTGGTCGGCATTCTCGAAACCGACCTTCTTCACATCACGCAATTCCTTGCGCTCGACGATGAGCGAAGCGAATTCGCGGCGCAGAACGTCGTAGCCCTTCTTGCCGACGGTAAAGATCTTGACGGTCTTGCCTTCAGCGAGAAGCCTGCGAGCGTGATCGCGCGCAAAACGCGAGATCTGCGAGTTGAAGCCGCCGCACAAGCCGCGTTCGGCGGTGCAGACGACCAGCAAGTGAACCTGGTCCTTGCCGTTGCCGGTCATCAGCGCCGGCGCACCGTCGGCCTCCGTCATCGCACCGGCGATGTTTGCCAGAACGGCACCCATGCGCTGCGAGTAAGGACGGGCGGCCTCGGCCGCCTCCTGGGCACGCCGAAGCTTCGCCGCGGCGACCATTTTCATCGCCTTGGTGATCTTCTGCGTCGCCTTGACGGAGGCGATCCGGTTTTTCAGATCCTTAAGTGAAGGCATCCGTTATCCGTCCTTTGGGTCCGATTAGGCGAAGGACTTCGCGAAGCTATCGATGGCAGCCGTGAGCTTGCCCTTCGTATCGTCGCTGATTGCCTTGTCCGTACGGATCGTGTCGAGGATAGCCGAGCCTTCCGAGCGAAGGTACGACAGCAGGCCCTGTTCGAACTTGCCGACCTGTGCGACCGGGATCTTGTCGAGATAGCCGTTGACGCCAGCGAAGATCACCGCGACCTGCTCTTCCGTCTTCAGCGGCGAGAACTGCGGCTGCTTCAGGAGTTCGGTCAGGCGCGCACCGCGGTTCAGCAGGCGCTGCGTCGAGGCGTCGAGGTCGGAGCCGAACTGAGCGAAGGCGGCCATTTCGCGATACTGGGCGAGTTCGCCCTTGATCGAGCCGGCAACCTGCTTCATCGCCTTGACCTGCGCGGCGGAGCCGACGCGCGAAACCGACAGACCGACGTTAACGGCCGGACGGATACCCTGATAGAACAGGTCTGTTTCGAGGAAGATCTGGCCGTCGGTGATCGAGATCACGTTGGTCGGAATGAACGCCGAAACGTCGTTGCCCTGGGTTTCGATGACAGGCAGAGCCGTCAGAGAGCCAGCGCCCTTTTCGTCGGAGAGCTTTGCAGCGCGCTCGAGGAGACGCGAATGCAGATAGAAAACGTCGCCCGGGTAAGCTTCGCGGCCCGGCGGGCGGCGCAGCAGCAGCGACATCTGGCGGTAAGCAACAGCCTGCTTGGACAGGTCGTCGTAACCGATCAGCGCGTGCTGACCGTTGTCACGGAAGTATTCGCCCATCGTGCAACCAGCGAACGGCGCCAGGTACTGCATCGGAGCCGGATCGGAAGCGGTCGCGGCAACGACGATCGAGTACTTCATTGCGCCGCGTTCTTCGAGAACCTTGACGAACTGGGCAACGGTCGAACGCTTCTGGCCGATAGCGACGTAGACGCAGAACAGCTTCTCGCTGTCCGGGCCGTTGTCGTGGATGGCCTTCTGGTTCAGGATCGTGTCGAGAATGATCGCGGTCTTGCCGGTCTGGCGGTCGCCGATGACGAGCTCGCGCTGGCCACGACCGACCGGGATGAGCGCGTCGATGGCCTTGAGGCCGGTCGACATCGGCTCATGAACCGACTTGCGTGGAATGATGCCCGGAGCCTTGACGTCGACGCGCGCGCGGCGGGTCGAATTGATCGGGCCCTTGCCGTCGATCGGGTTGCCGAGAGCGTCGACAACGCGGCCGAGCAGTTCCGGACCAACCGGAACGTCAACGATGGCGCCGGTCCGCTTGACGGTGTCGCCTTCCTTGATGTCGCGGTCCGAACCGAAAATAACAACACCGACGTTGTCCGATTCCAGGTTCAGCGCCATGCCACGGATGCCGCCGGGGAACTCGACCATTTCGCCTGCCTGAACATTGTCCAGACCGTAAACGCGAGCGATACCGTCACCGACGGAGAGAACCTGACCGACTTCCGAGACTTCTGCCTCTTTGCCGAAGTTTTTGATCTGGTCTTTGAGAATTGCGGAAATTTCCGCCGCGCGGATATCCATCAGCCGACCTCTTTCAATGCAAGCTTAAGGGTAGAGAGTTTCGTACGAAGAGACGTATCAATCTGACGGGACCCGACCTTCACGATCAGACCACCAAGAATTGACGGATCGATCGTGACAGCAATCGCCACGTCTTTGCCGGTGACGCCCTTGAGCGCCGCCTTCAATTCAGTTTCCTGCGCCGCAGTCAGCGCATGGGCCGAGGTAACCTCGGCAGTAATTTCGCCGCGATGGTTTGCAGCGATGATGCGGAAGGCCCTGATCATGCCCGGGAGAGCAAAGAGGCGGCGGTTACGCGCCACGACCTTCAGAAAGTTCGCGAAGAAGCCGCTGATACCAGCCTTCTCGCTGATGGCGACAATCGCCTTGAGCTGATCGTCGGCCGAAAAAACAGGGCTCGAAACAAAACGCTTCAGGTCGCCGCTCTCGTCGAGCATCGCCTGGAACCGGTCGAGGTCCTTGGTGACGCTTTCGACTGCGCCCTGCTCAAGCGCCAACTCGAACAGCGACGAGGCATAGCGCTCTGCAACACCAGAAGTAAGCTGGGATGTGTCTGCCACTGGCCCAAATTTCCCTGATTTCAACTCAAAATCCGGTCCCCGGCGGGCGCCTGACCTAGGATCTTGAATTCGTTATGATTTCCCCCAGAAATCGCAAGAGAGCCTCTTGCTTCTTCCGAAATTCGGGGTCCGTCTAACATAGGATGTTCGGACTCGCAACACGCGTAACGCCCGAATACGGCTTTCCCATCGATTTCTAACGCAAAAATGCTCAAAGCCCGGCAGCGAAGTGCTCAGCGCGAGAAATATCAGCTCAACTCAAGCGGAAAAGAAACCAAATACATAGGCGAGCGGAAGCGCAGCCAGAACGATTTGCACAACCAGAAGTAAATAGTTGAGAATCGTGCTCCCCTTATCTGAAAGGAGCGAAATGATGCGCGCAAATGCGGCCATGGCGAAGGAGGCGCCAAGCGCCATGTAGATCCAGTTCTGCGCCAACATGATGGCCGAGAGACCGAAGCCGAGATAGAAACCGCCGACCGATCGTTGCTCGGCGTAGCCGTCACGGCGGCCCTCGCGCGGCATGAGGCCGAACAACCGCATCGCATAACCTGGCGCGAACATGATGACAAAGCCCGCCAGCGCCGCGAACGCGGCGGCTGCGAAAGCGAGCTGTTCCCCAAGCTCCGTTGGAAAGTAAAAATCCATCATCGACCCCGAATCCCTTGTTTCGGCTTCCTTATGCCATGATTGGCTTGCCCGGCAAAAGCCCGTTCGGGAGCGATCTACAGGAAGCTTTGGGGATCCACGTCGAGCTGTACATGCACCGATCCGCGCTCCTTCGGCGCCTGCGCAAGCATGGCCCTGAGAAATGCCTGCATGTCCGAGTTCCTCCGTCCATGCACGAGAAGCCGGAAGCGATAGCGGCCGCGCACCAGCGCAAGCGGCGCTTCCGCAGGCCCGAGCACCGAGATGCCGGAGACATGAGGCGCGGCGTTTCGGATGCCGCGGGCATGGTTTTCCGCATCATGGCGCGTTTCCGCCGAAACGATGATCGACGCCAGCCGTCCGAACGGCGGCAGGATGGCGCGCTCCCGCTCGGCGATCTCGCGTTCGTAGAAGGCGCTTGCATCGCCCGACACGATCGCCTGCATGACGGGATGCTGAGGCTGGTAGGTCTGCAACAGGCCGTGGCTTTTCAGGCCGGTGCGGCCGGCGCGGCCCGTCACCTGCGACAGCAGCTGAAAGGTACGCTCGGCGGCACGCGGGTCGCCATTGGCGAGGCCGAGATCGGCATCGACGATGCCGACCAGCGTCATCAGCGGGAAATTGTGACCCTTGGCGACAAGCTGCGTGCCGATGACGATATCGGCCTCGCCCTTGGCAATGGCCTCGAGCTCAAGGCGCAACCGTTTGACGCCGCCCATCATGTCGGACGAGAGGACGATGGTTCGCGCCTCGGGGAAATGGCGTTCCACCTCCTCGGCAATGCGTTCGACGCCCGGTCCGCAGGCAACGAGGTGATCAAGCGTTCCGCATTCGGGGCAGGCTTCCGGGGTGTGCTCGGCATGGCCGCACTGATGGCATTGCAGCTGCCTCTTGAACCGGTGTTCGACGAGCCAGCTGGAGCACTGCGGGCACTGGAAGCGATGTCCACAGACGCGGCAGAGCGTCAGCGGCGCATAGCCCCGCCGGTTCAGGAAGAGGAGCGCCTGCTGCTGCTTTTCGACCGTCTTGCCGATCGCGCGGATCAGGACCGGCGACAGGAAGCCGCCGCGCTCGGGGGCATGGCGGCGCATGTCGATCAAGTGCAGATCCGGCAACGCCGCATCGCCGAATCGGGTCGGCATGTGAATGGTGCTGTAACGCCCGCTCTGCCCATTGACCTGGCTTTCGACCGAGGGGGTGGCGGAGACGAGAACCACCGGGAAATCGCCGATGCGCGCACGCACGACCGCCATGTCGCGCGCATTGTAATAGACACGGTCCTCCTGCTTGTAGGCCGGATCATGCTCTTCATCGACGATGATAAGACCTAGATCCTCGAACGGCAGGAACAGAGCCGAACGCGCGCCGGCAACGACGCGGACCTCGCCGGTGACCGCCTGACGCCAGACCTTCTCGCGGGTGCGCGGGGCCAGATCGGAATGCCATTCGGCGGGCTTGGCACCGAAACGATATTGGAAGCGCTCGAGAAAGCTTGCCGTCAGCGCGATCTCCGGCAGCAGAATCAGAACCTGCTTGCCGCGTCTCAGCGTTTCCGCGATCGCCTCGAAATAGACTTCCGTCTTTCCCGAACCGGTGACGCCGTCGATCAGCGAGACGGCGAACTCACCCTTTCGAACTTCGGCGAGAATCTCGTCGGCCGCCTCCCTTTGCGGGCCTTCCAGCCGCGCGCCCACGAATTCGGGATCGGGTTTGGCGACCACCGGCGGTGGCGGCAGGAAGACGGTTTCGAAAATGCCCTGGCTTACCAGACCGTCGACGACGCTCGTCGAGACGCCCGCGGCATGGGCAAGCCCGCTTCGCGTCCAGGACAGGCCGTCGCCCGCAATGTCGAGCACCCGGGCGCGCGCTGGCGTCATCCGCTCCGGCTCGCCGCCAACGAAGCGCAGGCCCTCCACCATCGGTTCCGGTTCAAAGGCATTCGGCGCACGCAGCGCCATGCGCGCCACCAGTCCCGGCGGGGACAGCGTGTAGCTCGCGACCCAATCGATGAAGTCGCGCATCGCCTTGCTCAGCGGCGGGCAATCGAAGACATGGCTGATCGGCCTCAGCTTCTTCGGATCGACATTGTCTTCGCCGCCGTCCCAGACGACGCCGATCACCTGCCTCGGACCGAGTGGCACCTGGACGACCGAGCCGGGTTCCACCGCCATCCCTTCCGGGACGGCATATGAATATGGCTTCGGCGCGGGCATGGGAACGAGCACCGGAACCGTACGGTTTGCCGGCGGCGTCTCAAACAACGCTCCAAAGAGATCGGACGAATCTGTGCTCATCGGGCGAGACCATGCCCGGATCGGCGCGAAAAGAAAACCTGCAAGACGTCCGTCACCAGCCTACTCGTCCTCGTCGACTACGCCGGTGAGCCGCATGCCCTCGATCCACGTGGCGCCGTCCCGCCGCACGACATGGCGGGCACAGGCGCCGCATTTCTCGCGCACGGCGGCCGCCAGCGCTTCCGAATGCGTAACGATCCAGATCTGGCTGCTGCGGGCCGCCTCCGCGATCATGTCCGCCAGAGGCAACAACATATCGGGGTGCAGGCTTGCTTCCGGTTCGTTGAGCGCAATCAGTGGCGGCAGCCGATAGGACATCAGCGCCGCGGCCAGGCCGAGGAACCGTATCTGCCCGTCCGACAGTTCGCGCGGCTGGAACACGCGGTTCGGAAATTCGGGAAAGGAAAGGCCGAACGACGCCGTCTCCTCGGGCAGCGGCACCGCGAGTCGCGCACCGCCGAGGGCAGCGGCGACGGCACGATCGAGATCGACCGTATCCTCCCGCGTATGCACCAGCGTTGCGAAGACCGCTGCAATGTTGCTGCCGTCCTCATCGAGCAGTGGCGCCGTGACCGCAAGGCAGGGTGCGCGCAGCGGTGAGAAACGATCCGTCCGGAAGCCGTGGAAGAAGCGCCAGCCGTCGATCGCACGGCGGAATGTCCCAATCTCGGGATAGTGCCCAGCGTCGCCAAGCAGTGCGATCGCGGTTTCCGAGGTCAGCGCCTGCTCGGGATAATCCTGCATCCGCCCATTCGGCCCGCGAACGGAAATCGCCGGGCCGGCACGCTTCATCATCGTGACAGGTCGGGTTCCGGTCTCGATCGAAAGCTCTTCGGTCTTGATTTGCGGTTCAAAGGGAAATCCCGCCGCAGCCGCCGGCGGTCGTAGACCGGCCTCGACCCTATACCGGAACGTGATCGCCCTTTCCTCGTCCAGAAGCTCCGCCTCGAGGCGAATCCGGAACGGCCCGTCGACATCCCGGCGCGGGCCGGACCACAACGCCGAGAACATCCCGCCCTCGGCGGCGATCTCATGCGCCAGACGTCCGCGCGTTGCCGCCTGGATGAGCTGGAGAGCCCGGTAGAGATTGGATTTTCCGACCCCGTTTTCGCCGATGAAAAGGTTGATCCCCGAAAGATCCATGCGGATCGATCGCAGGGACCGGTAGTTCTGGGCGAACATCGAGCGGAGCAGCATGCCTCGCTTTAGCCTATCCGATTAGGGAATTGAATGGGCACCGACCAGTTCCGGTTCCGCAGGCGGAACCAACGGCAGGAATTGCGTGTCACCATCCGCGGCGAGCGCATGGACAGTGTGGTCTTCCAATGCCTTGGTGACTTCGTTGATGTCGCCGTCGAGATGCTCCACCGGGATCAGATTGCCGACCACGAAGTCGAATCGGTCGCCGCGCTTGTTCAGAAGCTCGTGAAAGACCGTCATGTCCCTGAGCTCGGTCGACCATTTCGCGAACCAGTAGAATAGGCCCGAGTTCCGCGCCGTCATGTGTACCGGCAGGATCGGCAGATTGTATTTCCGCGCAAGGCCGACGGCGGAGGTTTTCCAGGGACGTTCGTTCAGCCGGCCGTTCGCCCAATAAGCGATGCGCCCAGACGGAAAAAGAACCGTCGCCTTGCCTTCTTTGACGGCACGGTTGGTGATCTGCAATGTCTCACGGGTCTTCAGCTTGCTCTTGTATTCCTCGCGCCATTCCACCGGAATGATGACCTCGGCAAAACGTGGATTGACGCGTATGGCATCGCGGTTGGCAAACACCATGATGTCCGGCCGCTTGGTTTTCAGGAGGTCGAACACGGCAACGCCATCGGCGATCCCGGTCGGATGGTTGCTGACGAGCATGAAGCCGCCGCTATCCGGAATGCGTTCGCCGTGCCGAATATTGATCTCGAGCTTCAGCAGGTTGCTCATGTACTCGAAGCACTGGAGCCCCGGCATTTTCGCAACGTCATTGGCGAAGCTGATCGCCCTGTTGTAGCGCAGCAGTGTGTGGAGGAACGGCCGCATGACGGGCCAGAGCGGATGCTTCACGATCTTCTGCCCACGCTCGGCGATCAAGGTATCGACGATGTGGCCCGGCTTGCCATGGGAGACGAGCGCGATCGTCTCCGCGAACTGTCCAATTGCGGTCGTTGGATGGCGCCGTGACATTCAAGATCCTGCGTCGTTGGGAAACCGGTCACGTGGAATGATATGATAGAAGCATGACAAGCACTTGGCCGGCATTAGGAATTCCATAACTATCGCTCCTTCAGAATTGGCGGCAGGATTGGCAAATTCAAGGCCGGATACGTGAACGAACTCCTGATCATCGCCGACCCCGGCCTGATGGCCGAGCGCTCGGCATGGCTCGATAGCCTGGCTCGCGAGCGACGTCTGTCGGAGCACACGCTCGATGCTTACGAGCGTGATACGCGTCAGTTCCTGACGTTTCTGACCGGTCACCTCGGCGGCCCCGCAACGCTGAAAGATATCCAGGCGTTAAGGCCCGCGGACTTCCGTGCTTTTCTGGCGGCGCGACGCAAAGAGGGCTCCGGCGCTCGTTCGCTCGGTCGCAGTCTCGCCGGGCTGCGTTCCCTCCTGCGTTACCTCGAAAAGAAGGGACTGGTGAATGCCGCTGGCGTCAGCGCCGTCCGCTCGCCGAAGCAGCCGAAATCACTACCGAAACCCTTATCCGACCGGCAGGCCATCACTGTCGTCAGCGACGAGGCTCAGTTGCACGAAGAGCCTTGGATTGCCGCACGCGATGCCGCCGTTTTCACACTGCTCTACGGCTGCGGTCTGCGCATCTCCGAAGCGCTCGATCTGACGCCTGGCAACTTCAACCGCGGCGCGGCCACGCTGCGCATAACCGGCAAGGGCAACAAGACCCGCCTTGTGCCGATGCTCACCGTCGTCTTCGACGCCGTCGAGAAATACCGGTCTTTGTGCCCCTATCATCTCGAAGGCGAAGAACCCCTCTTTCGCGGCGCGCGCGGCGGCAAACTGCAAGCTGCGATCATTCAGCGCACCATGCAAAAGATGCGCAGCGCCTTCGGCCTTCCGGAAACAGCGACACCGCATGCGCTGCGCCATTCGTTTGCCACCCACCTGTTGGCAGGTGGCGGCGATTTGAGAACCATCCAGGAATTGCTCGGCCACGCCAGCCTTTCCACCACCCAGGTCTATACAGGTGTGGATTCCTCACGATTGCTTGAAGTTTACGACCGTGCCCATCCCCGGGCGTAATCTTTTGTTAACGGCTTCTCTTAAGGGAATATCCGCACGCTGGGCGTAGGCTTAGCGATCATAGTGACCGGAACACCATCATGACGATCTCCATCGGCCACCGCAGCCTGCACATCGCATCGCCGAGCAATCTCCTGCTCTGGCTGATTGCCGCCTTTCACATGCTGCTTGCGGCAACCCTGATCGCTGCGCTGTTCTCGGTGTCCCCCGCCGCAGCGGCCGACGAGGATGCCTGTACCGGCCACAATATCCTGACCGATCTCAAGCAGAGCGATGCCGCCCGCTACGCCGAAGTGGTGAAGGAGGCCGATGCCGTGCCGAACGGCAAGGGCATTTTCTGGAAGATCGAGAAGGCGGGGATAGCCCCGTCCTGGCTGCTCGGCAGCATGCATGTGACCGATCCGCGCGTGCTGACACTCCCACCACGCACGCAGGCAGCCCATGACGCTGCCGACACGATCGTCATTGAATCCGACGAGATCCTCGACGAGAAGAAGGCTTCCGCCGCTCTGCTGATGAAGCCTGAACTGATGATGTTCACGGACGGGACGACGATTGAACAGCTTCTGTCTCACGACGACTACGTTCGTCTGGAGGAAGGCCTGAAGCAGCGCGGCATCCCACTTGCCGCGGTCTCGCGCATGCGCCCCTGGATGATATCAAGCGTTGTTGCCCTGCCCGGCTGCGAAATGGCCCGAAAGGCGAAGGGCGTACAGTTCCTCGATCAGAAGATTGCCGCAGATGCCGTTGCTGGGGGCAAGCAGGTCAAGGGCCTGGAAACGCTTGCCGAGCAGCTGCAGGCAATGGCCGAGCTGCCGACCGAATTCCACATGAAGTCGCTGATCGAGACGCTGGCCTTGGGTTCCAAGATGAACGACGTGGTGGAAACCATGACCGATCTCTACCTCTCCGGCGATATCGGCATGACCATTCCGATGCTGAAGACAGTCTCGCCCGACGGCGAGGATGAGGACGGCGACTATGCCGCCTTCGAACAGCGCATCATTCTCGACCGCAACAAGGTGATGGCCGAGCGAGCAGCCCCGATCCTTGCCAATGGCAACGTCTTCATGGCCGTCGGCGCGCTCCATCTTCCCGGCGAAGGCGGCGTCATCGAACTGCTGCGCAAGCAGGGCTTCACGGTGACGGCCGTCAACTAGCTCCCGACGGTCATGCGCCTGAGAACATTGGTCTTCCAGTAGAACTGGTGGGCCAGCGCGCCGGCAACATGCGCCGCGATCAAAGCCCAGAGGATTGCCTTGAGGATACCGCCATGAAGCTCGCCGGAAAAATCGATCCCTAGATAGTAAGCCATCATGCCGGTCAGCGGCAGGAGGAAGATGAGCAGATACAGCGCTGCATGCGCGACCTTGGCGCCAATCCGGAATATCTTCGGCTCCGCCGCCGGTTCAGCGGGCGCGCCCTGAATAAGGCGCAGGCAAACGCGAAAGATTGCCAGAACGAGAATGCCGATGCCGACATAGGCATGCACATTGGCAGACGCGATCTGATCTGCCGAGGGGATGCCACCATGACGAACCGTCCGGTTCCAAGCGTTCATACCATCCGGAAAGAGCAGGTTGAAAAAGATCATGAGCGCCATGACCCAATGCAGCAATCGCTGTGGGAGGCTATATGCATCACGAGAATCAGTAGGCATGTATCTATCCTCAAAACAGCAATTAGAACCGTTCTAAGGTAAATGGGCCGCCTGCTGTGAAGCAAGCGGCCCATCCCATATTGCGAAAATTTAATATTACATATGGATCGGCTTGAAGAAGGCGGCGAGAGCCGCTTCCTTAACCGCTTCCGACATGGTCGGGTGCGCGTGGCAGGTGCGGCCGAGATCTTCCGCGGAACCACCAAACTCCATCAGAACGGCGATCTCGTGGATCATCTCGCCGGCGCCGAAGCCGACGATATGGCCGCCGAGGACGCGGTCCGTTTCCTTGTCGGAGAGGATCTTCACGAAACCGTCGGTCGCCAGCATCGCGCGGGCTCGGCCGTTCGCGGTGAAGGGGAACTTGCCGACCTTGTAGGCGATGCCTGCCGCCTTCAGCTCTTCCTCGGTCTTGCCAACGGAGGCGACTTCCGGCTGCGTGTAGACGACGCTCGGGATGACGTCATAATTCACATGGCCATGTTGACCGGCGAGGATTTCGGCGAGCGCCACGCCTTCGTCTTCAGCCTTGTGAGCCAGCATCGGACCCTTCACCACGTCGCCGATCGCGTAGATACCAGGCACGTTGGTACGGAAGTGTCCGTCGATCTCGACGCGGCCACGATTGTCGAGCTTAACGCCTGCTTCTTCCAGACCGAGGCCGGCTATGTATGGCGTGCGGCCAGTCGCGATCAGAACGACTTCGGCGTCGAGCGTCTGTGCATCGCCACCCTTGACCGGCTCGAAGGTAACCTTGGCACCCTTGCCGCCCTTCTCAACGCCCGTCACCTTGGAGCTAAGGTTGATGGTGACACCCTGCTTGGCGAGCATGCGCTGGAACTGTTTGGAGACTTCGCCATCCATGCCGCCGAGAATCGTGTCGAGATATTCGACGACGGTGACCTTGGCGCCGAGGCGCAACCAGACGGAACCGAGCTCGAGACCGATGACGCCACCACCGACGACGATCATCGTTTCCGGCACCTTCTCAAGCGCGATCGCGCCCGTTGAGGAAATGATCACCTTCTCGTCGAGATCGACCTTCACGCCCGGAATGCCTGCCACGTCGGAGCCGGTCGCGATGACAATGTTCTTGCCTTCGATTTCCTGGACCTTGCCGTCTTCGGCAGTCACGGAAACCTTGCCAGCCGATACGATCTTGCCGGTCCCCTGGAATGCATCGATCTTGTTCTTCTTGAAGAGGAAGGCAACGCCATCGACGTTGGCCTTTACCGTCGCATCCTTGTGCGCCAGCATCTTTCCGAGGTTCAGCTTCGGAGCAGCGACCTCGATGCCGAGCGCGTCCATGCCGTGGCCAGCCTGATGGAACATTTCGGAGGCATGCAGCAGCGCCTTGGACGGGATGCAGCCGACGTTCAGGCACGTGCCGCCGAACGTTGCGCGCTTTTCAACGACAGCGACCTTGAGGCCGAGCTGGGCTGCCTTGATGGCAGCGACGTAGCCGCCAGGGCCGGTTCCGATAACGATCACATCGTAGGACATTGTTTCTTTTCCTTTTCGTTATTTGCTTAGTCAGCCGCGCGGGCGAGCGCGAGGCGGAAACCGAAGCCGACCAGTGCGGCGCCGGTGATACGGTTGAACCATCTGCCGCTTGCGATGAAGCGGTCGCGAATGGGCTTTACGGTGAAGAAAGTGGAGACGCCGGCGAACCAGGCGACGAGTGCGGTGGCCATTCCGATGCCGTAGCTGAACTGGATCAGCGCCGGGGTATCGTGATGCACCAGCGTCGAGAAGAGGGACAGGAAGAACAGGACCGGCTTCGGATTGAGCGCGTTGGTGATGAAGCCCATGCCGAGGCATTTCAGCGCCGAGATCGGCGCGCGGTCTTCGTCCGTCACCTCGATCTCATTCACGTTGAAGCCCGGCTCGCGGAAGGACTTGATGCCGAGGTAGACGAGATAGGCGACGCCGGCCCATTTGATCATGGCAAACAGCATCAGCGATTTGGAGACGATCAGGCCAAGGCCGAGGATCGTGTAGCTGATGTGAAAGAGCAGCGAGAAGCCCATGCCGAGGCCGGTCATCATGGCGGCACGGCGCCCGTGCACGATGCTCTGGCGCAGGATGACCGCAAAGTCGGCGCCCGGTACGACGATGAAGATCGAAAAGACGGCCATGAGGCCGAGAAATTCCAAGAAGTATTGCATGGCGATATGGTCTCCGTGCCCTAACGGCCGCCGCTGACGTTGAGTATGGCGCCCGTTATATAGGAAGCCGTCGGCGAGAGAAGGTAGAGGACCGCATCGGCTATCTCCTCTGCCGTGCCGGGCCGCTGCATCGGAATGCTCGGTGCGAGGTCGCGTGCGCGGTTCGGCAGGCCGCCGGATGCATGAATGTCGGTATCAATGACGCCGGGACGGATAGCGTTCACACGCACGCCCTCATTCGCCACCTCGCGGGACAGGCCCACGGTGAACGTATCGATCGCGGCCTTCGAGGCAGCGTAGTCGACATACTGCGAGGCCGAGCCCAGCACCGCTGCCATTGACGAAATGTTGACGATCGCCCCGCCCTTGCCGCCGTGGTTCGACGACATGCGGCGAACGGCCTCGGCCGCGCAGAGGATCGAACCGGTCACGTTGACACGCATCATCCGTTCAAGCCGCTCGACGCTCATCTCGTCGACGCGCTGCTTGGCATCGACGATGCCGGCATTGTTGACCAGCCCGTCCAGCCGTCCGAAATGCCTGTCGACGGCCTGAAACATCGAAACGATATCCTGCGCGCTGCCGACATCGCCCTTGATGGCGATGGCGTCGCCACCCTCTGCCTTGACCTCGGAGACGATAGCATCGGCAGCGGCGCGGTTCGCGGCGTAGTTCACGGCGACGTCCCAGCCCTGGCGGGCAGCGAGACGGCAGACCGCCGCACCGATGCCTCGGCTCCCGCCGGTAACGAGAAGGACGGGTCGTTGTGTCATTTCGCGCACTCCTCGAATGCCAGGACATCCCACGGCGCAACCGTCGCCTTGTCGTTGCCCCATATCTGCGATTGGCGGATCGCCGGGCCGAGACCCGGCAGAAAGATATTCTCGGTGGCTGCCGCGGCTTCGGACTGCAGATTGTCGATTTCGCCCTTGGCGTTTACGCTATAGACCGTGCCCCGCCAGATCGTGCAGGCATCCAGATCGGCGCCCGTCACGTCGCCGCCAGGGCAGTTGAACATCAGGATACCGACGGCGCGTTCCGGATCGTCGGACGGCATCACATAGCCGTCCAGCTCGATCGAAGTTTTGAGAACCTTTAGCGTGAACCGGTTTCTGGCAGCGGCTGCTTCCGAATTGATCGGCGTAAAGCGAAGCTCGTAGGCGCCGTCGCGGTCGGCATAGACGGCACTTGCCTGCGTGCAATCGGGAGCACCAAAAGCAGTCGCAGGCAGCGCCAGCAAAAACGCGAGCGACGCCCAGACCCTACCCTTGGCAAAGGGAGGCATCCCGGTCATACGCCCTGTGGAGATTGCCAGCGACATTGCGCGCCCCGCTGAGGTGGAAAGGGCCGCTCACGCGGCCCAGTCGAATGCTTAGAGATCGAGAACCAGGCGCTCCGGATCTTCCAGGCTTTCCTTGACGCGGACGAGGAAGGTCACGGCTTCCTTGCCGTCGACGATACGGTGGTCGTAGGAGAGCGCGAGATACATCATCGGACGGATGACGATCTGGCCGCCAACGACGACCGGACGGTCCTGGATCTTATGCATGCCGAGGATGCCGGATTGCGGCGCGTTCAGGATCGGCGAGGACATCAGCGAGCCGTAAACGCCGCCATTGGTGATCGTGAAGGTGCCGCCCTGCATGTCGGCCATCGAGAGCGAGCCATCGCGCGCAGCCTTTGCGAGACGCGCCAGTTCCTTTTCGACTTCAGCGATCGACATCTGGTCCGCGTCGCGGATGACAGGGACGACGAGGCCCTTGTCCGTGCCGACGGCCATGCCGATGTGGCAGAAGTTCTTGTAGATGATGTCGGTGCCGTCGATCTCGGCGTTAACAGCCGGAAGTTCCTTCAGCGCGTGGGTGATAGCCTTGGTGAAGAAGCCCATGAAGCCGAGCTTCACGCCATGCTTCTTTTCGAAGACGTCCTTGTACTTGGCGCGCAGGTCCATGACAGCCTTCATGTCCACCTCGTTGTAGGTGGTCAGCATGGCAGCCGTGTTCTGTGCGTCCTTCAGGCGCTTGGCGATCGTCTGGCGCAGGCGCGTCATCTTCACGCGCTCTTCGCGAGCCGCATCCTCGACAGTCGACGGGCCGCGGGCGGCAGCCGGAACGGCAGGAGCGGCAGCGGCAGCCGGGGCGGAGATGCCCTTGGCAACAGCAGCGATCACGTCGCCCTTCAGAACCTGGCCACGCTTGCCGCTGCCGTCGATCTGATCGGCCGACAGGTTGTTTTCGGCGAGCATCTTGGCGGCAGCCGGTGCCGGCGGCATCGCGGAAGCAGCAGCTGCCGGAGCAGCGGCGGCAGCGACAGCCGGTTCGGCTACCTTTGCCGGGGCGGCGGCGGGAGCAGCAGCAGCCGGGGCGGCGGCGGCACCAGCGCCTGCGGCGATCTGGCCGAGCAGCGCGCCGAGACCGACGGTTTCGCCAGCCTGGGCGACAATCTCGGACAGCGTACCGGAAGCCGGTGCGGGCACTTCGATGGTCACCTTGTCGGTTTCAAGCTCGAGAATCGGTTCGTCGGCCTTGATGGCATCGCCGACCTTCTTGAACCAGGTACCGACGGTTGCCTCGCTGACGGATTCACCGAGAGTTGGAACGCGGATTTCTGTGGCCATTGTTCAAATCCTGATTTGCTTGTGTTCGTTTATTCGTTTCCGGCTCCTGACGGCCGGAGAATGATCGAGGGCATTGGCAATATGTCGAAGCGAAAACCGTAACCGGACTGGATGATCGGATCGGCATCGGCAAGCGCTTGCGCTGCCTGCTGATCCTCCACCGAGACGACTGCCATGCCCCAGCCTCCTTCACCTTCGAAGACGGGACCGACGGCGATCGCCGATCCCTGTTCCGCGTTCTGGTGCCAGTAGGCGGCATGGCGCTTCATCGCGGCCATTTCCTCCCCGGTCGCGTCGTAGGGGAAACGGGGGCGAGGCGGCACAAGTCTGAAGAAGAAATATGCCATCGCCCCGATCCCTTAACCGCCCAGCGCATCCTCGAGGAATGCGGCGAGCTGCGACAGATGCTTGGACATCAGACCCGTTGCCGGCGAAGCGGCAGCCGGACGGCCGGTGTAACGGACGCGCTGGTACTTCGCATCGATGTGGGCGAGCACCCACTCCAGATACGGGTCGATGAACGACCATGCGCCCATGTTCTTCGGCTCTTCCTGGCACCAGACCATCTCGGCGTTCCGGAAGCGGGAAAGCTCGTTGATGAGCGCCTTTGCCGGGAACGGATAGAGCTGTTCGACGCGCAGCAGGTAGATGTCGTCGATGCCGCGCTTTTCGCGCTCTTCCAGAAGGTCGTAGTAGACCTTGCCGGTGCACATGACCACGCGGCGGATCTTCGCATCCTTCTGCAGTTTGATCGGGCCGTCCTTGATGACCTCCGCATCGTCCCAGAGGAGGCGATGGAAGGAAGACTCGCCAGCGAGTTCGGCAAGGCTGGAAACAGCCCGCTTGTGACGCAGCAGGGACTTCGGCGTCATCAGCACGAGCGGCTTGCGGAAGTCGCGCTTCAGCTGACGGCGCAGGATGTGGAAGTAGTTCGCCGGCGTCGTGACGTTGGCAACCTGCATGTTGTCCTCGGCGCAAAGCTGCAGGAAGCGCTCGAGGCGGGCCGAGGAGTGCTCCGGACCCTGGCCTTCGTAGCCATGCGGCAGCAGGCAGACGAGACCCGACATGCGCAGCCACTTGCGTTCGCCCGAGGAGACGAACTGGTCGAAGACGACCTGCGCACCGTTGGCGAAGTCACCGAACTGGGCTTCCCAAAGGGTCAGCGCATTCGGGCGAGCCAGCGAATAGCCGTATTCGAAGCCGAGCACCGCTTCTTCCGAAAGCATCGAGTTGATGACTTCGTAGCGAGCCTGGTTGGACGACAGGTTCGCCAGCGGGATGTAGCGCTCTTCCGTCTCCTGATCGTAGAGAACCGAATGACGCTGCGAGAAGGTACCGCGCTCGCAATCCTGACCGGAAAGGCGGATCTTGTGGCCTTCGACAACAAGCGAACCGAAGGCAAGCGCCTCGGCCATCGCCCAGTCGAGATTCTCGCCCGTCTGGATCATGTTGGCGCGGTTTTCCATGAAGCGCTGGATCGTGCGGTGTGCATGGAAGCCTTGCGGAATTTCCGAAAGCTTGCGGCCGATATCCTTGAGCGTCTTCATCGGAACGGCGGTCTTGCCGCGGCGCTGTTCGTCGGCGTTGTCAGCCGTGCGCAGGCCCGACCACTCGCCATCCAGCCAATCGGCCTTGTTCGGCTTGTAGCTCTGCCCGGCGTCGAACTCCTGCTCGAGATGCGCGCGCCAGTCAGCCTTCATCTTCTCGACGTCGCCATCGGTCAGCAGGCCTTCGGCAACGAGGCGATCCGCATAGATCTGCAGCACCGTCTTGTGGGCGCGGATGACCTTGTACATCTTCGGCTGAGTGAAGGACGGCTCATCGCCTTCATTGTGGCCGTAGCGACGATAGCAGAACATGTCGACCACAACGGGCTTGTGGAACTTCATGCGGAATTCCATGGCGATCTTGGCAGCATAGACAACTGCTTCCGGATCGTCGCCGTTGACGTGGAAGATCGGCGCTTCGATCATCTTGGCGACGTCGGACGGATAGGGCGACGAACGCGAGAAGGCCGGGTTGGTGGTGAAGCCGATCTGGTTGTTGATGATGACGTGCATCGTGCCGGCAACGCGGTGACCGCGCAGGCCCGACAGGCCGAGGATTTCGGCAATCACGCCCTGGCCGGCAAACGCCGCGTCGCCGTGGATCAGCAGCGGCAGAACCTTGGCGCGCTCCGACAGCGGAATGGTATCGCCGTCCCAGACGGTGGCGCCCATGTCCTGCTTGGCGCGAGCCTTGCCCATGACGACGGGGTCAACGATTTCAAGGTGCGACGGATTGGCCGTCAGCGAGACGTGGACCTTGTTGCCGTCGAACTCGCGGTCGGAGGAGGCGCCGAGGTGGTACTTGACGTCGCCGGAACCTTCGACTTCGTCAGGCGCGTAGGAACCGCCCTTGAATTCGTGGAAAATCGCGCGATGCGGCTTGCCCATGACTTGCGAAAGCACATTCAGACGACCGCGATGGGCCATACCGAACACGGCTTCACGAAGGCCGAGGTGGCCGCCGCGCTTCAGGATCTGCTCCAGCGCCGGGATGAGCGATTCGCCACCATCGAGACCAAAGCGCTTGGTGCCCTTGAACTTCACGTCGAGGAACTGCTCGTAGCCTTCGGCCTCGACCAGCTTGGCAAGGATCGCCTTCTTGCCTTCCGGGGTGAAGGCAACGCCCTTGTCCGGACCTTCGATGCGCTCCTGGATCCAGGCTTTTTCTTCCGGATTGGAAATATGCATGAATTCGACGCCGAGGGTCGAGCAGTAGGTGCGCTCGAGGATCTCGATCATCTCGGGAAGGGTGGCGTATTCGAGGCCGAGAACGTTGTCGATGAAGATCTTGCGGGAATAGTCGGCCTGCGTGAAACCGTAAGCTTCGGGCGACAGTTCCTTGTAGTCTTCGACGGGTGCTGCGATCCCGAGCGGATCGAGCTTGGCATGCAGGTGGCCGCGCATGCGATAGGCGCGGATCATCATGATGGCGCGGACGGAGTCGCGGGTCGCCTGCAGGATGTCGGCACCTTCGGTCGGCTTGCCTGATGCTTCCGCCTTGCCCTTGACCTTGGTCTCGATGATCTTTTCAACAGTGCCCCAATCGCCGTCGAGCGCCGAAACGAGATCGCTCTTCGGCTGCAGGGGCCAGTTCGTCTTGCGCCAGGATGCACCCTTGGCCGCCTTTTTCACATCTTCCGGATTGTCTTCCAGAGCCTTGAAGAAGGACCGCCATTCCTCGTTGACCGAGCTCGGGTCTTCTTCATAGCGCGCATAGAGCTGCTCGATATAGGCAGCATTGGCGCCATCCAGGAACGAGGTAATCTGAAACTGCTCGTTGGCTTCTTGCCGTGCCATGATTGCACGCGGACGCTTTCGTCCGCCTCCTGACTTGTGATTCCGCCGGATACTCGACCGGCTTGCCGCATCTGTCGATAGCCGCCTGTCCGCGGCTCATTCCATTTCAAAGTCGAGACCCGGGCAAGCGGCGAAAACCGTTGCCCGGGTTATAGATTGGATTAGCCCTTGAGGACTTCAACCAGCGTCTTGCCGAGGCGCGCCGGCGAAGGCGAAACCTTGATGCCAGCCGATTCCATGGCCGCGATCTTCGATTCCGCGTCGCCCTTGCCGCCGGAAACGACAGCACCGGCATGACCCATGGTGCGGCCCTTCGGAGCCGTACGGCCCGCGATGAATCCGGCCATCGGCTTCTTGCGGCCCTTGTTGGCTTCGTCGATCAGGAACTGGGCCGCGTCTTCTTCAGCCGAGCCGCCGATTTCGCCGATCATGATGATCGAGGTCGTGGCTTCATCGGCCAGGAACATTTCCAGCACGTCGATGAACTCGGTGCCCTTGACCGGGTCGCCGCCGATACCGACAGCCGTCGTCTGGCCGAGGCCTTCGTTGGATGTCTGGAACACCGCTTCGTAGGTCAGCGTGCCTGAACGGGAAACGATGCCGACCGAACCCTTGCGGAAGATCGAGCCCGGCATGATGCCGATCTTGCACTCTTCCGGCGTCAGGATGCCCGGGCAGTTCGGTCCGAGCAGGCGTGACTTCGACTTGTCGAGCTTGGCCTTGACGCGCACCATATCCATGACCGGGATGCCCTCGGTGATGCAGGTGATGAACGGGATTTCGGCCTCGATCGCCTCGATGATCGCATCAGCAGCACCGGCCGGCGGGACGTAGATCACGGTCGCATCGGCGCCGGTCCGTTCCTTGGCTTCGGCAACGCTTGCGAAGATCGGCAGCGAGGTACCGTCGACGCCCGACGACCAGGTTTCGCCACCCTTCTTCGGGTGAATACCGCCGACCATCTTGGTACCGTAGTAAGCAAGCGCCTGTTCGGTGTGGAAGGTACCGGTCTTGCCGGTCAGGCCCTGAACGAGAACCTTGGTGTCTTTGTTGACGAGAATAGACATTCTTTCGGTCCTTCCGGATTAGGCCTTGATCGCCGCGACGATCTTCTTCGCCGCGTCGTCGAGATCGTCGGCAGCCGTAATCGCCAGACCCGACTCGTTGAGGATTTTCTTGCCGAGTTCGACGTTGGTGCCTTCGAGGCGAACGACGAGCGGAACCTTCAGACCGACTTCCTGCACAGCTGCGACAACGCCTTCGGCGATGACGTCGCAACGCATGATGCCGCCGAAGATGTTGACGAGGATGCCCTCGACCTTCGGGTCAGCCGTAATGATCTTGAAGGCTGCAGCGACCTTCTCCTTGCCGGCGCCACCGCCGACGTCGCAGAAGTTTGCCGGCTCCTTGCCGTAGAGCTTGATGATGTCCATCGTCGCCATGGCGAGACCGGCGCCGTTGACCATGCAGCCAATGTTGCCGTCGAGGGCTACGTAGGCGAGATCCCACTTCGAGGCCTCGATTTCCTTGGCGTCTTCCTCGGTCTCGTCGCGCAGCGCCTTGACGTCGTCGTGGCGGAACAGCGCATTGCCGTCGAATGACATCTTGGCGTCGAGAACGCGCAGGTGGCCATCCTTCATGACGATCAGCGGGTTGACCTCGAGGAGAGCCATGTCCTTCTCGCCGAATGCCTTGTAGAGCGCCGGAAACAGCGACTTGGCGTCTTCGGCGGCGGCGCCGGTCAGTTCGAGAGCCTTGGAGATCGCAGCAACGTCAGCCGCGGTGACGCCGGCTTCCGGATCGATAGCGATCGTGTGGATCTTCTCGGGCGTATCGTGAGCGACAGCCTCGATGTCCATGCCGCCTTCGGTCGAGACGACGAAGGCAACGCGGCCAACCGAGCGGTCGACCAGCAGCGAGCAATAGAGTTCGCGGGCAATATCGGCGCCGTCTTCGATGTAGAGGCGGTTGACCTGCTTGCCAGCTTCGCCCGTCTGCGCCGTTACCAGCGTGTTGCCGAGCATTTCCTTGGCGTGAGCAACGACTTCGTCGATCGACTTGGCGAGACGAACACCGCCCTTGGCGTCGGCGCCGAGTTCCTTGAACTTGCCCTTGCCGCGGCCGCCGGCATGGATCTGGCTCTTGACCACATAAAGCGGGCCCGGAAGCGACTTGGCGGCAGCTTCGGCTTCCTCGACCTTGAGGATCGCCACACCTTTTGCGACCGGCGCGCCATAGCCCTTCAGCAGAGCCTTGGCCTGATATTCATGAATATTCATGGATCTATTCCTGTTTGGATTGCGTCAGCGCGCGGTCTGATTACTTCAGCGCAGGCGCAATGTTGATGCAGGCTTCGCAAAGACCGGCGACAGCAGCGACCGACTTGTCGAAGGCTTCCTTTTCGGCCTTGTTGAGGTCGATCTCGATGACGCGCTCGACGCCGCCGGCACCGATAACAGTGGGAACGCCGACATACATGTCCTTGACGCCGTACTGGCCAGTCAGCTGTGCTGCGCAAGGCAGGACGCGCTTCTTGTCCTTGAGGTAGGACTCGGCCATTTCGATCGCGGAAGCAGCCGGCGCATAGTAGGCCGAGCCGGTCTTCAGCAGGCCGACGATTTCGGCACCCCCGTCACGGGTACGCTGGATGATTTCTTCGAGGCGTTCCTTGGTGACCCAACCCATCGTGACGAGATCCGTCAGCGGAATACCGCCAACCGTCGAATAGCGGGCGAGCGGCACCATCGTGTCGCCATGGCCGCCGAGAACGAATGCCGTGATGTCCTGTACGGAAACGTTGAATTCCTGGGACAGGAACAGGCGGAAGCGCGACGAGTCGAGAACGCCGGCCATACCGACGACCTTGTTGGCCGGAAGGCCGGAGAACTTCTGCAGCGCCCAGACCATCGCGTCGAGCGGATTGGTGATGCAGATGACGAAAGCGTTCGGGGCATACTTCTTGATGCCGGCGCCGACCTGTTCCATGACCTTGAGGTTGATGCCGAGAAGGTCGTCGCGGCTCATGCCCGGCTTGCGCGGCACACCGGCGGTGACGATGCAGACATCAGCACCCTCGATCGCCGAATAGTCGCTGGCGCCCGTCAGGTTGGCGTCGAAGCCCTCGACCGGAGAGGACTGAGCGATGTCGAGGCCCTTACCCTGAGGAATGCCGTCGGCGATATCGAAGAGAACGATGTCACCCAGTTCCTTCAGGCCGGCGAGATGCGCCAGCGTGCCACCAATCATGCCAGAACCAATGAGTGCGATCTTGTTACGCGCCATTTCGCTGTTTCCTTTGCGATCAAAATTCGTCAGGCGACGCGCGGAGGGGCATCGCCCAA
The DNA here is from genome assembly GCF_000377185.1 of Rhizobium sp. 42MFCr.1. NCBI lineage: Bacteria > Pseudomonadati > Pseudomonadota > Alphaproteobacteria > Hyphomicrobiales > Rhizobiaceae > Rhizobium > Rhizobium sp. 42MFCr.1. The sequence continues at coordinate 50,892 of NZ_KB897821.1, forward strand.
TGCCGCAATCGCATAGCTCCAAAGCCAAAAAATGGCAAATGATTATTTTTGAGCAAGGAATTTCAATCGTTTAGATCATAAAATTCTTACGTAAACGTAAGATTATTTGTCGCCAGAACGTTACTCCGCGGCCCGCCGCTCGTGATGCAATGCAAGATATTCCAAACTGCGCATTTCGAAAAGTCGCGAGACAGTACGATCGAATTCGAAGCCTTCGGTACCACGCGCCTGTGTCAGCAAGTTTTCAGGCATCGCCGCAGCGGAGACATAGAGCCGTACCGCATGATCGTAAAGTGTATCGATCAGGATGATGAAGCGCTTGATCTGGTTTCGCTTGTCTGGCGCCAGCAGCGGCACGTGATCGATGAAGATGGCGTCGAAACGTTCGGCAATGGCCAGAAAGTCCGCGGCACCCAACGGCTTTTCACAGAGATCAGCGAACGAAAACCGCGCCAGCCGATCAACTGCCAGCGGCACGTGGATCGACCGCCCCTTCATCGGAATCTCCAGCGGCTGCGCCTTTCGGCCGTGAAGCGCCTGCATCCAGGATGCATCCATGGCCATGTCGGTCCGGTTATCGATCGGCGTCAGATAGACTGGCTGGCTGTCGAGCTTCTCCATCCGGTAGTCAGTCGGCGAGTCCAGTGTCACGATCTCGACGTTCTGCTTCAGGAGATCGACGAAGGGCAGGAACAAGCTCCGATTGAGGCCGTCCTTGTAGAGGTTGTTGGGCTCGACATTGGAGGTCGCGACCAGCAGGCACCCGCGCCGGAAAAGTTCGGAAAACAGCCGCGACAGGATCATCGCGTCGGCGATGTCAGTCACGGTAAACTCATCGAAGCACAGCAGTTCGGCTTCGTCATAGAGGGCAGCAGCAACGACCGGAATGGGATCGGCCTGCTTGGTCTCGCCCTGCTTGAGCTTCAGCCGGTGTGCCGCGATGCGGTTGTGCACGTCGGCCATGAATTCGTGGAAGTGCGCGCGCCGCTTCTTCGCGCAAGGCGCCATGCCGAAGAACATATCCATCAGCATCGTCTTGCCGCGGCCGACGCTGCCATGAATGTAGAGTCCCTTGACTGCTTCCGCCGGCTTCTTCTTGTTGGCGAACAACCAGCCGAGAGCGCTTGCCTTTGCCGCCGGCCGCCGCTGCTTCAACCCCGACAGTACCCGATCCAGGCATTTCGCCACGTGCATCTGGGCTGAATCGATTTGAAGCGCGCCCGAAGCCGTCAGCGACTTCAATTGTTCACTGACGCTCAGGGTGTAGTCTGGCATGGGTTGCATAAAGGAGGTCCGCCTATGCAGGATCGGCGGCCTTCGCCGCCGGATCTTTTAACGGCTGAGGCTGATCGGCTGACCGGTATTGGTCTGGCCGCTGAAAGCGTTGTCGGCGGTCTTGTAGACGCTGCCGATCTGGTTGCCGCTGCGGTCCTTCAGGATAACCTGCTTGCCTGAAACTTCCCAGGAGCCCATCGCCGTCAGTTCGCCGACGCAGCCGCGCGTACCGCCACGCGAGCCGCTGCCGAGATTGGTGAGCGTCAGGAACATGTCGCAGGAGCCGTTGACGCGCCAGCTGCCGACCATCGATTCCTTCGTGACATCCATCGCATTCGCAGCCATCGCGCCGGGCTGGCCGCCGGCGACTGGCGCCGTGGCCGTTGGAGCGGCCGGGAATTGGGAAGCACCGGAAGGCGGCGGAAGCTGTCCGCCCTGAACCGAAGGAACCGGCTGGGCCGTCAGCGGCGCCGGCTGGCTAAAGCTTGCATTGTCATAGGCGGTGCGCTGGCAGCCAGCTAACGACAGAATAACCACGAGACCTGTCGCCATATGTCTGAACTGCATCATCATACTCCTGATTTTTCCAGTATTGCCCTGAAGTTGCCGCGCAATCACGGCGGAATTATCTTGAAAGGCTGTACTGAATCAAGCCAGCGCGAGGAGAAATTGTGTCGATGTGGGAGCAACGCCGTAACGCCGAGACAAATTTGGTGCAATCCCGGACAGATTAAGGCTTCGCGAGCGGATAAAGAAAAGGGCCGCATCCGCGGCCCTTTTGCTGGATTGATCAAACACGACGCTCGACCATCATCTTCTTGATTTCGGCGATTGCCTTGGCGGGGTTCAGGCCCTTCGGGCAGGTCTGCGCGCAGTTCATGATCGTGTGGCAGCGATAGAGACGGAACGGATCCTCGAGATTGTCGAGACGCTCGCCGGTCGCTTCGTCGCGGCTGTCGATCAGCCAGCGGTAAGCCTGCAGGAGAACGGCCGGACCGAGGTAGCGGTCGCCGTTCCACCAGTAGCTCGGACAGGAAGTCGAGCAGCAAGCGCAGAGAATGCACTCGTAGAGGCCGTCGAGCTTCTGGCGGTCCTCATGGCTCTGCTTCCATTCCTTGGCCGGCGTCGGCGAAACCGTCTTCAGCCATGGCTCGATCGAGCGGTGCTGGGCATAGAAGTTGGTGAGATCCGGGACCAGGTCCTTGACGACAGGCAGATGCGGCAGCGGATAGATCTTCACCGCGCCCTTGATGTCGTCGAGACCCTTGGTGCAGGCGAGCGTATTCGTGCCGTCGATGTTCATCGCGCAGGAGCCGCAGATGCCCTCACGACAGGAACGGCGCAGCGTCAGCGTCGGGTCGATTTTGTTCTTGATGTAGAGCAGACCGTCGAGCACCATCGGACCGCAATCGTCGACATCGATATAGAAGGTGTCGATCGACGGGTTCTGTCCGTCATCCGGGCTCCAGCGGTAGACGCGGAATTCGCGAGTGTTCTTCGCGCCCGCTGGCTTCGGCCATACCTTGCCTTCGCGGATCTGGGAGTTCTTGGGAAGAGCGAGTTCAACCATGTCCGGTTCCTTTTAGTACACGCGAGCCTTGGGCGCGATCTTCTTGGGATCGATGCCCTCTGCGATGAGCTCGGTGTGAACCGGGCGGTAGTCGAGCTTGACGTCGCCTGACTCGTTGACCCAGGCAAGTGTGTGCTTGCGCCAGTTGACGTCGTCACGGCCGGCAAAAGCGCCTTCCGTGTAGTCTTCGCGTGCGTGCGAACCACGGCTCTCCTTGCGAGCCTCGGCGCCGTAGATCGTCGTGATGGCGTTGGCCATCAGGTTCTGCAGCTCGAGGGTTTCCACGAGGTCGGAGTTCCAGATCATCGAACGGTCGGTGACCTTGATGTCGCGCATTTCCTGCCAGATGGCCGAGATGCGCTTGCAGCCCGACTCCAGCGATTCCTGCGTACGGAACACGGCGGCGTCTTCCTGCATGGCGCGCTGCATCTTCTCGCGCAGCACCGCCGTCGGCGTGCCGCCGCTGGCATTGCGCAGGCTGTCGAAGCGATCCATGATCTTGTCGCAGGCGGCGACGTTGAGATGCGGGATCGGCGCGCCGCGATCGATGACCTCGCCGGCGCGGATCGCAGCGGCGCGGCCGAAGACCACGAGGTCGATCAGCGAGTTGGAGCCGAGACGATTGGCGCCGTGCACCGAGGCGCAACCGGCTTCGCCCACGGCCATCAGGCCGGGGATGATGCGCTCCGGATTGGAGCTGTCGGCATTCAGCACTTCGCCCCAGTAGTTCGTCGGAATACCGCCCATGTTGTAGTGGACAGTCGGCAGGACCGGGATCGGCTCGCGCGTCACGTCGACGCCGGCGAAGATCTTGGCGCTCTCGGAAATGCCCGGCAGGCGCTCGTGCAGAACGGCCGGATCGAGATGGTCGAGATGCAGGAAGATGTGGTCCTTGTTCTTGCCGACGCCGCGACCTTCGCGGATCTCAAGCGTCATGCAGCGCGAAACGACGTCGCGCGAGGCAAGGTCCTTCGCCGAAGGGGCATAGCGTTCCATAAAGCGCTCGCCCTCGGAGTTGACGAGGTAGCCGCCTTCGCCGCGCGCGCCCTCGGTGATGAGACAGCCCGAACCGTAAATGCCGGTCGGGTGGAACTGTACGAATTCCATGTCCTGCAGCGGCAGACCGGCGCGGGCCACCATACCGCCGCCGTCGCCGGTGCAGGTATGGGCAGAGGTTGCCGAGAAGTAGGCGCGGCCATAACCGCCGGTCGCCAGCACCACCATCTTGGCGGCGAAGCGATGAATGGTGCCGTCATCGAGGCACCAGGCGACGACGCCGGTGCAGCGGCTGCCGTCATCCGACATGATCAGGTCGAGCGCGAAATACTCGATGAAGAACTCGGCGTTGTTGCGCAGCGACTGACCATAGAGCGTGTGCAGGATCGCGTGGCCGGTACGGTCGGCAACGGCGCAGGTGCGCTGCACCGGCGGGCCTTCGCCGAAGTTCTGCATGTGGCCGCCGAACGGCCGCTGGTAGATCTTGCCTTCCTCGTTGCGTGAGAAGGGAACGCCGTAATGCTCAAGCTCATAGACCGCCTTCGGCGCTTCCATGGTGAGATACTGCATGGCGTCGACATCGCCGAGCCAGTCGGAGCCCTTGACGGTGTCGTAGAGGTGCCACTGCCAGCTGTCGGGCGTCATATTCTGCAGCGAGGCGGCGATGCCGCCCTGGGCAGCGACCGTGTGCGAGCGGGTCGGGAATACCTTGGTGATGCAGGCGGTGCGGAAACCCTGTTCGGCCATGCCAAGCGTGGCGCGAAGACCGGCGCCGCCGGCGCCGACGACGATCACATCGTATGAGTGATCGACGTATTTGTAGGCCTTCCCATTCTGAGCGGGTGAAGTCGGTGCCATGATACGGTTATCCTACGAATGCAATTTTCAGAATGGCGAAGAGACAGAGCCCCGCCATCAGGATCGAAAAGAACGTGTTCAGCATCAGCAGGGCGATCTTGGCGAATTCGCCATGAACGTAGTCCTCGATGATGACCTGCATGCCGAGCCGCATATGAATGACGCCGGAAACGACCATCAGACCCATTACGACCGCAACAAGCGGGTTGGACAGGGCGTGAACCACATCGGCATAAGGCTCGCCGGCGTGAATGATCATGAAGATGATGAAGAAGAGAAAAAGCGGCACGTTGGCAACCGCCGTGACGCGCTGGCGCCAGAAATGATCAGTTCCTTCCTTGGCCGAGCCAAGGCCGCGAACCTTACCCAGGGGGGTGCGCATATCCATGAGAACAACCTTCAGAAGCGAATAAGGAAGCCGATCACCCAGACCAGCACGGTCAGACAGAGCGATATGACGATCGAAGCTTGAGCCATCTTGGTCGAGACTTCCTTGTCGAAGCCGTAACCGAGATCCCAGACGAAGTGACGGAAACCGCCAACCATGTGGTGCAGAAGCGCCCAGGTGTAGCCAAGCAGCATGAGCTTGCCGACGACGCTTCCGAGGATCCAGTTGACCCAGTCATAGTAGGCTTGGCCAGTCGCGGCGGCGATCAGCCACCAGGCGACCAGCAGCGTACCGACGTAAAGCGCGCCACCGGTAATACGGTGAACGATCGACATGACCATGGTGGGGATTGGTTTGTAAATTTGCAAATGCGGCGACAGGGGCCGGTTATTTGTCACATTCGCCATCAGAACCTCGCGGCGTCTTCTCTGCGCTCCTCCATCAGGGAGCATTCAAGGCGATCACACGAATGACAAATTTCTTTGTGTGCGTCGCATCAATGGCGACGTTTAATCACGTAAGCCCCTAACGACAAGTATAATTGCACCCCCAATTTAATTTAATCGATTTGCGTCTCTGGGTGGCGCGAACTGCGCTTGACGGCCTGGCCCGCGCTTGGCGCAAACGGCATGGCCAGACGTCTTCTGGACAATCGGCGGCTTTTGGCGCATTTTGCAGTTAACGCTTTGTTAAGCATTTCATTTTCGGAGATCCGCGCGATGCTGAAGTCTATGTCCGCGCTCGTTTCACTTGTCGCCGCTGTTTTGATCGCACTGCCGATGTCGGCGGACGATTTTGGGAGGGGTTCATTCTCTCGCCACGGTGGTAAGGGATTCTTCAGGCATCACGCACCCACGATCGTCGGTCGGCCTTTTTTTGGATGGAACGACGGACGCATCCGATTCTCGGATGGTTCCAAACGGTTCGGCCATCGCTTCGGTCGGACGCCCCTAATCAAGCCTGCGTCATTCCCGTATCGCGGCAATAGTGGTTATCGCGGCTATGGCGGACGCAACGTCATCGTCCTCGTTCAGTCGCCGACAGGCACAGGCGTAAGCGGCACCTATTCGGGATCGTCCTACGTGTATGACGCCGACGGCGGGACTTACGTCACAGCGAGCGGCTATAGCGTCGGTGCCCAGCAAAGAACCATTACCCTTGCGCCAATGGCCAAGGTGATCAACGTGACCACAAAGAGCAGCAGCTGCTCCTACGAGGCCGGCGTCTGCGTTATCAGGCCGTGAAGCGCCAAACGGTCGTTTTCTTCACCTCGCTGTCTTCAAGCGCCCGGGTAACCGGAACCTCGTAGACTGCGCAGAATTCCAGGTTCTCCTTGGGAAGATAGCTGCGTCCCGGATCCCCGACGAAGATGGCGATGCCTTGGCGACTGAGCATATTGAACCATGGAACGATCGCGGCCGCAAAGCCGGCGTCGTAGAAGACGTCGCCGGCGAGCAGAATGTCAGCCTCGACGTTGCGGCCGATCAGATCGGCACCGATAAAATCGATATCTGCCTTGTTCAGTTCGGCGTTCAGCCACACAGCGGTTTCGGTCCAGGGGTCGATGTCGGCGGCATTGACCTTCGCCGCTCCCGCGAGCTTTGCCGCAATCGCAACAAGGCCGGAACCCGTGGCAAAGTCGAGGACGCATTTGCCGGCAACGATATCAGGATGGTCGAGTACGTAGCGTGCCAGCCCTTGGCCGCCCGCCCAGGCGAATGCCCAGAAAGGCGGCGGCAGGCCGATTTCCGCAAGCTCCTCTTCCGTCTTTAGCCATAGCTCGTGGGCTTCGTCCGCCAGATGCAGCCGAATTTCGGGCACATGCGGCGGCGCCATTGGACTGGTATTCGCGCGGATGAAGACCTCGGGTTCGGTTTTCAACGGCGGCTCACCGCGGCGGATTGTCGAGGCCACCCAGCCGGCAAATCTCGAGATACTCTTCGTCCGTTACCGGCTGGACCGAAAGCCGCATGGAAGTGACGAGCGACATCTTGGCAAACTTCTCGTTGGCCTTGATGTCCTTCAGCGAAACCGGCTTGCGGATATCGCAGACGGCGCGAATGTCGACGCAGTCCCAGCGGTCATCGCCGGCTGCTGTCGAGTCCGGGTGAGACAGAGCGCAGACCTCGACGATACCGACGATCTCGAGACCTTCGTTGGAGTGGTAGAAGAAACCCTTATCGCCAAGCTGCATCGCCCGCATGTTGTTGCGGGCGAGATAGTTGCGGACACCGGTCCATTCGGTGCCCTTCTCGCCGGCCGCCTTCTGCTGCTCCCACGACCAGGAAGCGGGTTCTGATTTGTAGAGCCAATGCGCCACGCTCAAGCCTCCGGATTGTTGAAGACCCAATTGAAGGGCTTGATGTCGACGCTCTCAAAAAGGCCGGCCTTGGCGTAGGGGTCGCTGTCCGACAGCGCCTTCGCCGCTTCGATCGTATCGGCATGAATGATGACCAGGCTGCCGCAGGGCTTGCCATCAGCGTCGAGAAACGGGCCAGCCATCTTCAACACACCCTCGGCATTGAGCTTGTTGAGATGTTCCACATGGGCGGGCCGCGCTTCCATGCGGACGTTGAGGTGATCGGGCTTATCCTTGCAGAGGAGGGCAAAAAGCATATCGGAACTCCTATTCAGTCGTAATCGGACGCGTCATGAGCTGATCGATGGCCTCGGCAATTCCGAGCTTGCCTTCGATGATAGCGGATACGGCATCGGTAATCGGCATGCTGACATTGAGCGACTGCGCAAGGCGCGACGCAACAGCCGCCGCAAAGGCGCCCTCTACGAGTTCGCCATGAGTGGGATCGACGGTCTCGCCGCGACCAAGGGCAATGCCGAAGCGCAGGTTACGAGATTGATGGCTGGTTGCCGTCAGCACCAGGTCGCCAAGGCCGGACAACCCGCGCACCGTGTCCGCCTGCCCGCCTTTGGCGACGACAAAACGCGACATCTCGGCAAGCCCGCGCGCAATCAGCGCCGCCCGCGCAGAGTCTCCGATACCGGCGCCTTCGACAATGCCGCAGGCGATCGCCAGAACGTTCTTCAGCGCTCCGCCGAGCTGGACGCCGATCCGGTCTGACGAGGCATAAAGCCGGAATGTTCGGCCAGAGATCGCATGCGCCAGCCTTTCGGCAACATCGATATCCGCAGCGGCGATCGCCATGGCAGTCGGCAAGCCCTTGGCGATATCGGCGGCAAATCCCGGCCCCGATAGCACGGCGATAGGGTGGCCCGGTATTTCGCGCTCCAGCATGTCGGTCAGCAGATTGCCGGTTGTCCGCTCAATGCCCTTTGCACAGGTCACGACGATCGCATTGTTCTGGAGATAGGGGCGGTATTGTCTTGCCGCATCCGCCTGCGCCTGTGAGGGCATCGCGAAGAGGACGATGTCGGCGTCGCTGATCGCGGCCGGCTCGGCAGAGAAGGCGAGCGACTCCGGCAAGGCGATGCCTGGCAAGACAGCGTCATGCAAATGCTCAGCCTTCAAGTCCGCGATCAGCTCAGGATCTCGGCCGACGAGCGTCACCGCATTGCGCTCGGTGAGCGCGATCACCGCGGCAAGCGCGGTTCCAAAAGCACCAGCTCCGATAACGGCGATCTTCTCGCTCATGCTTTCGCTCCCCGTTTGCCAAAGCCAAGCAGCGTTTCGGCGTTGGAATCCAGCGGCCAGCGCGAACGCGGCTGCACGTCGAGATCATCCGGCTCGACGCCTGTCGCCATGCGCTCCAGACCCGCCCAGGCGATCATCACGGCGTTATCGGTGCACAATCTGAGCGGCGGCGCGACAAAGCGAAAGCCATGCTTGTCGCAAAGCGACTGCAGGGTGCTGCGAACCTCCAGATTGGCAGCGACCCCGCCAGCAACCACAAGGGCCGGTCCGCCGTCGACCTGCGGAAACTCGGCCTTGAAGCGCTCCAGACCCCGGCCAATACGATCCTTCAGCGTTCGCGAGATCGCCTTCTGGAATGAGGCACAGATGTCCGCGACATCCTGCTCCGTCAATGGCGCGATTTCGGTTGCGGCCTGGCGTACGGCCGTCTTCAGGCCGGAAAACGAGAAATTCAGTTTCGCCTCGCCAACCAGAGGGCGCGGAAAGTTGAAGCGGTCCGGGTCACCGCTCTTGGCCGCGCGCTCGACCGCCGGTCCGCCTGGATACGGCAGGCTCAGCAACTTCGCCGTCTTGTCGAAAGCTTCGCCGAGGGCGTCGTCGATCGTCGTGCCCCAGCGCTCGTATTGCCCGACACCCCGGACAAGAATAAGCTGCGTATGGCCGCCGGAAACGAGCAGCATCAGATAGGGAAATGCGAGCCCATCCGTCAGCCGCGCCGTCAATGCGTGCCCTTCGAGATGGTTGACGGCATAGAGCGGTTTTCCGGACGCCTTGGCGATTGCCTTTCCGGTCATGAGGCCGACAAGCAGACCGCCGATCAGGCCAGGCCCCGAGGTTGCCGCGATGGCATCGATATCGGAGAGCGACACATTGGCGCGTTTCAAGGCTTCGTCGATCAGCGTATCGAGTGCCTCGACATGGGCGCGGGCCGCAATCTCCGGCACAACGCCGCCATAGGCGCTGTGCTCCTCGAGCTGGCTCAAGACGACGTCCGAACGCACCGTCGGCTGCCCGTCGACGGCTCGCTCGACCACAGCCGCGGCGGTTTCGTCGCAGCTTGTTTCGATGCCGAGAATACGCAGAAAGGGCGCCATGAAACCTGATCGTTGATTGCGATGGATCTTAAACCTGTTTACGAGGAACTCCGGTAACAACGGATCAATGCGGATGCAAACAAAACCTTTCCGGATCGGTACTCGAGGCAGCCCGCTGGCGCTTGCCCAGGCTCACGAGGCACGTGACAGGCTGATGGCGGCGCATGGACTGCCCGAAGCAATGTTCGAAATCGTCGTACTGAGCACCAAGGGCGATCGCATCACCGACCGTTCGCTGGCCCAGATCGGCGGCAAGGGACTTTTCACCGAAGAGCTGGAGCAGCAACTTGCGAGCGGCGACCTCGACATTGCCGTGCATTCCGCCAAGGACATGCCGACACAGCTTCCGGAGGGGCTCTGTCTTTCGGCCTTTCTGCCGCGCGAGGATGTCCGGGACGCGGTGATCGGACGCACTGCGCCAAAACTGATGGACCTGCCCCACGGCGCGACGGTCGGCTCCTCTTCGCTTCGCCGTCAGGCGCTTATCCGCCGCATGCGTCCAGACATCAACGTCATCACCTTTCGTGGCCTCGTCGATACGCGGCTTAGAAAGCTGCAAGAAGGCCAGGTCGACGCCACGCTGCTTGCGCTTGCCGGCTTGAAGCGGCTCGGCAAGGTCGAGGTGATAACCGATATCCTCCCTGCTGAAACCTTTCCGCCTGCGCCGGCACAGGGCGCCATCTGCATTGAAAGCCGCATCGGCGACACCCGCATCGATAGCCTGCTTGCGCCCATCAACGATGCCGCGACCTTCGACGCGGTTTCCTGTGAAAGGGCCTTCCTTGCCGCCTTGGACGGCTCCTGCCGCACGCCGATCGGCGGTTACGCCGTCTGCGAAGGCGACCAGGTCCGCTTCTCCGGCTTGATCATCACACCTGATGGCCGCAACCAGCATGCCATCAGCGTCGATGGCCACAGGCGCGATGCGGCCGCTTTGGGCACCCGCGCAGGGCAGGAGATCCGCGCCCGCGCCGGCAGCAGTTTCTTCGACGACTGGAGCTGATGTCCTAATGCGCGTGCTCGTGACCCGTCCTCAGCATTCGGGCGAGCGCACCGCCAAGCGTCTTCGCGAGCTAGGACACGAACCGATACTGCTGCCCCTGTCGCATCCGGTTCACGACGCCAACGCGGCGTTGCGCGGCTTGAGCACGAGCAAGGGCAGCATCGCGATCACCAGTGCCGAAACGATCCGGGCGCTCACAGCCCATGACGCCGAGCTGGCCGTTCACCTCGCTCGCCCCCTCTTTGCGGTCGGTGATGCGACGGCTGAGGAAGCGCGGGCGATCGGCTTTAGCTCCGTCACGGCATCGGGCGGCAGCGGCGCCGAGCTTGCTGAGACGATTGCGAAAAAAGCGGGCTCCGTTCTCTATCTGGCGGGATCGCCGAGAGCGGAGACCTTCGAGAAGCGTGCAAGCGAGATCGGCCTGCGGATTACCGTCGCGGAGTGCTACCGGATGGAGCCGACACCGATCGCGCCGCAAGTGCTGGACACAATCTTTGAGCAGCGGCCGGATGCGATCCTGTTTTTCTCGCGCCAGACAGCAGAAGACTTCTTCCGTGTCGCTGAGCCGCAGATGCGACCCGATCGGGTAGACGGAATACGTCTTCTCTGCCTCAGCAAATCCGTTGCAGAGATGGTCCCCGCGTCGCTGCGGGGCGCTGTGAGCATCGCGGCGATGCCGGAGGAGCGCAGCCTTTTGTCGCTCCTTTGAACGCGCTGCGTGCCCAAATTTCGTCTAACCTCTTTCCTTGTCTGGCATCACTGACTAGTTTCGTTGCATTGCATAATTAAGAGGGTCTCATGGCACCAGGAAATCCGCCTCGCCACTCGAAGAGCACCGAGAAGCCGGTCACTATCGATCTGGATAAGCAGGAATTTGCTTCTGCCAAGGATGCCGAGACGAAAGCCGAGGAACCGGCCGATGTGCCGAAACCCGGTGCCGTGGATGAGCCTCAAGCGCAGCCTGAATTGACCGACGAGCCATCGCCTGACGAAGCGCCAAAGGCTGCAGCCGAACCCGCACCCGAAACGAGCGAGCCGGCACCGCCAGCACCGCCCACCTTCCCGCGCAACAGCACATCGGGCCTGATCGCCGCCGGCATTGTCGGCGGTCTGATCGCACTTGTCGGCGCCGGAGCCATTCAATATGCCGGGTTACTGCCCGGCTCGTCCGCGCCTGCTTCACCCCCTGCCGATGTCTCCAATCTCTCGGCTGAAATCGACGGGCTCAAGCAATCGGTCGCCAATCTCGCCGCTGCCCCCTCCACGCCAGATAACGGCGCGCTGGAACAGCGTATTGCTGCGCTGGAAGTGACGGCCAAGACCCCGCCGGCTGCTGCCGACACGGCTGCGGTCGATGCTTTCAATCAGAAGATCGCCGACCTGACCGGCCAGATCGACCAGCTGCGGGCCGCGGTCTCCCAGACAACGGAACAAAAAGCCGCCGACGGCGCCGATATCACGCAACACCTGGCCGAAATCGAGAAGAGGCTGAACGAGCCGCGGCGCGACGTTGCCGTCGCTAAGGCCATCGCGGCCGCCGCTTTGAAGGCGGCGATCGATCGCGGCGGACCGTTCGTCGCCGAGCTCGACACCTTTGCCGGCGTCTCTCCTGACGATCCGGCCGTTGCAGATCTGCGCAACTTCGCCGAAACCGGCGTTCCCTCGCGCGCCGAACTGATCCGCCAGGTCCCGGATGTTGCAACCGCCATCGTCGGTTCCGTCAATCAGGCCGCTCCCGACCAGACTTGGTCCGACCGGTTGATGGCAAGCGCCAAGTCGCTGGTAACGATCCGCCCCGTCGGCAATATTGAGGGTGAGAGCGTCGAGGCAATTGCCGCGCGCATGGAAGACAAGGTGAAGAACGGCGACCTGCAGGGCGCCGCGTCCGAATGGGCCGATCTGCCTGCTCAGGCAAAACAGGCCTCCGCCGCCTTCAAGCAATCGCTGGAAGCCCGCATCCGCGTCGAGGATCTTGTGGGCAGCGCCCTGTCCAACGCGGTCTCCAGCGCCGGCAAGGAGGGCTGAGGCATGGTCAGGCTCGTCATATTTGCCCTCGTCGTCCTCGCACTCGGCTACGGATTTTCCTGGCTGGCAGATCGCCCGGGCGATCTTTCGCTGGTCTGGGAAGGGCAGCTTTACCAGACCCGGCTGGTCGTGGCGGCAAGTGCCCTGATCGCGCTCATCGCGGCCGTGATGGCCGCGTGGTGGCTGCTGCGCACACTCTGGACGTCGCCCTACTCCGTCACTCGCTATTTCCGTGCCCGCAAGCGCGACCGCGGTTATCAGGCTCTGTCGACTGGCCTGATCGCGGCTGGTGCCGGCAATGCGCTGATGGCGCGCAAGATGGCCGCCCGTTCGCAAGGATTGCTCCGCGCCGATCAGGAGCCGCTGATCGCCCTCCTTGAGGCGCAGGCGGCGCTGATCGAAGGTCGCCACGACGAAGCGCGCGCCAAGTTCGAGGCGATGACCAATGATCCCGAGACCCGCGAGCTCGGGCTGCGCGGACTGTATCTGGAAGCCAAGCGGCTCGGCGCCAATGAGGCGGCGCGTCAATATGCGGAAAAGGCCGCGGACAACGCGCCCTATCTGCCTTGGGCAGCACAGGCAACGCTTGAGTATCGCAGCCAGGCGGGTCGCTGGGATGATGCGATGCGACTGCTGGAACAACAAAGGGCTGGCCGCGTCATCGAAAAGGCTGAGGCGGATCGGCTTCGCGCGGTTCTGCTTACCGCCCGCGCCACCGAGAAGCTCGAGAACGATCCGGCGGGAGCACGCGACGACGCCACGCATGCCCTGAAGCTCGCCGCCGACTTCGAGCCTGCCGCGATTGTCGCCGCGAAGGCGCTGTTCCGCGAAGACAAGCTGCGCAAGGCGGCATCCATCCTCGAACAGGCATGGAAATCGGCCCCGCACCCGGACATCGGCCGCACCTATGTTCGCGCCCGCAGCGGCGATTCTGCCGCTGATCGCCTGAAGCGCGCCGAGCGACTGGAGGGGATACGGCCGAACAACGTCGAATCCCTGCTTCTCGTGGCGCAGGCTGCCCTCGACACGCAGGATTTCGCCAAGGCCCGCACCAAGGCGGAGGCTGCCGCCCGGATTGAGCCGCGCGAAGCAACCTTCCTGCTGCTCGCGGACATCGAAGAAGCCGAAACGGGTGATCAGGGCCGCGTTCGCCACTGGCTTGCCCAAGCCCTCAAGGCGCCGCGCGACCCGGCATGGGTCGCCGATGGTTACGTTTCCGACAAATGGTTGCCGCTTTCGCCTATTACCGGTCGGCTGGATGCCTTCGTCTGGAAGGCACCGTTCGACCATGTGGATAATGTTGCCGATGAAAGCAAGACGATCTCCATAGACCGCGCCCTGAAAACGCTGCCGCCGGTGCGCGAAGCTCGCTCCGAAGGCCCGGCCAGCGATCACCGCATCATCGAACTCGAGCGGGCTGCCACGATCGCTGAGGCGGCGCGTCCATCGCCGAAACCGCCGGCATCAAGCAAGCAGGCGGCGGAAGCTGCAACTTCACCCGAACCGCGCCCCTTCTTTGGCGGCCTGCCGGACGATCCCGGCGTTCGCAATCCAGCGGCGGAGCCAGAACCCAAGACACGGCTTCGCCTTTTCTAGACAAACAGGATCTAAATGTTCGAACGCTTCCAGGAATTCTTTCAGAATCTGACTTCCGACAACACAAAGAAAGGCTTCGCGCCGGACGACCCGCGCATCGCGGTGGCCGCGCTCTGTATGCAGGTCATGGAGGCGGACGGGCAGGTCAAGGACAGTGAGACGAAGCGGCTTCGCAAGCTGTTGAAGGACCAGTACGGGCTTGACCGCAAGCAACTCGACGCGCTGATGGCCGCGGGCCGTGAGGCGGAAAGCGATGCCGTCGACTACTACCGCTTCACGTCGGATCTCAAGCGCCACCTCAACACGGAACAGCGGCTCGAGCTGATTGGGGTCCTCTGGGACATTGTCTATGCCGATGGCGAGCGCAGCGAAATGGAAGATGATGCAATCTGGCGCATTGCCGAACTCCTCGGTGTTTCCGCGCGCGAGCGGATCCAGAAGCGGCAGGAAGCAGCACGACGGGTCACGGATACCGAGGTAGTGGGGGACGATGCCGACTGACCGCTTACCGGAGCACGAGAAGCGCCCAGTCCTGATTGTTCTGCATCAGGAGCGCTCGAGCGCTGGCCGGGTCGGTCAGCTGCTGGCCGAGAAAGGGTATCGGCTCGATATCCGGCGCCCGGTTCTCGGCGACAAACTGCCCTCCACACTTGCAGAGCATGCGGGCGCCGTTGTCTTCGGCGGCCCGATGAGTGCCAACGATACCGAGGACTTCGTCAAGTCGGAGATCGACTGGCTGGACGTGCCGCTCAGGGAGAAGCGCCCGCTACTCGGGATCTGCCTCGGCGCACAGATGCTGGTGAGGCAGCTCGGCGGCAAGGTTCAGGCGAACGCCGATGGTTCCACGGAGATCGGTTGGTATCCGCTGCGCCCGACGGAGAAAGGCCGGCTGCTGATGCACTGGCCGAGGATGGTTTACCACTTTCATCGCGAAGGGTTTGACCTGCCGCATGGTGCCGAACTGCTGGCTGAGGGCGATACCTATCCCAATCAGGCGTTTCGCTACGGCGGCCATGCCTGGGGGCTGCAGTTCCATGCCGAGCTGACACGCGCGATGATGCACCGCTGGGTGGTTCACGGCGCCCACCGCTTCATTCTTCCCAATGCGCAGCAGGGTCGTGAGCATCTGGAAGGACGTATGCTCTTCGACGCGCCGCTGAAGGCATGGCTGAACGAGTTCCTCGACATCGTCTTCGAGGGCAAGACGTCCAAATCCGTCGCAGCAGCCAAGGCCGCCACACTTCCCGCCTAGACGGGTGCGCCAGGCACCGCGTCGTGCTAAGGTCGGCGCGTACCATCACTCTGGCTATATTCACCAGCAGGAATGCGTTCCGATCCACGACCCGGTCTTGGAATTGCCGCGCGCGCAATGACGGACCAAAGCTATGTCCGGAGGAATTCCATGGCCAACTATGAGCAGAGACTTGCCGCGATGGGATTGGTTCTACCGCAGCCCCTGAAACTGCCCTCCAACATGGTCCTTCCTTTTCCGTGGGTGAATGTGCGCGGCAATCGCGCATTCGTCTCAGGCCATGGCCCGCAGAATACCGATGGAACACCTGCCGGCCCGTTTGGAGCCGTCGGTGAAAACATCTCCATCGAGGAGGCCAAGGCATCTGCGCGGAAAGTCGCGCTTTCCATGTTGGGCAGCCTGAAGCGGGAGCTGGGTAGTCTCGATCGCATTACTGGCTGGTGTCGTGTGTTCGGCATGGTCAATTGCGCGCCCCGCTTTGCCAATCCGCCAGCCGTAATCAACGGCTTCACCGAGCTGATCATCGAGGTATTTGGACCTGAGGTGGGCAGTCACTCCCGATCCGCGATTGGCGTTGCCGGTCTGCCGCTGAACTTTCCGGTCGAAATCGAAGCGGAAGTCATCGTCTCGACCTGAAGGCCGTCACACCGGCTCCAGCCGCTCCGGCGCATCAAGCGTGTCGATCTTGCGCAGCTTCGGAAAGCTCGTGGACCAAATTGCCGCGACGGCAAGCGTTCCGATGCCGCCGATAATAACCGCAGGGACGGCGCCGAAAATGGAAGCCATCGTGCCCGCGCGGAATTCGCCGAGTTCGTTGGAGGCACCGACGAAGACCATGTTGACGGCATTGACACGGCCGCGCAGTTCGTCCGGCGTCCAGAGCGCGATCAGGCTCTCCCGCACATAGACGGAAATCATGTCGGCCGCACCCATGATGGCGAGCGCCGCGATCGACAGCTCCGTGCTGGTCGAAAATCCGAAAACGATCGTACCGATGCCGAACAGGGCAACGCCGATGAACATGGCAATGCCGGCACTGTGCTTGAGCGGATAGGCGGCGAGAAAAATCGCCATGGCGATCGCGCCGACCCCGGGTGCCGCGCGCAGGAGACCGAGCCCCCAGGGCCCGAGTGTCAGGATATCGCGCGCAAAGATCGGCATCAGCGCCGTCGCACCGCCGAGGAGCACCGCGAAGAGATCGAGCGATATGGCACCCAGCACGACTTTCTCGGCACGAATGTAGCGGAAGCCGCCGAGGATCATATCCCAGCTCTTGGCTTCACCCATCGTCTTCTGCGGCGGCTTGGGGATCATGTAGAGCAGCGCTGCGCCAAGAGCAGCGAAGATGACCGCGACCGTATAGGCTGTATGAGGGTTGATGCCATACAAAAGACCACCGAGAACGGGGCCCGTGATCGCCGCCAGCTGCCATGAAGACGAATTCCAGGCGATGGCGTTTGACAGATCCTCCGGCGGCACAAGGTTCGGCGCCAGCGATTGCACAGCCGGCGACATGAAGGCGCGCTCGATGCCGAAAACCAGCAGGACGGCAAATACCGGCAACGGCGAGAACGTCCCTGTGATCGTCATCAATAGCAGCGCCAGCGTGCACAAGGCGCTGATGAGCGAGCAGATGGCGGCGATCGCACGTCGATTGTGCCGGTCGGCTACGGATCCGGTGACAAGGATCAGGACCAGCGAAGGCAGAAATTGCACTAGGCCTATCAGTCCGAGATAGATGGCACTGCCGGTCTGGTCGTACATCTGCCAGCCGACGGCCACACTGACGATCTGCTGCGAAAAAGACAGCAGAAACCGCGCGAAAAAGAACCGGGTGTAAGACGGATACCGGAACGCGGCAAAACGATCTCCGGTTGGCGAAAAAGACATGGAGACTTTCCAGAAAACAGGCCAGACGCCAACGCACGACGCCGCTGTTAAACATGATTTACAATGCGTTTCGAGACAGCACTTGCCGGTTTAGTCGCCAATGTCTACATGTCTGTCAACAACGAACTGGAGATTGCAATGCTTGCGCTTTTTCAAACCATTGATTTGGCTTTGAATCTCTACACTTGGGTGCTGATCGCCAGCGCTATTTTTTCCTGGCTGTATGCGTTCAACGTAATCAACTCCAGCAATCAGTTCGTCAATTCGGTTGGCATGTTCCTCTACAATGTGACGGAACCGCTGCTGCGTCCGATCCGCCGCGTACTGCCAAATCTCGGCGGCATCGACATCTCACCGATCATTTTGCTGCTGATCATCTTCTTCGTGCGCTCTCTGATGTGGAATTCAATCTTCCCGCTGGTGGCATGAGCCAGCCCTGGGCGGCGTTCAACGACCACATTGCTCTGACCGTTCGTCTGACGCCGAGTGGCGGACGCGACGCAATCGACGGCGTGGAGACAGACGCCGAGGGCAAAGCCCATCTCAAAGCCAGAGTGACTGCCGTTCCCGAGAAGGGCAAGGCGAACAAGGCGTTGATCGAGTTCTTGGCGAAATCGCTTCGCATCGCAAAGTCATCGGTCAGCCTCGCCTCAGGCGAAATGTCGCGCAAAAAAATCCTCCGGATCGACGGCGACCCGGAGGATTTGATCAGGAAATTACAAACTCTTCTCGAAAGCTGATCAGGCCTTTGCCTTCTTGGCGCGTTCGATCGCCTCGAGGATCAGTGCGCCGGCTTCCTTGGAATCACCCCAACCGAAGATCTTCACCCACTTGCCGGGTTCGAGGTCCTTGTAGTGCTCGAAGAAGTGCTCGATCTGCTTCAGCGTGATCTCGGGAAGGTCGGTGTAGTCGTTCACCTTCTCGTAGCGCAGCGTCAGCTTCGGCGACGGCACGGCGATGATCTTCTCGTCCTTACCGGAATTGTCTTCCATCTTGAGAACGCCGATCGGGCGCACGTTGATGACGCAGCCCGGAACAAGCGGACGCGTGCTGGCGATGAGGACGTCGATCGGATCGCCGTCTTCCGAAAGCGTGTGCGGCACGAAGCCGTAGTTGCCCGGGTAGGTCATCGGCGTATAGAGGAAGCGATCAACAACCAGCGTACCAGCTTCCTTGTCCATCTCGTACTTGATCGGATGGCCGCCGACGGGCACCTCAACGATTACGTTGACATCTTCCGGCGGGTTCTTGCCGATGGAAATCGCGTCAATGCGCATAGAGCTTCCCTTTAACGGTTAAGTCGATGGTTGCCAGATACTGGGAATCATCCCGCAACGCAACACGCCAATGTGGATTGGCCCGTCTAAGAGGGCCGTCAAGGTGACACGCGATTTCTCTGCTGTTCGCTTGCAAGAGGCGGAGCGGATCCGAACGACACCCCCTGTCGGCCTGACGGTAGATGGCGCAGGTAATCACCGAGTCGGCTCAACCCTGCCCATAATCGTTGGCCAAGCATGATGCGACGCTGGAGCTGATAGGCAAGTATGCCGCTCAATAGACCGGACACGACCGATACTGCGACCGGTAGCGGCGCGGTAAAAGTCGCGGGATTGGCGCGATCAAACAGGGCCTCCGGCAGAATCCGGTGCAGCAGGTAAATGTGATAGCTCGCCGCAGCGATCGAGACCAGCGCGGCGGCAAGCGTTGCGGGCAGCTTGACCCGAGACACGTAAAGAAGGACGGCAAGTACCGGCAACTGCATACCATAGAGGACCCATGACCCTGCCCAGTTTCCGCCGGTATAGGCCATAAGCGGCATGACCGCGCATCCGGCGGCGATTACCGCAAGTCGTCGTCGTCTCGAATTTGCAAAGGCGGCGCACCATCCGAAAGCCGCAAGGTGCAACACCCAGGCAAGGGTGAATATTTGCCGCTGCCCAACTGGCGAGAGCGCCGGGACCGCGAAATGCGCGAGGACGGCAAACGCCAAAAACAGCATGCCGAAACGGAAAGGATCCCTTGCCGCGGAACGCCGAACGCTCGGCACAGCAAACAAGGCTCCCCAAAGCAGCAGAAGCTGCGCGAAAGCTTCCACGAACCAGTACAGATAAGGCAGCATTTCATGTCGATCAGGTTCAGCGAAGCCAAGGTTGCCGACTAGGAAGACCGAGGCCCACGGTATTGCGCCCCAGGCAACACTGAAACCCAGGACGACAAGGTAGTAGGGCCAGAGAACAAGGCCGAGCGGCTGCAGAAATCGCCTCAGGTCGCCGGCGAAAAGCGCGCTGGACTGGAAGCGCGCCAGCCCGTATCCGCACAGCACCAACATTGTGCCCGCACCGCCGGGAATGGGCCACGGCGTGGCGTGATGTAGCACGACCAGCAGGATTGCGATGGACTTCAGGAGAATGTCACTGGCGATCGTTCGTTGGGGGCTCGTCGAATGCGATAGACTCGCCAGAACACCGACACACATCTTTTCCCAACCGTCCGGCACCCTGCCAAACAGCCCCTCGAGACCAACCGTAAGCTCGAGGTAACGCAACGAATCCCCACCAAGCTCTGCAAAGCTGTCGTTGGGGAGATGCGTCACGGAAAAAACACTTCACGAAACAGGCTCAGGACCGTGGCTTGTTCGCACGCCGTCGGGGATTTCATGCGTAAGCGGAGATGTTCGTAGTCAATCTTACCGTTGGCGAGCCGCGGCAGCTTCTCAAAGCCAATCGCGCGCACCTGCGGCAAGCCGATGCCTTCAATCACCGCCAGCGACTCACGAACATCTTCCTCGCGTTGCGACCCTGCAAAGGCCGCAAGCAGCTGCTCGTCGCTGCCCACAACCGCGGCTGTGATGCCTTTCGCAGCGAGCGCTGCTTCGAGCGCATCGTGGCCGAGACGGACACCGCCGATCTTCGACATCCGCCGCAAACGGCCCGTGATCCGAAACAGGCCGTCCGCGTCGCGCGCGGCCAGATCACCGGTCCGAAGCTCCTCGATATCAGCACCGCGCGCCAGATCTTGACGAGTGTCGGCGTAGCCGAGCATGACGTTGGGCCTACAATAGACGAGTTCGCCGGCAATGTCGGTGTCCGTGATTATTGCATCCTTCCCGTCGACCAGCCACAGCTCACCGCCCGGCACCCGTCCCAATCCGATCGGCACTCCCGGGCCGATGCTCAGGAGGGACGTAAGCAATTCGTGCGGTCGCTTCTGTCTGTCCATACATCACGTAGAAGCGCTGCCCTTCGTTCTGCAGCCAGACATGGTAGCGCCGGGTCGCCTCCGGCTCCATACGTCCTCCGGCAACCGTCATGAAGCGAAGATCGGGATAGTGCTGCTCGCGAAACCCGCGTTGCTCGAGGAGCTCGTAGGAATGCGGAACGCCTGCGAGGCTCGTGCATCGGGCCGCGCTGAAATCATCAAGAAATGCCGGTTCAAGGACAGATGTCCCGGGCATCCAGATCGCAGCACCGACGGCAAGGTGGGAATTGAGAACAGACAAACCGTATGAATAATGAAGCGGCAGGACCAACGCGCCGATATCGCCTGCCTGCAGGCTAAGATAGCCGGCGATCTGTTCAGCCTCTATCCAAAGTGGTTTCGTTGACACCATCTAGTTCACGCCTGGAAGATTGATAATGGCATCGACATTCGATTTACTAATGCCATGACGGAATAAATCGGAATTGAAAGGCTGGCAGGGTTGATCGCGTTTGCGCGCGCTGGCTCTATGGGTAGTTACACGGCCGCGGCTCGATCGCTGGGCATCTCACCCTCTACGGTCAGCAAAAGCATCCAGCGACTGGAGCGTCAGCTCGGCGTCTCCCTGTTTACCCGGACAACCCGGTCCCTGGCGCTTACGAACGAGGGCCGCGATCTACATGAGCGGACGCTCCGCCTGTTGCGCGACGCCGAAGAGGTCGAGCAGGCAGCCAAGGCCGCCCGTGCCGAACCGGCCGGCACGCTGCGGATTGCGGCATCGTTGCCTATTGGTCTGCATGTGATTGTGCCTGCGCTTCCAAGGTTTCGCACGCTCCATCCGAAGGTGTCGATCGACCTCAGGCTGAGCGATCAGAGGATCGACCTAACCGAGGAGGGCATAGACCTTGCCGTTCGGATCGGTGACCAACCCGATTCACGGCTTCTATCGCGGCGCCTCTCGCCGCATCGGCTTTGTTGCTATACCTCACCGGGTTATCTGGGCCTCAAGGGCACGCCGAAATATCCTGATGATCTGCCCGCGCACGATACTGTTAACCTGCGCTATCAGAGCACCGGCCTTATATTTCGCTAGCCATTCCAAATTGGCGAACGGGAGATAGAGATTGTACCGTGCTCTGCGATCGTCGTAGATGCGAGTGAGGCTGTCATTGGATCGATCGCTGCTCGTGCAGGGATTGGCATGGCCACAAGCTTTATGGTCGCCCCTTGGGTCATGCGAGGGATCTGGTCCCCGTTCTTTCCGACTTTGCCGTCGAGCGCCACAACATCGCGGCCGTCTGGCCGGAGAGCCGCCGGACCAACCCTGCCGTCCGCGCTTTCCTTGATGCGATGGTAGAGCTGCTCTGAGCGAGACGGGCCGCTTCAGTCCATGAAAGCCATTCTGGAGAAGTAGGCTATGTCGATTTACGTGGGCCCTTGTCGATGAGCAGCGCGCATTTGATGCGTCAGCGGTTCGAATACCTTCAAGAGCATCATTTTTTAAAACGGCTTAAGTAGCTCGGCCGCATCAGTCCCGAGCGCTTTGGCGAGCTTGTCGACGACTTCGATGGTAGGGCTGTAGACTGCTCTCTCCAGTGAGCTAACGTACGTTCGATCAATGTCGGCTTTGTAAGCGAGGTCCTCCTGCGACAGGCCCTTGGCCTGACGCATCCGCCTCAAGTTTCGCGCGAATGTCTCCCGAATTTCCATCTAAGCAGGAAAATTCTTGTGGAGTATTTCTCCACGGAGTATACTCTACAAAATCGCTGTCGATTGATTTTATTGGCCTGGAGGAGCACAACAAGTGGAACTGCGCCAACTCTCCTACTTCAAAGCAGTGGCCGAGGAACTGCACTTCGGCCGGGCGGCAGCCAGGATGCGCATTGCCCAGCCGGCACTCAGCAATCATGTGATGTCGCTGGAAAGGGAGCTTGGCTGCCCGCTGTTCATCCGCTCGACCAGAAGGGTGGAACTGACCAGGGCAGGGGAAACCTTTTACGATCGCTGTGTGCGGATCTTAAGCGACATCGACCTGACCACCGAACTGACGCGGGCAGCCGGCGGCAGTCGCATCCGCCAGATCAGGATCGGCAGCATCTATCCGGCCACCATGGGCATGCTGCCAACCTTCCTTGCCAAGATCGCCCGCAAGTTTCCCGATGTCCGCATCCATATCGCGTCTGGCAATACCGGCGAGATCATTCGCGGCCTGGAGACCGGCCAGCTCAATCTGGGCTTCATCCGCCCGGTGGAAAACATCGGCTCGTTGCGCTTCGTCTCGCTTGCGCATGAGCGCTACTATCTGGCGGTCGGCCATGCCAATCCACTGGCCGCCAGGGAGGAGATCACGATCGACGATCTGCGCACTCAGAAGATCATCGCCTTTAACCGGCAGAACCTGTCGTTCTCAGAACGCTACTTCAATGAGAAGTTCGCCGAATACGAGCTCACCGCCAACATCGCCTTCAGCTGCGATGACACCTATGCGCTGGTGTCGCTGGTCTCTGCCGGGCTTGGCATCGGCTTTGCCCCGGAATGGACGCTGGATCTTCCCAATCGCGGCTTCGAGCTGAAGAAGGTAAGCGGGATCGACTTTAGGATCGGGCTCGGCATTGCCTGGAGCAAGGAAGATCCAACCGCTGGCCGCGACGACATCGTCGACATCGCACGGTCGCTGGCCAGGCGCGGCTGACAGCATATCCTAGCCGGATGCCAGGGAGGGTCGGTGCAGGGCACACTGGGTTAGCGCTGGCAGAGCCGCTGCGGCTGGAGATCGACACAGGGATTCCTACTGGGCAGCGTCGTGGCCATAAACAACGAACGCAACGTCTTCGATTTTTGCTAAGTCAGATATTTTGGGGGTGCTCTGTCGAATTCGACGTTCGTCGTCCATATCGGTAACGAAGATTGGGCGCGTTTCCGCGTCCGCCAACTGTGCATGACCGCATCTGCCGCAATCAACACATTGCCTGTCACAGGAAGGATTGATGCCGTTTCAGGGGCTCAAATGGAGAATTGCCGTCTTAGCGATCGCGGCTGACTTCGGAGAGCGATTTACGGCGCGCGATGAATTCGCGCAGTATCGGCAGGAAGAAGGCCTTGCTGAACCGGCCAATTGGCGGTTCCGGTTCGAGATAGAACGAGTGACCGATGACGTCGCTGTTGAATTCGTCCATGATGATCCAGAGATGGCGATCTGCATCGAGGCCGGCGCGACGTTTTTCGATTGCCGGGATCTCGAAGGCGAACCGGTCCCGCTCGGGCTGTTTCGTGGTGATCGGGAAAAACAGCACCAGGTCACCATCGGCACGCGCTATCCGCACGCCGACCGCGACGGGGCGCTCCTTGCGTCCCTCCCTCTCGCCTTTTCCTGCTTCTCGATGCCAGAGATGTTGGTGTGGACGGCCCCCGAACGGCATCGAAACGTGCCAGAGTGAGTCGTTAAGATCTCAAACAAAGGAAGCCGCCCATGGAAAAGATTATTCGCATCGGCATGGATACGTCAAAGCATGTTTTTCAGCTGCATGGCGTGGATGCCGCTGAGAAACCGGTCTTGCGCAAAAAGCTGCGCCGCAAGGAAATGATCGACTTCTTCAGGATCTGTCCGCCAACCGTGATCGCCATCGAAGCCTGTGGCGGCTCCCATCACTGGGCTCGGCTGCTGACCGACCTCGGGCATGAGGTGAAGTTGATCGCGCCGCAACTCGTGAAGCCTTATGTCAAGCGGAGCAAGAACGACGCTGCGGACGCTGAGGCGTTATGCGAGGCGATGAGCCGCCCGACGATGCGGTTCGTACCGGTCAAGGCAGCCGATGAGCAGGCCGCCACCATGTTGGTCGGCGTCAGGGATCGCTTGATCCGCAATCGCACCCAACTCGCTAATGCAATCCGAGGTTACGCCGCTGAATTCGGCATTTCCGTCGCCAAGGGACTGGCGCATATTCCCTTGCTGCTTGAACGAACACAGTCCGACGAGACCGTGCCGGAGCTGGCACGGGCATTGTTCGCGAGCCAGGCGGAGGAATACGCCCAGTTGCAAGAAAAGATTACGGATGTGGATGCCAGGCTCATGGCGTGGCAGCGAGCTGACGAACGCTGCAAATGTCTCAATACTATTCCTGGCATTGGTCCGATCGGCGCAGCGCTTCTGATCATGAAGACACCGGCGCCAGAACTCTTCCGATCCGGCCGCCAATTCGCGGCGTGGATTGGGCTGACGCCAAAGGATCACTCGACCGGCGGCAAGCTGCGACTCGGACGCATCACGAAGGCAGGCGATGAGGCATTGAGAGCGGTGCTGGTGGCCGGGGCGACGACTGTCATTCAGCATGCTCGCCGACACGGCAAGACTTCTCCGTGGCTGGCCGAATTGCTCAACCGCAAGCCGTCGAAGCTGGCAGCCGTCGCCCTCGCCAACAAGATGGCGCGTATCGCCTGGAAGCTCATGGTGACCGGGGAAAGTTACAACGCAAAATATGCGTCAGCCCTGATGGTTGGCGCCACATGAAAATCAGCACGATACGGAAAGTTCTAACTTAAGATTCACGTTGGGTTGCTGACAACCGAACTTGCAAGATAGGAGATTAGATGGTGTGATCGATCGATCCAAGACGTGAGACACTCCGTCCTATCCTTTGGCCTTCTGCAAGGTCGTAGAGATGTTTGGAACTCACGCTGCGGAAACCATCTTGGCCAGCGCTCATGTGCGAGCACAACAAAAGGCCGGACATATGGGCGCAAGCGATCGGATCAAATCCGTCTCAGAATATCTTGCGAGCAGGGGGCCGTCCACATAAAGGATAGCGAAGACGGCTGCGGTCTGGATGTCGTCGTAAACACTCATCGCCCGACCTCGTCGTCCTCAGCATATTGTTCGACCGCGCGCTCCATGTCGGCGAACAAGGCGTCGGACATGGTGTCGATCGACCCGATCGCTCGGGCATCGGCACCCTTCGTGAGCCGCTCGTAGTCGTTTATGTTCAAGATTTGCAAGTTTTCGTGACGACAGCAACTGTCAATTTCGCTGGAAAAAGCGATAGGGCAAGGAAGAGCCTCAACCCCAAATGAAGCCAATTTTCTTTAGCCGCTTCTGGTCGAACGTTTCCATGCCCTCGCAATAGTCGACGCCGCCATGGCTGCGATAGAACTGCGCGCCGGTCTCATTCTCCTCGAGGCACCAGACGACCAATCCGTTGCAGCCAAGCGACTTCAGGAGCCGCCGTGCTTCGCCGAACAGCATGTGGCCGAGGCCAATGCCCTGGTACTCCGGCCGAAGATAGAGTTCGTAGATCTCGCCCTCTTGGGGCAGGGCGCGGGCGCGATTGAGGCCGAGCGTTGCGTAGCCTGCGACAGTGCCGGCCACGTCGAGAACGAGAAGCGTTGCCGGCCCGCGGGTGGCCTTGCGCCACCAGTTCTCGCCGCGACGCTCGATCATCTGCCGCAACGCACGATGCGGAATGATCCCCGCATAGGTGTGCTGCCACGCAAGCCGATGCACTTCCGATATGGCTCGGGAATCGTGCGGTTCGGCCCGCCGAACATCGATCGACAACGTCTTCATAACGCGTACTCTGGTCCCATTGTCGGCAATTAACCATATGCGCCCGGCGCATTCAGGTTGTTTGCCCACAGGCTAAACATGTGGACGACAGCTGAAATTTAACGCTTTTTTAACTATTGCGACAAGCGAGATTCGGCAGACTGCACAAATAAAAAACCCCGGCGCAATGGCCGGGGTTGAAGGCTGAAAGACTTCAGTCGCTTAGGCGGACTTCGCCTTGGCGAAGCGCTTGCGGTCGTTGGCGTCGAGATACATCTTGCGCAGGCGGATCGACTTCGGCGTCACTTCCATCAGCTCGTCGTCCTGGATCCAGGAGAGAGCGCGGTCGAGCGTCATGCGGATCGGCGGCGTCAGCTTGACGGCTTCGTCCTTGCCGGCGGCGCGGATGTTGGTCAGCTGCTTGCCCTTGAGGACGTTGACCTCGAGGTCGTTATCGCGCGAGTGGATACCGATGATCATGCCCATGTAGACCTTTTCGCCGGGCTCGATCATCATCGGGCCGCGATCTTCCAGGTTGAACATGGCGTATGCAACGGCTTCGCCCGGAGCGTTGGCCAGGAGAACGCCGTTCGTGCGGCCGCCGATTTCACCCTTGTAAGGCTGGTAGTCCTTGAACAGGCGGTTCATCACGGCAGTGCCGCGCGTATCCGTCAGGAGTTCCGACTGGTAGCCGATCAGGCCGCGGGTCGGCGCGTTGAAGACCAGGCGAACGCGGTTGCCGCCCGAAGGACGCAGCTCGGTCATTTCAGCCTTGCGCTCGGACATCTTCTGCACGACGACGCCGGAATGCTCTTCATCGACGTCGATGACGACTTCCTCGATCGGCTCCATCAGCTGGTCGTTCTCGTCGCGGTGCATGACGACGCGCGGACGCGACACGGCGAGCTCGAAGCCTTCGCGGCGCATGGTTTCGATCAGAACGGCGAGCTGCAATTCGCCGCGGCCGGAGACGTAGAACGAATCCTTGCCTTCGGCTTCTTCGATCTTCAGCGCGACGTTGCCTTCTGCTTCCTTGAACAGGCGGTCGCGGATGACGCGCGAGGTGACCTTGTCACCTTCGGTGCCGGCGAGCGGGCTGTCGTTGACGATGAAGGACATGGTGACGGTCGGCGGATCGATCGGCTGCGCGGTCAGCGCCTCGGTGATCGCGGGATCACAGAAGGTGTCGGCAACCGTGCCCTTGGAGAGGCCGGCGATCGCGACGATGTCGCCTGCATGCGCTTCATCGATCGAGGTGCGCTCGATGCCGCGGAAGGCGAGGATCTTGGAGATACGACCGGATTCGATCAGCTTGCCATCCTGGCCGAGAACCTTGACAGCCTGGTTCGGCTTGATCGAGCCGGAATTGATGCGGCCGGTGATGATGCGGCCGAGGAAGGGGTTGGCTTCGAGGATCGTGCCGATCATCGTGAACGGGCCTTCGGCAACCGTCGGCTCCGGAACGTGGTTGAGCACGAGGTCGAGCAGCGGTGCCAGACCCTGGTCCTTCGGGCCTTCAGGATTGACGTTCATCCAGCCATCGCGACCCGAACCGTAGAGGATCGGGAAGTCGAGCTGTTCGTCGGTCGCGTCGAGGCTGGCGAAGAGGTCGAATACTTCGTTGATGACTTCTTCATGGCGGCCATCGGGACGGTCGATCTTGTTGATCGCAACGATCGGACGGAGGCCGACCTTCAGCGCCTTGGAGACGACGAACTTGGTCTGCGGCATCGGGCCTTCGGAGGAGTCGACCAGAACGATCGCGCCGTCCACCATCGAGAGAATACGCTCGACTTCACCACCAAAGTCGGCGTGGCCGGGGGTGTCGACGATGTTGATGCGAACGCCCTTCCACTCGACCGATGTCGCCTTGGCAAGGATCGTGATGCCGCGTTCCTTTTCCAGGTCGTTCGAGTCCATGACGCGTTCTGCAACGCGCTGGTTCTCGCGGAACGAGCCGGACTGTTTCAGGAGTTCGTCAACCAGTGTCGTCTTGCCATGGTCAACGTGCGCGATAATCGCGATGTTGCGAAGTGCCATATGTCTATATCTCTGAAGCTGGGGCGCCGCGCTGGGAGAAGGCGCCAATTTCATTTGGGCGGCTCATACAGTGTTTTTCGCGTTTGCGAAAGGGGGGAGGCCGGATTGCCTGCCATGCATGGACGTCAACTCGATATCTGCGGATCGAGCGTCGTCCGCCACAGCTCGGTATCGTTCCGATCCATCAGCCTCACGGTCAGTTGCTCGGTCTGCCCGTCGATGTCGACAAGCCCGAAGAACTGCATGCCTGCCGACGGCGGCAGGTTCTGCTCCGCACCGCCGGGTGCGGCTTTCATGAACTTCACCTCCGGTCCGAAAGTCATGTCGAGTTCCTGCGGCCCATAGGTTCCGGAATGCAGCGGACCCGCAACGAACTCCCAGAATGGCAGGAACTCGCGGAACTTGGCCTTACCGGGATCGCAATAGTGTACAGCCGTGTAGTGCACGTCGGCTGTCAGCCAGATCATGTTCGCTATGCCGGCATCGCGGATGAAGCGCAGCAGATCGGCGAACTCCAGCTCGCGGCCAAGCGGGGCGCCATTGTCGCCGTTGGAGATCGACTCGCTGCCCGTCCGGTGGCCGTAATCGTCCCAGATCACCAGCCCGATCGGCAGATCGCAGGCGATCACCTTCCAGGTCGCGGTCGAGCGCACCAGTTCCCGCTTCAGCCACGCCAGCTGGCGCTCGCCCAAAAGCCGCGACTCCGGCGTCGACTCGGCATCGAGCCCATGACTGTTCGGGCCGCGATAGGAGCGCAGGTCGATGAAGAAGACATCGAGCAGCGGACCGTAAGACACCTTGCGGTAGATCCGACCGGGCTCATCGGCCACGTAACGGATCGGCGTCATCTCGTGGAAGGCACGGCTTGCGCGGGCAGCAACCGTGGCGATCGATTTTTCCTTGTAGCGATCATCATCACGGAGGTCGGTCGAGGGCGACCAGTTGTTCAGCACCTCGTGATCGTCCCATTGGTAGAAGACAGGGCAGACCGCATTGAACGCCTTCACGTGCTCGTCGAGCAGATTATAGGTCCACTGGCCGCGAAACTGGTCGAGCGTCTGCGCGATGTCGCGCTTTGCCTCGGTGACGACGCGGTTTTTCCAAACGCCGCCATCTCGCAGCCTGACCTCGTCCGTGATCGGATTGTCGGCGTAAATAGTGTCGCCCGAATGGATCATGAAATCCGGGCGATGGTAGGCGATCGTCGAATAGGTGCGCATCCCCTCCTCGTCGATGCCCCAGCCCTGGCCGGCCGTATCCCCAGACCACGCGAAGCGGATGCTGCGCTTGCCCGCCGGCGCCGTGCGAAACTGTCCATGGATGGGTTCCGACAGGTCGTTGAGGTCCTGCAGGTCGGCCGCACG
Organism: Rhizobium sp. 42MFCr.1; assembly: GCF_000377185.1. Classification (NCBI taxonomy): domain Bacteria; kingdom Pseudomonadati; phylum Pseudomonadota; class Alphaproteobacteria; order Hyphomicrobiales; family Rhizobiaceae; genus Rhizobium; species Rhizobium sp. 42MFCr.1. Next base: position 80,590 of record NZ_KB897821.1, read on the forward strand.
AAAGCGATAGAAGATCTCTTGATCATCAGGGAGATTCTGGAGCAGCAGCTTTCCCGCAAGATTGGTGCCCGGTGTCACGTCTATGGGCGCGACGCGCACCGCGTTGGCGAACCGGTCGCTCGTCGAATACTCGACATGCAGTCGTGCCGGCCGGTTCACCTGCGCCCAGACCATACCCGAATTCGCATCGACATCGCCGGATTGCACGCCTGCTGTAAAGACCGGGCGACTTGACGAGCCGCGCGCGTAGTAGGGCATCGCCAGCCCCGCCAGTGCAAATCCGCCAACGGCGCCCATGGATGAGAGGAAGCGTCGGCGGGTTGTTTCAGTCAATGTCATGCCAAGGTCTATCCGGCTAACGGGAGGGCCGAACCTATGGCGGCTGTCATGTCATGCGTTTGAAGGCGGCATGACGGTTTTTCGAAACTTCAGCGACAGTTTTGCTACGAGGCGTCGCCGGTGAGGCGCTATTCCGCCACCAAACCACTGCGGCGAAGCAGCGTCAGCAGCAGAAGCGGCAAGAGCGACGTGATGAGGATAGCGATGAAGGCCATCGCCATGCCGAGCCCGATCGATCCCTGTTCGAACTGGCGCCAGATGAAGGTGGCGATCGTCTGCATGCCGACAGGCGCCACGACAACCGAGGCCACCAGTTCGCGCGAGGCGAGCGCAAAGACCAATAGCATCGCCGAAGCAAGGCTCGGGAAGACGAGCGGCAGGAGGATGCGGCGAAAGGCGGTTACCCCGCTTGCGCCGAAGACCCGGGCCGCCGCTTCCAGGCTATCCCCGATCTGCTGGAACGCCGCGGTCGTATAGCGCACCGGCTGCGGCAGCAGTATGCAGCAATAGGCGAGCAGCAGGATGAATGCCGTGTTGTAGGGGGTCGCCGGCAGCCATGGCATGTTCCAAGCAAGGATCAGCCCGACGGCAACGACGATGCCCGGCAGCGCATTCGGCAGGATCGTCATCGTGTCGATCGCCACGCGTCCGCGGATCTTCGTCTTGACGACCGTATAGGCGGCCAGCACGCCGATGAGCCCGGTAATCAAGGCCGTGCCGATGCCAAGCGAGAAGCTGTTGGCGAGCGCCCCCAGAGCGCCGGCGCTGTTGTTGAAGACCGACAGGAAGTTTTCGGCGCTGATGTTGTCGAGCGCCAGACCACCGGAAATCGTCCGCGACAGCGCCGTGAGCAGGATCGATAGCAGTGGCACGCCCGTTGCCAGGAAGGCAACCACGGCAAAGGCGATCATCACGGGAACCTTCATCGCCCCAAGCGGTCGCTTGTCCTTGGCAGCAGGTTTGCCGCCCACCGTTTGATAGGAGCGTCGGGCGAGGATCCATCGCTGCAGCAGGAATGTCAGCAGAGACATGACGACGAGCAGGATCGACAGGATCGCCGCTCCCGGCAGATCGATCGGCCAATCCGAGATCCGCAGGTCGATACCGGTGACCAGCACCTGGAAGCCGGCACGACGACCAAGGGCAGCGGGCGTACCGTATTCCTCGATCGCCGCGGCAAAGACCAGCATCAGGCTGGCAACGAGCCCGGGCGCCGACAGCGGCAGCGTGATCCGAAAGAAGGCGCGCGCCGGCGACGCGCCAAAGACGCGGCCGACATCCGCATAACGCGCACCAACAGCCTCAACCGTGCGCGACACGGCGAAATAGACCACCGGAAAGGTATTGAAGGCCATGACCATGGTCATGCCGAAGAGCGAGAAGAGGAAGGGCGCGAGGTTAAATCCCGCGATCTGCTGAAGATAACCGCGCGGCTGCAGCGCCATGATCCAGCCAAGCGTCGCGATGTAGGGCGGGATCATGAATGGGAGGAGCAGGAGCACATCCCACAGCGGTGCAAGCGGAATGCGGTAGAGTGCCCGAAACACGCCGAGCGGCACCGCCACCAGCGCCGAGGCCAGCACCACGCAACTGCCGAGCAGAATGGTGTTCCCGGCCATGTCGATCAGCGCGCTATCGAAAAGCGTCGCAGCAAGCGAGGAGAAAGGGCCCGCGAACGAGCCCTGTCCGATGTTGGGGAAGATGCCCTGAAGCACAACGGCGATGAATGGAACGGCGACGACAACGGTCAAGCTCGCGATCGCCAGCCAGGCGGCCGGCGCAGCACCGCTACTATCGTTCGTCCTCATCGCCCTGCCCTTATTTGCCGCCGAACGTGTCGGTGACCTGCTTCAGCGTTTCCTTCCGCTTGCCGTAAACGGCAGCGGTGTCGTACTTCAGCAGCTTCAGATCGCTGATCAGCGGACGGTTTGCCGGAATGTCGGTACGAGCCGGCATCAGCATCTGGTCGGCAACGAGCGTCTGGCCTTCGTCGGATAGCATGTAGTCGATGAACTTCTTCGCCTCGTCCTTGTTTTTCGACCAGTTGAGGATCATCGCCGGACGCGGCGCGATGACGGTGCCGGATTCCGGGAAGATCACATCGATGGCCTCGCCCTTTTCCTTGGCGTTGAGCGTGATGTAATCGACGGCGCCGAAGACAGCGGCCTTGGCACCCTGCAGAACCGGGTTCAGAGCCTCGGCATTGGCGCCGGCGATGATCGCGCCATTATCCTTCAGATCCTTGAAGAGCTTGAAGTCGTCCTGGCCGGCCAGTGCCGCCGTCAGCTCGAAGGACGAGCCGGATTGCGCCGGATCCGGAATATTGACGAGGTCCTTGTATTCGGGCTTCGTCAGGTCGGCCCACTCGGCGGGCTTCGGCGTGCCGCTCTTGGTGTTCCAGGCGATGCCGAGCGCCGAGATGCCCTGGGCAACGGCCGTGTCGGTCTTCAGGAAATCAGGAACCCTGGCGGCGTTCGGGCTGCTGTAGGACACGAGCCAGCCGCGCTTGGCGAAGTCGGTTGCCGTATCCCAGGAAGCCGAAATGAGAACGTCGACCACAGGGTTCGAGGCTTCTGCTTCGATACGGGCCATGACCTTGCCGGTCGTTGCCTGGAAGACGTTGACCCTGACCCCAGTCTGTTTGGTGAAGCCGGCCGACAGCTTGTCGATCAGCCCCTGCGGACCGGCGGTATAGACCGTGATGTCGGCGTGGGCGACGCCCGCCATCAACGTTACGGCGAGAACGCCGAAAGTGATGCTCTTCAACGACTTAAGCATGCTCCAAATTCTCCTCTTTGGACAAATGAATTTCTTTGCCGAACCAGCGGATCTGGCCGGGATCGATCGACAGACCGATGCCCTCGCCGGGCCGCAGCTTGGCGCGGCTCAAAACCTGCAATTCGATCTTTTCGGCGCCGACCAGCGAGACGGTCGCCAGATGACCATCCCCGCGGAACTGCGAACGCAGCACCGTTGCGGCAAGTGTGCCTGGCAGGATCTCGCCCGCGCTGATCGATCCGGTGGGGATGAGGACGCGAACGGCGCAATCGACACCATCGACGCCGCGCAGCAATGCAAGGCCGCTACCTTTGAAGAACCAGTGTTCGTCGCGGTATTCGAGTTCGGCGATACCGCCGAGGCGCAGGAAGTCGGCCACCTCGGGCGTTGCGGGCTTCTCGATCAGCTCGTCGGGCGATGCCAGCTGCTCGATCAGCCCGCCACGCATGACGGCAACATCATCCGCCAGCGTCAGCGCCTCGCTATGATCGTGCGTGACGTAGATTGCCGTCAGGCCGAGCGTCGCGATCAGCTCGGCAAGTTCGCCGACCATGTTTTCACGCAGTTCGCGATCGAGATTGGACAGGGGTTCGTCGAAGAGAATGAGCTGCGGTTCGGCAACGATCGCTCGCGCGATCGCGACACGCTGTTGCTGGCCGCCGGAGAGATCGCTCGGCCGGCGGTCTGCATAAGCACCGAGACCGACGCGTTCGAGCGCCCGCATCGTCCGCGACTGCCGTTCGGATTTACCGACGCCGCGCATTTCGAGCGGAAAGGAGACGTTGCCGCCAACGGTCATGTTCGGCCAGAGCGCATAGTCCTGAAATACCATGCCGAGGTTGCGCTTTTCCGGCGGCGAGAAGGCGCCAGTTGCGGCATCGGCAACGGTGCGTCCGGTAATCGCGATCGAACCTTTCGTAGGCGCGAGCAGTCCGGCGACGAGCCTCAGAAGAGTGGTCTTTCCGCAACCGGACGGCCCAAGCAGCGCCAGCGTCTTGCCCTTGGAAAGCGAGATATCAATGCCCTTCAGAACGGGGGTCGCCCCATAGTGCAATTCCACGCCGGCCGTCGAAACGGCCGCATTGGTCTCTGAAGGTTGAGGGGTCATGAAAAAACCGGCATCGGTTGAAAATCGATGCCGGTTGCTTATTAACCTTCAATGACAGTCATGTGACGAAGCGGCAAGAAGCCGTCTTCCATCAATACTTTAGCCGTCGCGTATCGATGACGCGCAATACCTGCCGCCTCAGGCGTCGCTGCCCGACAGTTCTTCAAAGGTCGCAAGACCCTTCTTCACCAGCATGGCATCCGGGCTTGGCAGCTTGCCGCGGAAACCCTTGTAGGCATCCTCAGGATCGATCGCGCCACCGACGGAATAGATGTTGTCCTTGAGCTTGGCCGCCATCTCGCGATTGAACGCGTCGCCGGTTTCCTCGAAGGCGGCAAAGGCATCCGCATCGAGCACTTCGGACCACATGTAGGAATAGTAGCCGGCTGAATAGCCGCCCGAGAAGATGTGCTGGAAGTGCGGCGAGGCATGCCGCATGACGATCGACTTCGGCATGCCGAGCTCCGACAAGACCTCCGTCTGCACGACCATCGGATCCTCCACCTTGTCGCGGGTGTGGAACGCCATGTCGACAAGCGCAGACGAGGTGAACTCGACCGTATTGAAGCCGGAATTGAAGGTGCGCGCGGCCAGAACCTTGTCGAGCAGGGCCTGCGGCATCGGCTCGCCGGTTTCGAAATGCACGGCATATTGCTTCAGGATCGCGGGCACCGTCAGCCAGTGCTCGTAAAGCTGCGACGGCAGCTCGACGAAATCGCGCGAGACGCCCGTGCCCGAAACCGAGGGGTAGGTGACGTTCGACAGCATCCCGTGCAGCGCATGGCCGAACTCGTGGAACAGCGTGCGCGCGTCGTCGAGCGACAGCAGTGCCGGCTTGCCTTCGGCGGGCTTGGCGAAATTGCAGACATTGTAGATGATCGGCAGTTCGCCGTTGCGGCCGTTCTTCAGCGGCAGCTTGTGCTGTGATTGGAAGGAACTCATCCAGGCGCCCGAGCGCTTCGAGCTGCGGGCAAAGTAATCGCCGAGGAAGAGCGCGACCAGCCTGTCTTCGCGATCGCGGATCTCGAACACGCGCACATCGGGATGGTACGCCGGAACACCTTTCTTCTCGACGGCGCGAATGCCGAACAGCCGGCCGGCGACGTCGAAGCAGGCGTCGATGATCTTCTCGAGCTGCAGATAGGGCTTCAGCTCGGCCTCGGAGAAATTGAACCGCTGCGCCCGGATCTTCTCGGCATAGTGCCGCCAGTCCCAGGGCATGACGTCGTGGTTCTTGCCTTCGTCCGCGATAAGCTTGGCGATATCGGCTTCTTCCTCGCCGGCACGCTTGACCGCCTTTGCCCATACCTCCCGAAGCAGGTGGTTCACGGCGTCGGGTGTCTTCGCCATCGTGTTGTCGAGCTTCAGTTCCGCGAAGTTGCCGTAACCGAGCAGCTTTGCCACTTCGTCGCGAAGCGCAAGCGTGTCACGGATAATGCCGCGATTGTCAGTCGCGCCATCGTTTTCGCCGCGCGCAACCCAGGCCTTGAACGCCTGTTCCCGCAGATCCCGCCGCTCAGAGAAGGTGAGAAACGGTTCGATGATCGAGCGCGACAGGGTGACGGCGAATTTGCCGTCTTCGCCGCGCTCGCGCGCAGCCGCCGCCATCGCATCCTTCAGAAATTCCGGAATACCGTCGAGGTCCGCGCCGTCGGACAGGATCAGCGCCCAGCTCTTCTCGTCGGCAAGCACGTTCTGACCGAACTGCGTACCGAGGCCGGCAAGCTTCTCGTTCATGCCCGCGAGCTTCTCCTGCTCGGGCTTCGGCAGTTTCGCGCCCGATTTGACGAAGCCCTTCCAGTGGCGCTCCAGCACGCGCGTCTGCTCCAGCGTCAGGCCAAGGCTTTCGCGCGCTTCCCACAAGGCATCAATACGCGCAAACAACGCCGCATTCATGCCGATCTTGGAATAGTGGCGCGACATCTTCGGCGAAATGTCCCGCTCCAGCGCCTGGATCGTATCGTTGGTATGGGCGCCCGCGCGGTTCCAGAACAGTGCCGACACCCGCGACAGCGCGTCGCCGGCGGTCTCAAGAGCAACGACGGTATTCTCGAATGTCGGCGCCTCGGGGTTATCAGCGATCCCGTCGATCTCTTTCTCATGCGCGGCAAGCGCTGCGTCGAATGCCGGCGCGAAGTCGCCGTCATTGAGAGCATCGAAGCGCGGCAGGCCGTGGAGACCGTTCCATTCGACAAGCGCCGGGTTGAATTCTGATGTGGAAGGCATGCGGAGATCCTCTGTGGCAGGCAACTGAACAGGCAATATAGGGAGGCACGTTCGCAATTGGTATTGCCGATCGGACGCACGTCCCGCGCCCGACTGCGAATAGTTCACGGCAAGAGAATCAACCAATCGCTAGGGATTGAAGCAATCCACGCGCGATCTCAGGCCTTCCGCCAACCGAGTAGGCCCGGCGTCGCATGCCAGAGTGCCTGCACGGCAAAACCCATGAACAGCACGCCGGAGCAACGGACGATCAGCCGCTCGTGCGAGCGATAGAAACGCCGCACCGTGCCCGCGCCGATAATCGTGACCAGGATCATGTCGGCAACAATGAAGCCCAGGAACGAAACGGCGAGCAGGAGCGGCAACGTATGAAACTGCAATGCGCTCGCCGAGCCAGCAACAAGGGCAGTAAACGTCGCGAGCGCGACCGGATATCCCTTCGGGTTCGTGACACCGAAGATCAAGCCGCGGCGGAACGGCCGCTCGACGACCATCAAGGCCTGTCCCTCTCCCTTCGGTTTCGCCCGAACCGCATTCCAGCCGATCCAGGCAAGGTAGAAACCACAAAGAAGACCGAGCGCGTCGAAGACGAAGGTACCGATCGTCCTCGCCCCGATGATCGCGATCAGCGCCAGCGATGCCCACAGCAGATCGCCGACCAAATGCCCGCCGACGAACATTGCGCCGGCACGGCGGCCCTGCCCGGCGCCGATACCAAGCAGCGCAAGGAAGGCAGGCCCTGGAATAAGCACGTAGAGGAGAGCTGCCAGAAAGGCGCCCGCGAGCAAGGATTGCGTCATCGAGAAACTCCGGAAAGGACCGTCGCAGCTTATGCGCCAATCGAAGGGCGTCAAGCCATGATGGCAATCCATGAGATTTTTGAATTGCCGGATCACGCCGCTTCCGACAGAAGAAAGTGCCGCCTCGCGCGGATCGCGCACGTTACCAGAGATCGAGTATCCCCATGCCCCCATTCCGGATGAGCGAACGGCGAACGAGCATGCTCGGCGCGCTTCTCGCAACCATCGGCCCGATCTCGATGTCGATCTACACGCCGGCTATGCCGGAACTCGTCCATGCGTTCCAAACCTCGGACTCGGCGATCAAGATGACGCTCTCCGTCTATTTCGCCGGCTTCTCGGTGGCACAGCTCCTTGCCGGTCCACTCTCGGACGCCTTCGGCCGCCGCACCGCGACACTCCTCTTCATCGGCATCTATGTCGTCGGAAGCCTGCTTGCCGCCTTTGCGCCCGGCATCGAGTGGTTGCTCGCCGGCCGCCTGATACAGGGCGTCGGCGCTTCCGTCGGGATTACGGTGGCGCGCGCCATCGTGCGCGACCAGTTCACCGGGACCGAAGCCTCCCGCATCATGAACCTCATCGGCATCATGATTGCCATCGGACCGGCCGCCGCACCAACGATCGGCGGATTGGCACTCGCTGCCTTCGGCTGGCAGTCGGTCTTCTTCGTGCTGATCGGCTTCGGACTCCTGATCTGTTTTGGCGTGATCGTCTTCATGTTGGAGACGAGCGTGCCGGATCCACGCCGCGCGCTCCCGGTTCCGCTGCTTCGCGCCTACCTGGAGCTTGCGCGCGAAACTCGCTTCGTCTCCGCCTCGCTCGTCCTCGGCGGCTCGATCGGCGCACTCTATGCGCAGGCGACGCTCCTCCCATTCATCCTGATCAAGGTCGTCGGCCTGTCACCGACAGCCTTCGGCTTGGGAATGCTGATGCAGTCGGGTTCCTACTTCTTGGGCTCCGTCTGCCTGCGTTACGCGGCGCCACGCTTGGGCGGCGACGGTTCCGTGCGTGTCGGGCTTGGCCTGCTCGGCTTCGCCGGCATCATGATCGCGCTGTCAGTCCATTTCGTCACGCCATCCTATCTTTCGATCATGGGGCCAATCGCGTTCCTGGCCTTCGGACTGGCGTTCCTGACGCCGCATATGACGACCTCGGGCCTCTACCCCTTCCCGCATATCGCCGGCTCGGCATCCGCGATGATGGGCTTCATCCAGATGGGTGGCGGCTTTGCCGGCGGCGTCGCCGGTTCGCTGATCGGCATGCCGCTTCTCGCCTTCGGAACGGTCATCCCGATCATGGCGCTGATTTCGATCATCAGCTACGTCTGGTTCGTTCGCGCGTCGCGGCACGCAGCAAAGCTCCCTCACGCCACGTCGTGCGAATGAAAAGTGTCCGTACGACGGGCCCTCAGACTGATGAGGACGTGTTCCTTTTTGCGGAACGATCGTTTTATCCGTCATGCCGGCCTTGAGCCGGCATCCAGCGGCACCGCGTCTGCGGTGCGAAAGGTCTGTTGCGCGCAAAGACTTGCGCGTGCTGCACCCCGGCTCGTCGGCCGGGGTGACGACGGGTGGGGCATAAGGCTTTGTCAACAAGCGGAAGGCCCGCACGAGGCGGGCCTTCGATCTCGTGCAAGCTGCTCGCGATTACTTCGAGAGATTACGCTTGGCGAGCGTGCGCAGGCGCAGCGCGTTGAGCTTGATGAAGCCGGCTGCATCCTTCTGGTCGTAGGCGCCCTGGTCGTCCTCGAAAGTAACCAGCTTGTCGGAATAGAGCGACTTCGGGCTCTCGCGGCCGGTAACCATGACATTGCCCTTGTAGAGCTTCAGCGTCACTTCGCCTTCGACATGCTCCTGGCTCTTGTCGATCAGCGCCTGCAGCATTTCGCGCTCCGGCGAGAACCAGAAGCCGTAGTAGATCAGCTCGGCGTAACGCGGCATGATCTCGTCCTTGAGATGCGCGGCGCCGCGGTCGAGCGTGATGGATTCGATGGCGCGATGCGCGGCAAGCAGGATCGTGCCGCCGGGCGTCTCGTAAACGCCGCGCGACTTCATGCCGACGAAGCGGTTTTCCACGAGGTCGAGGCGACCGATGCCGTTGTCGCGACCGTAATTGTTGAGCGCTGCGAGCAGCGTTGCCGGGCTCATGCGTACGCCGTTGATCGAAACGGCATCACCCTTTTCGAAGCCGACCTTGATGGTGGTCGCCTTGTCGGGAGCCGCTTCTGGAGAAATCGTGCGCATGTGCACGTACTCAGGCGCTTCCTGTGCCGGATCTTCGAGAACCTTGCCCTCGGACGAGGAGTGCAGCAGGTTGGCGTCGACGGAGAACGGCGCCTCGCCCTTCTTGTCCTTGGCAACCGGGATCTGGTGCGCTTCGGCAAAGGCCAGCAGGTCGGTCCGGCTCTTGAACGACCAGTCGCGCCACGGCGCAATGATCTTGATATCGGGGTTCAGGGCATATGCGGAAAGTTCGAAACGAACCTGGTCGTTGCCCTTGCCGGTGGCGCCATGCGCGATCGCATCGGCGCCGGTCTTGCGGGCGATGTCGATCAGGTGCTTGGAGATCAGCGGACGGGCGATCGAGGTGCCGAGCAGGTAGACGCCCTCGTAGACGGCGTTGGCGCGGAACATCGGGAACACGAAGTCCTTGACGAACTCTTCGCGCACGTCCTCGATGTAGATTTCCTTGATGCCGAGCATCTCGGCCTTCTTGCGGGCTGGCTCCAGCTCTTCGCCCTGGCCGAGGTCGGCGGTGAAGGTCACGACTTCTGCGCCGAGTTCGGTCTGCAGCCACTTCAGGATGATCGAGGTGTCGAGGCCGCCGGAATAGGCGAGGACGACTTTCTTTACGTCTTTGTGCGATGCCATGATGATGAGGTCCGTTGCAAGAGGGCAGCGGCAAACCCGCCAGGCCCGGTATGGCTGGGCACTTTTAGCGAGATTGGCGGACGACGCAAGGGCAACGGCGGCTATCGGCGACCCAGATAATGTTTGACAGGCCGAAAGCGCAGCCCATATCTGCCAGCGTCCTGACAATGCGGAGGAGAGCTGGCCGTGACGAGAATCCAAGACATCATCAAGAAATCAAACGTCGCTGTCATCACCGGTGGCGCCTCGGGCATCGGACTTGCCGCCGCGAAACACTTTGCCCGATCGGGCATGAGCGTCGCCATTGCCGATCTCGGCGGCGATCGGCTGGCAGCCGCCGCAGAGGAACTGAAAGCGATCTCGGGAGAGGAGCATGTGCTCGCCGTCGAAACCGACGTCGCACAGAAGGAGTCCCTCGAAGCGCTCGAACGGACCGTGATCCAGCGCTTCGGCCGAGTGCACATTCTCATGAACAACGCCGGCGTCGGCCCAGAGACATCGATCTTCAGCGCCCAGGCCAATTGGGACGGGATTCTCGGCGTCAACCTGCTCGGCGTCATCAACGGCACGCGGACCTTCGGCCAGCACATGCTCTCGCATGGCGAACCGGGCCTGATCATCAATACCGGCTCCAAGCAGGGCATCACCACGCCACCTGGCAACCCGGCGTATAACGTCTCGAAAGCCGGCGTGAAGGTATTCACCGAAGCGCTCGAGCATGAATTGCGCAATACCGAAGGCTCGAAGATCTCCGCTCATCTATTGATCCCCGGCTTCGTCTATACCGGCCTCACCAAGGGCGATCGCGCCGAAAAGCCGGCTGCCGCATGGACGCCGGAACAGACGGTCGATTTCATGATCGAAAGCCTGGAACGCGGCGACTTCTACATCCTCTGCCCCGACAACGACGTCGCCCGTCCGGTGGACGAACGCCGCATGGCCTGGGCGATGGGCGACATCATCGAGAACCGCCCACCGCTGTCGCGCTGGCACAAGGATTATGCCGACAAGTTCAAGGCCTATCTCGAACGCAAGGAATAGGTCGTATTAGAAGGTTTGATTAGACATTTTCTGAAAGCCGGATATGACGGCTAAGCTTTCATCCGGCTTTCAGAGTGTACCATGAGCTTCCTGCCCAGCTTTCCGACCCTTCTCGCCTTCGCAGCCGCGACCCTGCTGCTCGCTGCGACGCCCGGCCCCGACATGACGCTGTCCATCAGCCGCGCACTGGCGCAGGGCAAGAAGGCTGCGCTGTTCGTCGTTCTCGGTACGAGCCTCGGTATCGTCGTTCACACCATGCTGGTCGCCTTTGGCGTTTCGGCACTGATCACCGCGTCGCCGACAGCCTTCCTGATCCTGAAGACCGGAGGTGCTGCCTATCTCCTGTGGCTCGCCGTCCAGGCGATCCGCTTCGGCTCGAAGTTTTCGGTCAACAAGGTCGAAACGGCAAAGGGCACGCCACTCGCCAACGTTTCCTCGGGCTTCTGGGTCAACCTCCTGAACCCGAAGGTCATTATCTTCTTCATGACCTTCCTGCCGCAGTTCGTCAGCGCCGGCGATCCGACGGTGACGCAGAAGCTGCTCTTCCTCGGCTTCTGCTTCATCCTGATCGGCATGCCTGTCAACGCAGCCGTGGTCTTCGCGGCCGACTGGCTCGCCAGCTGGCTGCAGACCAACAAGAAAGTTTTGCGCGGCATGGACTTTACCTTCGCCGGCGTCTTCTCCGTCTTCGCGGCAAAAATCCTGCTGACGCAGGCGCGCTAAGCGATCGCCGGGAAGCTCTGGCTTCCCGGAAGCTGTCTATCCTCAGCCGATCAGCAGCGCGTCATCGTCCAGGGTCTGGCCGCGCATCTTGCGGAACATCGCGATCAGGTCTTCGACCTGCAGCGTCTTGCGGCTATCGCCGCTGACGTCGAGAACGACCTCGCCGCCATGCAGCATGATCGTGCGGTGGCCATAATCGAGCGCCTGCCGCATGGAGTGCGTGACCATCAGCGTCGTCAGCTTGCGCTCCGAGACGATCGTCTGCGTGAGGCCCATGACGAACTCTGCCATCCCTGGATCGAGCGCTGCCGTATGCTCGTCGAGCAGCAGCACTTCGGAGCCGGCAAGCGTCGCCATCACAAGCGACACCGCCTGACGCTGACCACCCGATAGCAGGTCCATGCGGTCCCGCATCCGATTCTCGAGACCGAGATTGAGCTCGGCAATCCGATCGCGGAAATGTTCGCGCCGCTTCGGACCAAGCGCTGATACGAGCCCGCGCCTTTCACCACGACGCGCCGCAAGCGCAAGATTTTCCTCGATCGACAGCGAGCCGCAGCTTCCCGTCAACGGATCCTGGAAGACACGGGCAACGAGGCCCGCGCGAGCGGCCGTCGATTTGCGCGTGACATCGGTATGGCCAATCAGGACTTGGCCTTCGCTGGCGAGAACATCACCGGCAAGAACGCCGAGCAGCGTCGATTTGCCGGCGCCGTTCGAACCGATAACGGTGACGAACGAACCTTCCTCGATCGTCAGGCTGACGCCGTTCAGCGCCTGCTTCTGCAGCGGCGTGCCCTTGCCGAAGACGACCTTGATGTCCTTGAGCGTGATCACGATGCGGCACCTCCGCGGCGAAGACGGGGAAGAATGAGCGCTATTGTCACCAGAACGGCCGTCACGAAATTAAGGTCCGAGGCTTGCAGCCCGATGACATCGGTGGAGAGCGCCAATTGGATGGCGATACGGTAGAGGATCGAACCGAGCACGCAGCCGACCAGCGCGATCAGCAGGCCACGACGGCCAAGCAGCGTTTCGCCGATGATGACGGCCGCAAGCCCGACGACGATCGTTCCGACGCCCGAGGTGACGTCCGCAAAGCCGTTGGTTTGCGCGAAGAGCGCGCCGCCGAAGGCAACCAGCGCATTCGAGATCGCCATGCCGAGATAGATCTGGCGGCTGGTGTCGACGCCCTGCGCGCGGGCCATGCGGGCATTCGCGCCGGTCGCGCGCATCGCCAGACCCGAGTCGCTTTCAAGGAAGCGCCAAACGACGATCACGGCAACCACGACAAGGACGCCGACGAACAGCGGTCGAACATAGAAATCCCGCAGGCCGTGACCGAAGAACGGACTGATCATCGTATCCGCATTGATCAGCGCGACGTTCGGCTTGCCCATGACGCGCAGGTTGACCGAGAACAGCGCGATCATCGTCAGGATCGAGGCCAGCAGGTTGAGGATCTTGAAGCGCACGTTGAGCATCGCGGTAACGAGACCTGCCGCAGCACCCGCGACCATGGCGATAAGCGCAGCAAGCCAGGCATTGACGCCAGCGATGATCAACACCGCCGTTACGGCAGCCCCGAGAGGGAAGGAGCCGTCAACCGTCAGATCCGGAAAATCCAGCACACGAAATGCGAGGTAAACGCCGAGCGCCACGAAGGCATAAACCAGCCCCAGCTCCACGGCTCCCCAGAATGCGATCTGACTCAAGGCTCATGCCCTTTCTTCTGACTCGGTCCGCCTGTTACCGGACCCAAGCTTTTAATACCATCAGCCGCCCCCGCGTTAAACGGGAGCGGCTGGATGGCTGGTTTCTCCAAAATATGCGGCGATCAGTCGATCGTCTTCGTCGCGCGCTTCAAGACACTTTCCGGCAGCGTGACGCCCATCTTGGCGGCTGCACCCTTGTTGACGACCAGATCGCTGCCGGCAGCAACCTTCACCGGGATATCGCCCGGGTTCTCGCCCTTGAGGATACGAACGACGATTTCGCCGGTCTGCTTGCCAACATCGTAGTAGTTGAAACCGAGGGCGGCGACCGAACCGCGCGAGACGGAATCCGTGTCGGCGGTGAAGAGCGGCAGCTTGCTCTCTTCGGCAACAGCAACCGCGCCTTCAAGTGCGGAGATGATCGTGTTGTCGGTCGGGACATAGATGGCATCGGCACGGCCGACGAGGGCACGGGCGGCACCCTGCACTTCCGCGGACTTGGTGGCCGCAGACTCGACGACCTTCATGCCTGCCTTCTCGGCTTCCGTCTTCAGAACGGCGAGCAGCGACACGGAGTTTGCCTCACCGGAGTTGTAGAGATAGCCGATCGTCTTGGCGTTCGGCAGAATTTCCTTGATGAGCGCGACATGTTCGGCAACCGGCGACATGTCGGACAGGCCGGTGACGTTGCCGCCGGGCTTGTCCATGTTCTTGACGAGCTGGGCGCCGAGCGGATCGGAAACGGCCGTGAAGACAACCGGAATGTCGCGCGTTGCGGAAACGACAGCTTGCGCTGATGGCGTGGAGATCGGAACGATAACGTTCGGGCCCTCGCCGGCGAACTGGCGGGCGATCTGCGCAGCCGTCGCCGGGTTGCCCTGGGCCGACTCGAACATGAACTTCAGGTTCTCGCCTTCCTTGTAGCCGGCGGCCGTCAGCACATCGAGGACACCCTTGCGTGCGGCGTCAAGCGCCGGATGCTCGACGATCGCCGTGACCGCGACGGTCACGTCTTCGGCCTTGGCAGGCAGGGTCAGGGCCAACGTGGCCGCAACAGCAAACAGAATGGAACGCATTGGGGTATCCTCCAGACATGATTTTGGCCTGCTTCTAGGAAAAGCAGGCCATGAAATCAATCATTAGAAAACACTGAACGGATCAAACTTGCTGATCAGTCGTCCGCGCCATGGTTGGCGATCATCATCGCCTCGAAGGCCAGCCGCTCGGTCTTGCGCATGCGCTCCGACTCCGACTTCAGCTGACCGCAGGCCGCGAGAATGTCGCGGCCGCGCGGCGTGCGGATCGGCGAGGCATAGCCGGCCGAATTGATGAAATCGGCGAACTTCTCGATCTGCGCCCAGTCGGAACACTGGTAGTTGGTGCCCGGCCAGGGATTGAACGGAATGAGGTTGATCTTCGCCGGCACACCCTTCAGCAGCTGAACGAGGCCCTTGGCATCCTCGAGGCTGTCGTTGACGTCCTTCAGCATCACATATTCGAAGGTGATGCGGCGGGCATTCGACAGGCCGGGATATTTGCGGCAGGCGTCGATCAGCTCCTTCAGCGGATACTTCTTGTTGATCGGCACCAGAATATCGCGCAGGTCGTCGCGCACCGCGTGCAACGAGATCGCCAGCATCACGCCGATCTCGTCGCCGGTGCGGAAGATCTCCGGCACCACGCCTGACGTCGACAGCGTGACGCGGCGCTTGGAGAGCGACAGTCCGTCGCCGTCGGTGGCGATCAGCAGCGCCTGCTTCACCGCATCGAAATTGTAGAGCGGCTCACCCATGCCCATCATCACGATGTTGCTGACCTTGCGGCCCTCGGCAGGCATGATCGTTCCTTGCGGCGCTTCGCGGTCCGGGAAATCGCCGAGCCGATCGCGGGCAAGCAAAAGCTGGGAGAGTATTTCTTCAGCGGTGAGGTTGCGGACCAGCCGCTGCGTTCCGGTATGACAGAAGGAACAGGTCAACGTGCAGCCCACCTGGCTGGAGATGCAAAGCGTACCGCGACCCTCTTCCGGGATGTAGACGGCCTCGATCTCGACCGGTCGCCCCGCCCCGCGCGGCGGGAAACGCAGCAGCCACTTGCGGGTGCCGTCGTTCGACACCTGCTCCTCGACGATCTCGGGACGCGCGATGGTGAAATGCTGCTTCAGCATCTCGCGCATGTCCTTGGCGACATTCGTCATGTGATCGAAATCGGAGACGCCGCGCACGTAGATCCAGTTCCAGAGCTGGGCAACGCGCATCTTGATCTGCTTGTCCGGGACGCCCTTTTCGCGCAGCGCAGCCCCCATCTCTTCGCGGCTCAGGCCGATCAGCGAGGGCTTCTGGCCGGCGTCGAGCTGCGGCAACACGCCGGCAGGCTTGGTAACAGTCATCGCATCCATGACGGACATAGTCTCTTATCCCGAATTCAACATGTAATCGCCCCGGTAAGCCGGATGACTTGCGGGCACGACAGGCATGATGGCAGAAATTGAATGCGGACCGGGCGGCAAAGCCGCAATCTATCCGCTGTTGCGCGGGCCTTTAGCATCATTTTCGCCGCGCGTCACTATAGATGGAAACGACGAAGGCCGGCACAAGGCCGGCCTCCTGAAATTTCGTCACCGTAACCGAAGGCTTACTTGCAGCCCTCAACCTGCTTCAGTGCAGCGGAAATGCCGGACAGCGAGTAGCTGTAGGAGGTCGGTGTGCCCTTGCGGGATGTCGCGTTGACCGTCATCGAGTGGCCACCCTTCATCGCCGCGACGAGCGCCGGCTCCTGGGCTGCGTTCTCGACCCAGCCGGCCTTGTCCTTGGTGAACATCACGAAGGTCTTGTTGTCGATCACGACATCGATCTTCGAGTTCTCCTTGACGGTGTAGCCCATCATTGCCTGCGGCTCGTAGGAAATGTTCTGGCCGGGGCGCTGCGAGACGATGAAGAAGTTGTCGCCGTGATCGATGCCGGCCGGCTTCTTTTCCGTCGGCACGGACAGAACGTAGCAGACAGTGCTCGCGCCGGACTTGTAGGAATAGGCGCCCCAAGCCTGGAACTGCTGGATCCGGGTCGGCGCTGTCGAAGCCTGAGTAGCCTGGGGCTGCGCTGCCTGTGGCTGCGCCGCGGGCTGCGACTTCTTGGTCTGAGCGGATGCAATGCCGGCGCCGGCGAGAACGAGGGAAATGGCGATTGCGGTACTTCTAAGAAACATGGATATCCTGCCGGTTCTTGCGATTCGAGCCCGAAGCGAACGGGCGGCGCATAATCACGATCTGCTTTATTTTGACTTAATTCAGGTTACCAAAGCGTCAACGGGGACTGCGAGAAGTCCCTGCCTGTTCCATTCTCACCCAAGTGTCAACATGGACGCGGCGCCTCGCCCGTAATGAAGTGACGCCGCGTGCGCACACGGCTCAACGTCACGGATGAATCTAAGACATAAAGATTCAGGCAAGAGTTTGACCTTTTCAGAAACCGTTGTACGTCAATAAGTATTAGAAATCCGCTGGAGAACTCGCTGAGCCAGGGGGCTTTAGGCCGGACATGGATGCCGAAGAGAAACAGCGCTTCGCCGCCCTCGCAAGGGCCGTTGCGGAACGCCGCGACCAGGAGGCATTCACCGTGCTGTTCGATTACTTCGCACCGCGCCTTAAATCGTGGTTACTTCGCCAAAGAATGTCGAGCGGCGAGGCAGAGGAGCTTGTTCAGGAAGTGATGATCGTGCTCTGGCACAAAGCCGAGCTTTACGATGCAGCGCGATCCTCTCTGTCGACCTGGCTTTTTCGCATCGCCCGCAACCGTCGGATCGATCTCCAGCGCCGGGCCAAAGCACGCACACTGGATCAGGCAGACCCGGCATTGCAGCCGGTCGCCGAAAGCGGCGCAGACGAGATCCTCGTAAACGACGATCGCGATGCCCATATTCGCGCCGCTGTCAGCCAACTCCCCGAAGAACAGCGAGAAATGCTCCGCGCCGCCTTCTTTCTCGGCCAGTCCCATTCGCAAATCGCCGAGGCGACCGGCTTGCCGCTCGGGACGGTAAAATCCCGCATCCGGCTTGCCTTCGGAAAGCTCAGAAAGGTTCTGGAGGCCGAGGGCGCCTGAGGTAACGCTAGATCGTCTTCATGCCTTCAGGCTTATCGGCGAGCGCACGGTCCGCCGCTTCATAGTGCTTCGGTTTCAGATGCCTGCTGACCATGGCGAAGGCCGCGGAAAGGACCGCTACGTCATCCGAAAACCCGATCACGGCAAAAACATCAGGGATCATGTCAACCGGCATGACGAAATAGGCGAGTGCCGCCAGCAGAACGCCGCGCACCCTTGTCGGCGTCTGGGGATCCATCGCGCAGTAGAATGCAGCGACGACATCGCGCGCGAACGGGATCTGCCGTACGGCCTTCTTGAAGGTCGGCCAGAATTTCTTGCGCACTGTCTCTTCACGCCGGCTTTGCGTATCATCGTCGCCCGGCAGCAGGATCTCACCGAATTTGACGTCGTCCATTCCGATTGGTCCTCTCTTTCACGCGCACATATGGTGACGGCGGCACCGGATTCAATCAAGTCGGCGCGCCGCCGCCTTCTCCATCGCTGCCGCCAGCTTGAAATCGAGTTCCGTCAAGCCGCCAGCATCATGGGTGTTAAGCTTTACATCGACGCGCGAATAGACGTTGAACCATTCGGGATGGTGATTGAGCCGTTCCGCAGCAAGTGCCGCTTCGGTCATAAAGCCAAACGCCTCAACGAAATTGCGAAACTTGAAGCTTCGCGATATCGCCGTGCCGGCGGCGTCGAGCGACCAGCCGTCGAGCTTGGCGAGCTCGGCAGCGATGGCTTGCCGTTCCAGTTTTTCCCGTTTCATGCGATTGTCCCTTCTCTTCCGTCATGGACCACAGATGAAACGCATTAGCATCCTGTTTGTTTGCATGGGCAATATCTGCCGCTCGCCTCTTGCCGAGGGGATCCTCTCGCACCTCGTCGATGTGGCCGGCTTTGCCGATCGTTTTGAGATCGACTCGGCCGGCACCGGCGGTTGGCATGAGGGCGAGCATCCGGATCGGCGCTCGATCGCCACCGCGAGAGGCCACGGGATCGACATTTCCCGGCAACGCGCCCGTCAGATCAGGATGAAGGATTTCAGCGGCTTCGACCTGATCCTCGCGATGGATCGCGCAAATGTCGCCGAACTGCATCGCATGAGCCCGGGAGCCGCAAATATCCACCTGTTCGGCGACTTCGCTTTGGCGAGCGGCGAGGATATACCCGACCCCTATTTCGGCGACAGCGACGGCTTCGAACGCGTCTACGCCAGGCTCTTTGCCGGCTGCAGGAAGCTGCTCGAGACGCTGGGCACCGACAATGCCTCATGGAGAGGGAAGATCTCTTCCGTCAAATAAGGCCCACCGCCGACCGATTCCCTCGACGACAAGAGAACGAAGCGCGGAACGGTGAAGGCCGACGTCTGGAAGTTTCCACGCCCGGCGAGATAGTGCACGACATCGTCGACCCGCGACGACTTCAACCGCGCCAGCGTGACATGCGGCGTGAACTTGCGGGGATCCGGCGGCAATCCGATGCGCTGGCAGATCCGCTCGATTTCCGCCTGGAGGGCGTACATCTCGGGTGAAGGCGAGACGCCGGCCCACACCGAATGCGGTTTTTTGGACCCGAATGCGCCGATACCATCGAGACGTATCTGGAATTCGGGCCGGTCGATGCGGTCGAGCCGATCGACAATTTCGTCTGCCGTGCGTCCATCGACATCGCCGATGAAGCGCAAAGTGATGTGGTAGTTTTCCACATCGATCCATCTTGCACCAGGGAGACCACCGCGCAGCAATGAGAGGCTCATCGCGGCATTGCGCGGAATTTCGAGGGCGGTAAACAGTCTCGGCATAACGAGCACTCCCCGAATCTTTTGCAGGTGCTCACACGGAATCACGCATTGAACACCTGCGCAAGTCCCTAATTCTTCACAGTAGAAATCGTTCCTAAGAATTGCGTGATAGCCGGCTCCATCTTTTCGACCATCACATCGATCCCTTTGCTGTTCGGGTGCATCCCATCCTCAAGCTTCAGACCGGCATCGAGGGCGACCCCGTCGAGAAAGAAGGGATATAGCGCAACGCCATGTTTTTGCGCGAGTTTCGCGTAGATCGGGTTGAAGCGCCCCGCATAGTCGTCGCCCATGTTCGGCGGCGCCAGCATACCGACGAGAAGGACCGCAACACCACGTTCCTTTAGCCGGGCAATCATCTGATCGAGGTTCGTTTCACTTTCCTCCGGAGGGATGCCGCGCAGGGCATCATTGCCGCCCAGTTCGAGAATCACGCCATCGGTGCCGTCGGGGACCGACCAATCGATTCGCGCAAGACCACCGGCCGTCGTGTCGCCGGACACGCCCGCGTTCGCGATCGATACCTCGACACCCTTGGCTGTCAGGGCTGCTTGCAACTTTTCTGGAAAGCCATCACCGGGAGGGAGTTGGTAGCCCGCCATCAGGCTGTCGCCAAAACCGACCAGGCTGATTGTCTTTGCATTGGCTACGACCGCAAAGGCCATCGACGCAACAATGACGGCGATGTGAAGGCCGGCAACTTTAAAACTCATTCCGCTTTCCCTAGATTGGCAAGACAATCGGCATCTATATAGGGCGAATACTGTTGGCAAAAACCATCATCGAGTTGAAGCGCGCCGATTTGACGCTTGGCAGCGCCGCCGCCTCCGTCCATGTTTTGAAGGGCATCGACCTCACGATCGGCACCGGAGAGTCGGTCGGCATCGTCGGACCATCGGGTTCCGGAAAATCGACGTTGCTGATGGTGCTCGCAGGGCTGGAAAGGCTCGATAGTGGCGAAATCAATGTCAGCGGCACACCGCTGCATGCCCTGAGTGAAGACGAGATGGCCGACTTCCGCGGCCGCAATATCGGTATCGTTTTCCAATCCTTCCACCTGATCGCCAACATGACGGCCCTGGAAAACGTCGCTGTGCCGCTGGAGCTCGCTAACCTTCCCAATCCGTTCGAAATCGCCCGCCGCGAACTGAAATCCGTCGGGCTTGGCGATCGGTTGAACCACTATCCCGGCCAACTTTCCGGCGGCGAACAGCAACGGGTGGCGATTGCACGCGCGCTCGCACCGTCACCGGCGCTGCTGATCGCCGACGAACCGACCGGCAACCTCGACACCGACACCGGCCGGCAGATTGCGGATCTCCTGTTTTCCAAACAGGCCGAGCGCGGCATGACGCTGCTGCTCGTCACCCACGACACCGCGCTCGCCAAACGCTGCTCCAGGCAGATTCGGGTTCGTTCGGGCCAGATTGAGAGCGATAGTGCGCCTGTCCAGCCTGAGGCGGCGATTGCATGACATTGCTGACCCCGCGCGTCTCCCTCGCCTTTCGTCTCGCGCTCCGCGAGCTGCGCGGCGGCCTTCGCGGCTTCTACATCTTTCTGGCCTGCATCGCTCTCGGCACCGGCGCCATTGCAGCCGTCAACTCGGTTTCGCAGTCCATCACCAACACGATCGCCACGCAAGGTCAGGAGATTCTGGCCGGCGACGCACGCTTCGAGCTCAACAATCGCGAGGCGACGGAAGCCGAAATGGACTTCTTGCGCGGCTTCGGCAAAGTATCGGTGTCGACGGGCCTGCGCTCGATGGCACGCAAGCCCGACGGCTCGGATCAGGCGCTGGTCGAGGTCAAGGCAGTCGATGGCGCCTATCCGCTCTACGGCACCTTCGCGGCCGAACCGAATTATCCGCTGCACGGGCTTCTGTCGGGGCAGAGCGGCACCTATGGCGCGGTAGCCGCTCCGCTTCTGCTGGATCGGCTCGGCCTCTCCATCGGAGATGAGATCCTCCTCGGCAATGTCATTCTGAACGTCACCGGTACGGTCAAGACGGAGCCGGACGCGGTTTCGGAAGGTTTTGGTTTCGCGCCCCGACTCCTTGTGAGCAGGGAAGCACTGAAGGCGTCCGGCCTCATCCAGACCGGTAGCCTGGTCGAGCATGCCTACAAGATTCGCATGGACAACCCGGCCGAAAGATCCACGCTGCGCGATCGCGCCGCGAAGGAATTTCCGTCGGCCGGCTGGTCTATCCGCACCAGCGACCGGGCGGCCCCTGCACTGACGGAGAACATTGAGCGTTTCTCGCAGTTCCTGACGCTGGTCGGATTAACGGCCCTGATCGTCGGTGGTGTCGGCGTCGCGAATGCCGTGCGTGCCTTCCTCGATTCCAAGCGCACGACCATTGCGACATTCAAATGCCTTGGGGCGCCCGCCGCGACCGTCGTGTTGATCTATCTTTTCCAGATCGCCATCATTGCCTTGGGCGGGATGGTGATCGGCCTCGTCATCGGGGCGCTGGCGCCAATCGTAGCGTCGCAATTTCTGGCGCAGTTCCTGCCGGTCTCCACGGCTCTGACGTTCTACCCCGGGGCTCTGGCCCTCGCAGTCCTTTTCGGTATTTTGACAACGCTGGCCTTTGCCATCATGCCGCTTGGGCATTCACGAAAGGTTCCGGCAACGGCCCTGTTCCGCGAGCAGGGCTTCGAGGCGCGGGGCTTGCCTTCCTGGCCCTACATCCTTCTCGCTGCGACCTTTCTTGTTGCCCTTGCCGGCCTTGCCGTCGTAACCGCGTATGATCGTTTCATCGCGATCGTCTTTGTCGGCGCGATCGCCTTCGCTTTCGTGATCCTGCGGCTTGTCGCAGCCGGCATTGCTTGGCTGGCGCGCCGCAGCCCGCGGGTGAATTCGCCAGCCTTGCGGCTCGCAATCGGCAACATCCACCGGCCTGGCGCACTGACGCCCTCCGTCGTCCTGTCTCTCGGTCTTGGCCTCGCACTGCTCGTGACGCTCACCCTCATCGACGGCAACATGCGCCAGCAACTGACCGGGCGCATGTCCGCCGGCGCGCCGAATTTTTTCTTCGTGGACATTCAGGGGTCGGAACTCGAGACATTTCGCAGCGTCGTCAAAGCCGGTTCGCCGGACGGCAAACTGGTCGAAGTGCCGATGCTGCGCGGCCGGATCCTCGCCTTCAACGGCGAGGATGTCACCAAGCGCAAGGTTCCGCCGGGTGGCCAGTGGGTGCTGCGTGGCGACCGCGGCATCACCTATTCGGAAACGCTGCCGGAAAATGCATCGCTGACCGAGGGATCATGGTGGCCGAAGGACTATAGCGGCGAACCGCTCGTCTCCTTCTCTGCCGAGGAGGCAAATGAACTCGGCCTGAAGATCGGTGACACCATCACCGTCAACGTGCTCGGCCGCAACATCACCGCGAGGATTGCGAGCCTGCGCAAGGTCGAGTGGGAGTCGCTTTCCATCAACTTCGTGATGATCTTCTCGCCGAATACATTTCGCGGCGCCCCGCACGCCTGGCTGGCGACGCTCACCGACCCGACGGCGACCTCTGGCCAGGAGGCCGCGATCTTGAAGTCCGTTACAAACACGTATCCGACCATCACAAGCGTGCGGGTCAAGGACGCGATCGACATCGTCAACACGCTGGTGGCGCAGTTGGCGACGGCGATCCGCGCCGCCGCCTCCGTTGCGCTGGTCGCCTCGGTCCTGGTTCTGGCCGGCGCGCTGGCCGCCGGTAACCGCGCCCGTACCCATGACGCGGTCGTCCTCAAGACACTCGGCGCGACGAGGCGAATGCTGATCCGTGGCTTCTGCTACGAATATTTGATCCTTGGGGCGGCGACCGCAGTCTTCGCCCTTTTTGCCGGCAGCGTTGCGGCCTGGTTCATCACCGCCCGGATCATGCGCATCCCCTCGCACTTCCTGCCCGATGTTGCCGGCCTGACACTTGTGACGGCTCTGGTCCTGACCGTTGGTATCGGACTCATCGGCACCTGGCGCATCCTCGGCCAGAAAGCGGCACCCGTTTTGCGCGAACTCTGATTGATCAAACGGAGAAATTTCCTTCACCTTACGGCGATTTAACCCGATCGCGGGTTGCAAGGGCCTTGTTTGCGAAAGCCGAAAGGCTCATATTGTGTGCAGGCATGCTGGGCTCCGCAGCGGCGCCCGGGTCGTTGACCCGCCACCGTGTCCACACCGGAGCTTATAAGAGGAAACTATGGCTGACCTTCGTAATTACCAAGGCCGCGTACAGACTGGCGAGATGATCGACCAGGGCCTGCGCAGCTATATGCTCAAGGTCTACAACCTGATGGCGCTGGGTTTGGCGATCACGGGTGTAGCCGCCTATCTGGGCTTCAATTTCGCCGTCCAGGACGGCCAGCTGACGCAGTTTGGCGTATTGCTTTTCCAGTCGCCGCTCCGTTGGGTGATCATCCTTGCACCGCTGGCTGCCGTGTTCTTCCTGAGCTTCAGGATTAACCGGATGAGCGTTGCCGCCGCGCAGACGACCTTCTGGGTCTACGCCGCGCTGGTGGGCCTGTCGCTTTCGTCGATCTTCCTGGTCTACACGCAGTCGAGCATCACGCAGACGTTCTTCGTGACGGCCGCCTCCTTTGGTGCGCTGTCGCTTTACGGCTACACGACCAAGCGTGATCTCTCCGCGATGGGCTCGTTCCTGATCATGGGTCTCTTCGGCCTGATCATCGCGTCGATCGTGAACATCTTCCTGGCATCGTCTGCCCTGCAGTTCGCGGTCTCCGCGATCGGCGTGCTGATCTTCGCAGGCCTTACCGCCTACGACACGCAGCGCATCAAGGAAATGTACTACGCAGCAGACGGCGCGGATGTTGCCGGCCGCAAGGCAATCATGGGCGCACTGACCCTGTATCTGGACTTCATCAACCTCTTCATGTTCCTCCTGCAGTTCATGGGCGACCGCAAATAAGGAACAGGAACGTTATCGAAAAAGGCGGCTTCGGCCGCCTTTTTTGTTGCTCGATCATGCCGAGGATGATTTCTGGAAGAGTCCATCGTCATATCTGCCGGCCGACCGAATGCCCATCTTCCTCCGCGACGCTTCCTCATCCGACCTCCCTGCCATCACGGCCATCTATCGCGAATCCGTACTGAACGGTGTCGCAAGCTACGAGATCGTCCCACCGGACGAGAGCGAGATGGCGGCACGATTTTCCGCAATCACGGGCCAGAGCTACCCCTACATCGCCGCGATCGATGAGAATGGCGGGCTGCTTGGTTACGCCTACGCCTCGGCCTTCCGCACGCGGCCGGCCTATCGCTGGATGGTCGAGGATTCGATCTACCTGGGGCCGGAAGCGCGCGGCAAGGGAATTGGAAGGCTGCTGCTCGCCGAACTGATCCAACGCTGCACCGATCTCGGCTTTCGCCAGATGGTGGCCGTGATCGGCGGCGCGCATCCGGCATCCATTGCCCTGCATCAGACACTGGGCTTTGCAGAAACCGGCCGACTCAAGGCAACAGGCTACAAGCACGGTCGCTGGCTCGACACGATGATCATGCAGCGTGCCCTGGGTGATGGGGCGGCGACCGACCCCGATGCCTCGACCTATCCAGGCACGCTGTTCAAGGCCTGAGCTCGAGCTACTTCTCGACCAGCTTCAACGCCTTGTTGAAGACCTTCAGAACCTGGGGGAGTTCGTGCCCACGCTTCAGGATAACGCCGTGCGTATTGATAACGGAATAAGCACCCTGCTTGGCAGTGAGCTTCGGATTCTTCTCGATGCGAAAGAGTGGCATTTCACCTGATCGCTTGAAAACGGAGAAGACGGCACGATCCTTCAGATGATCGATCGCATAGTCCCGCCACTCGCCCTCGCCGACCATGCGGCCATAAATCCATAAAATCGCGTCGAGCTCGCGTCGGTGGAATGTAACCGGCGCTGGATCCTTGCTCTGCTTGTATTCCTTGAGATCTACGACGACTGAGGAACTGTTGTCGGCTGACCGGCTCTCGCCGCGCCGCAAATCCGGCTGATCTGTCATCAGTCTCCCTGTGCCTCCGCTTGTGACGGGTACATGACAGTTTGCCTTAGCGTTTACAAATTGCAAGCGGGCGATCAGTCACATTAATCATAGTCTGTGCAATCTCCCGAGCGCCGCAATTCAGTCAAAACAGCGCCTCATTTGGAGGAGAAATTCCCTCACGACTGCGCCGCGGGGCCGTTCGGACCCGCGTCGCACCTGATTTGCGCATGATCTTTTTGCCGGATTTGGTCTGCTGAAAAGGTTTTGTGCGAGTTTGGCGCCAGCGCGCCAAAGGGCCCGGCTGACCGTATCGACCTTAACCCCAGCCCCGAATACGATCAGCCGGGCCGCCCCGTTTTCCATCCGCAAGGCAGATGAAACGGTCAGATATTCTTCCCAGCCATGACGACCGTCGCTCCGAGAATCGCCGATGGATTGCCGTCGGCGGTGGAGGATTGAAGTAGAATCGCGCAGCCCTCAAGATCCGGCTTCTGCATCACGCTGGCCGGCAGCGTCAAGCTCGTTTCCTTGCCCTCCCACATGCCGACGGTTTCGACATCGGCAACGCTGTTCAGATAAGCAATCTTCTGACCGCTGTTTTCGCCCTTCTCGACCTCGATGGTCTTCTCGCGGTTGAAATAGACCATGACGACATTGGCTTTGCCCTGGCCCGCGCCAATCTTGATCTCGAGTTGGTCGTCGCGCATCTGTGCGGTGACCGGCACCGACAATCCCTTGCCTTCGGCTGCATAGCTATCGATTTTCTTATTGATCGCGCCCAGGTCGGCCCCTGCCACATGATCACGACCATTGACGATCACCTGCGGCGTATAGACATTGGCGCGGCCCATGGTCTGCGCGTAGCCATACTGGCGCTCGGTGTTTTCTTTCGAACTCAGCGTGTCGGCCCAGCCCATGTAGTTCCAGTAGTCGACGTGATAAGCGAGGGCAATAACGCCGCCAGCCTCGACAATCTTGCGGAAAGCCGCATCGGCTGGAGGACAAGAAGAACATCCCTGCGAGGTGAAGAGTTCGACCACGCCTTTTGGCGCGTCCTGGGCAAACAGTGGGCCGGCAAGCGCCACACCTGCAACCAGAGAAATCAGAAACCGCGGGGACATTCACTGCACCTTTTCTTCAGCAACCACCGCCACCCTTCGCCATAGGTTCCGATGTCTGAACGTAGAGATAATGGTTCCCGATCTAAACGGAAAGTCACGAAGGGGTGAGACCAAGCTTCGGAGAAGCCAAGCTGAAACACATCAGCGTGACCGGGCATCTAAATACCTCGTACTCAAACAAAAAACCGCCGGAAATCTCTTTCCGGCGGCCATTGTCATGCAAGTCTGTTAACAATCAGGCAGCGAGATCGCGCAGAACCGTCTGCAGGATGCCACCGTTGTTGAGGTAGACCACTTCGTCGAGCGTATCGACGCGCGACAGCAGCGGAACTTCCTTCACGGTGCCGTCCCCGTAGGTAATCTTGGCGATCTTCTTTTCGCGCGGCTTGATGTTCTCAAGGCCCTCGATGCTGACGATTTCGTCGCCCTTCAGGCCGAGGCTTGCCCAGGTCGTGCCCTCTTCGAAGACGAATGGGATGACGCCCATTCCGACCAGGTTCGATCGGTGAATACGCTCGAAGGACTGTGCAATGACCGCCTTCACGCCGAGCAGGTTGGTGCCCTTCGCTGCCCAGTCGCGGGACGAGCCGTTGCCGTACTCGACGCCAGCAAAGATGACGAGCGGAACGCCCTCGGCCTTATACTGCATAGCCGCGTCATAGATCGATTCCTCTTCCTTCGACGGATAGTGGATGGTGTAGCCACCTTCCTTGCCGTTCGGGCCGAGCATGTGGTTGCGGATACGGATATTGGCGAACGTGCCACGCATCATGACTTCATGGTTGCCGCGACGCGTGCCGTACTGGTTGAAGTCGGCAACACCGACGTGGTTCTCAAGCAGGTAAGCACCAGCCGGAGACGCAGCCTTGATCGAACCGGCAGGCGAAATGTGGTCGGTGGTGATCTTGTCGCCGAAAAGGCCGAGAACGCGCGCACCCTTGATATCGGAGATGCCGGTGCCGGTCTTGCCCATGCCCACAAAGTAGGGCGGGTTCTGCACGTAGGTCGACTTGTCATCCCAGGCGTAGGTCTGTCCGGCCGGAACGTTGACGGCTTGCCAGTTTTCATCACCCTTGAAGACGTCGGCGTACTTCGTTTCGTAAAGTTCGCGGGTGACGTACTTCTGGATGAAGTCCTGCACTTCGTGCGAGGTCGGCCAAATGTCCTTGAGATAAACAGGGTTGCCGTTCTGGTCTTCACCGATCGGCTCCTTGGTCAGATCCTTCTGGACCGTGCCGGCCAGAGCGTAGGCAACGACGAGCGGCGGCGAAGCCAGGTAGTTCGCCTGAACATCCGGAGAAATACGGCCTTCGAAGTTGCGGTTGCCCGAGAGCACGCCTGAAACGATCAGACCCTTGTCGTTGATCGTCTTCGAGATCGGCGCCGGCAGCGGACCGGAGTTGCCGATGCAGGTCGTGCAACCGAAGCCGACGAGGTTGAAGCCGAGCTTGTCGAGGTCGGCCTGCAGGCCGGACTTCGCCAGATACTCACCAACGACCTGCGATCCCGGTGCCAGCGAGGTCTTGACCCACGGCTTGGACTTCAGGCCCTTGGCAACGGCGTTGCGGGCAAGAAGACCGGCAGCGATCAGAACCGACGGGTTGGAGGTGTTGGTGCAGGAAGTGATGGCGGCAATCGCCACGTCGCCATGGCCGAGATCGAAGTCGGTGCCTTCGACCGCGTAGCGATTGGAGAGCTGACCGGGCTTCTTGTAATCGGTGTCCATCGAGCCGGCGAAACCGGAAGCGATGTTTTCGAGCGGGATACGGCCTTCAGGACGCTTCGGGCCGGCCATGGCAGGCACAACGTCGCCGAGGTCGAGTTCCAGCGTATCTGTGAAGACGAGGTCCGAACCATCGCCTTCGCGCCACATGCCCTGTGCCTTTGAGTAGGCTTCGACGAGAGCGATGCGGTCCTTACTGCGGCCGGACATGTTGAGGTAGTTGATGGTTTCGCCGTCAACCGGGAAGAAGCCGCAGGTCGCGCCGTATTCCGGACCCATGTTGCCGATGGTCGCGCGGTCGGCGAGCGGCATGTTGTCCATGCCAGGGCCGAAGAATTCAACAAACTTCGAGACAACGCCCTTCTTGCGCAGCATCTGCACGACCATCAGCACGAGATCGGTCGCGGTGACGCCTTCCTTGAGCTTGCCGGTGAGTTTGAAGCCGATGACTTCAGGCAGGAGCATCGAGACCGGCTGACCGAGCATGGCCGCTTCCGCTTCGATGCCGCCGACGCCCCAGCCAAGAACGCCGAGACCGTTGATCATCGTGGTGTGCGAGTCCGTACCGACGCAGGTGTCCGGATAAGCAATCGTCTCGCCGTCCTCTTCCTTCGTCCAGACGGTCTGGCCGAGATATTCGAGGTTGACCTGGTGACAGATGCCGGTGCCCGGAGGAACGACGCGGAAGTTCTTGAATGCCTGCTGGCCCCACTTCAGGAAGCGGTAGCGCTCGCCGTTGCGCTGGTATTCCAGCTCGACGTTCTTGGCGAACGCCTGCGGCGTACCGAATTCGTCGACGATAACCGAGTGGTCGATGACGAGGTCGACGGGAACCAGCGGGTTGATCTTTTCCGGATCGCCGCCGAGCGACACCATCGCGTCGCGCATTGCAGCGAGGTCGACGACGGCGGGAACGCCGGTGAAGTCCTGCATCAGCACGCGCGCCGGGCGATAAGCGATTTCGTTTTCGACAGCGCCCTTGTTGTTCAGCCATTCGGCAACAGCAAGGATGTGGTCCTTCGTCACGGACTGACCGTCTTCGAAGCGCAGCAGGTTCTCAAGCAGAACCTTCATCGAGTAAGGGAGCTTCGAAACACCCGGCAGGCCATTCGCCTCAGCCTTGGGCAGGCTGTAATAGACGTAGTCCTTACCATTCACGGAAAGCGTGGAACGACAATTGAAGCTGTCAAGAGATTTAGACACGAGAGACCCCGTTTCTGATAGCGAACACAATCGTGCGGACGCCTATGCACGTAATGCACATCAGGATGCGGGTACGGCCATTTCCGCTGTCCGCACGTGGAGCGAAGCCCATGTTCGGCGCAAGGATGATATTCACGCCGACCGCTGGCGTGGTTGCGGGTCTTATAGATAATTTCTATGAAAGGTGCCAGAGAGTGCGTGACCCATTTCGGATTTTTTTGCGTTGCGATGACTGAAAAATTAAACCACGGAAAAGTCATGTCTCTCGAGGCCGCCAATCTGGCTGCGCGCCGGGGCGAAGACCTGATTTTCGAAGGCCTCTCCTTTCGCCTGGAATCGGGCGAAGCACTGGTTTTGACAGGCAAAAATGGATCAGGAAAGTCGACTTTGCTGCGCGTCGTCGCCGGTCTGCTGCATCAGGAAAAGGGCTCGGTCAGCTTCACCGATTCGCTCGGCAACACTCACCGGCGCGTCGGGGAAGTCAGCCACTATCTCGGTCACCGCAATGCAATGAAGAGCGAGTTGACGGTCGCCGAAAACCTCGATTTCTGGCGGTGCTTTCTTGGCGATAGCCATGGCGCTTCCACCGTCTCGATCGACGAGGCAGCCGAGGCGGTCGGTCTCGAGGGCATCACGCACCTTCCGTTCGGCTACCTCTCTGCCGGGCAGCAGCGCCGCTTCGCGTTCGCCAAGCTGCTTATCGCCCACCGGCCGGTCTGGATCCTTGATGAGCCGACTGCTGCGCTGGATAAAAGCGGCGACCGTCTGTTTGCCGAGCTTGTTGAAGCGCATCGCTGCAACGGCGGCATCGTGCTCGCGGCAACCCACCAGCCGCTAGGACTGGAAGGCGCGCAGGAATTGCGGATGGCGGGATTTGCCCACGCCGGACCGGGAGTGTGGGAATGACTGCCCTGCTTCTGCGAGACCTCAAGCTTTCGATACGCGCCGGCGGCGGCGCGCTGATCGGCGTTCTCTTTTTCTTGACCATTGTCGCGGTCATCCCCTTCGGTGTCGGGCCCGATCTCGCACTGTTGTCCCGCATCGGCCCGGCAATCGTCTGGATCGGTGCGCTGCTTGCGGCGCTGCTCGGTCTTGACCGCCTGTTTCAAGCCGAGCGCGATGATGGCTCACTCGATCTGATGCTGATGCAGGAAACGCCGCTGGTGCTGACGGTGCTCGTCAAATGCCTGGCGCACTGGGTCGCCACCAGCCTGCCGCTGGTTATCGCCTCGCCGTTGCTTGGCCTCTTCATGAATATGAGCGAGACCGCCATCGGCGCGACCATGCTGACGCTGCTCGTCGGTTCTCCCGCGATTACCTTCATCGGTGCCGTCGGCGCTGCCGTTGCCGTCGCCTTGCCGCGTGGCGGTCTGCTGGTGTCGATTCTGGTGCTGCCGCTGACGATCCCCGTGCTGATCTTCGGCGTCAGTGCCACTTACGCGGCGGTCGAGGGGCCATCGCCCTTTCTGCCGCCCTTCCTCATCCTGATGGCGCTGACCCTCTTCTTCGCGGTGATCGGACCGGTGGCTGCCGCGCTTGCGCTGCGTCACACGTCGGATTGATCGGGCACTCGATTGCGGCGTCAGGCATATCGCGGTAAGGAAAACGGCATGAGCGAAACGAGCCTTGCCATCACGAAATTCAGCGATCTCGCCAATCCGACACGGTTTCTGGCGCTGGCCGCACGCATCCTCCCGTGGATGGCCGGTTTCACGGCCCTCTGTTTTATCGTGGGGCTGTATCTCAGCTTCACGACAGAAGGCGACTACCAGCAGGGTGAAACGGTTCGCATCATGTATGTCCACGTGCCGGCCGCGTGGCTGGCGATGATGGGCTACACGATCATGAGCCTCTCGGCCGTCGGCACGCTGGTCTGGCGCCATCCGCTGGCGGATGTGTCGGCGAAGGCCGCAGCCCCGCTCGGCGCCGCCTTCACGCTGATTGCCCTGGTGACTGGGTCCCTCTGGGGCAAGCCGATGTGGGGCACCTGGTGGGTCTGGGACGCCCGGCTCACCTCCGTCTTCGTTCTGTTCCTGATGTATCTCGGGCTCATCGCCCTCAATCGCGCGATCGACGACCCTTCAAAGGCCGCCCGCGTCAGCGCCGTCCTCATTCTCGTTGGCTTCGTCAACATCCCGATCATCAAGTTTTCGGTCGAATGGTGGAATACACTGCATCAATCCGCGAGTGTGCTGCGCCTCGATGGTCCGGCCATCGATCCCGAGTTCCTGCGGCCGTTGCTGGTGATGGCGGTTGCATTTACCGCGCTCTTCCTCACGCTGCACATCATGGCGATCCGCAACGAGATCTGGCGTCGCCGCGTCGCCGCTCAGCGTCGACTGGCCGCCCGCCTGGCAAGCCGCGAGGGATAGTCATGACACACGCTTTCTATGTCTATGGCGCTTACGGCTTTGCCGCCCTTATCGCGGCCGCGGTTACCCTTTGGACCTGGGCCGATGGCCGCGCTCGGCGGAAAGAACTGGCAGCCCTTGAAGCCTCCGGCATCCGCCGCCGCTCATCGCGAACAACGGATGGCAAATGAGCACCACCCCTGAAACGAACTCCGCCAAGCGCGGATTTGGACGCTATGCCGTCGCCTTGATCCCGTTGGTTGTCTTCGCCGGCATCGCAGCCACCGCAGCAAAGATGCTCTACGATCAGGACGTCCACGGCAAGAATATCTCGGAAATCCCCTCCGCACTGATCGGCACGAAGGCGCCGGCGCTGAACCTTGCGCCGCTCGAAGGCGCCAACCTGCCGGCGCTGACCGACAGTGCCATCAAGGGAAAACTGACGCTCGTCAACGTCTTCGCCTCCTGGTGCATTCCCTGTCGCGACGAGCATCCGATCCTGATGCAACTGGCAAAGGACAGCCGGCTCAATGTGGTTGCCATCAACTACAAGGACAAGAACGACAACGCGCTTCGCTTCCTCGGCGAACTCGGCAATCCTTTTGCCGCCATCGGCGTCGATCCCAAAGGGCAGGCGGCCATCGATTGGGGTGTCTATGGCATCCCCGAGAGCTATCTCGTCGCCCCTGATGGCACGATCCTCTACAAGCGGGTCGGCCCGTTCGACGATGTCAGCCTCAGGGAAGGCCTCTTCCCCGCCGTGGAGACGGCGCTCGGCAAGCCGGCTTCCTGATCAGAGCGCACTCTGCCAGGTCTTGATCGCCTCGACAGGCCAGATCAGCATCAGCACGTTGAGCGTCAGGTTGTCGCGGATCAGGTAGCCGGTCAGAAGCTCGAAGAAGATCGCGATTGCGATCGTCAGTGCAACCGGCGCCCGCGAGGCGAAGAAGAACCCGATCACCATGAAGACCGTGTCCATTGCCGAGTTCAGGATGCTGTCGCCGTAATAGTCGAGCGAGATCGTCGCCGTTCGATAGCGGTCGATGATGACAGGCGAGTTTTCCAGCAGTTCCCAGCCGGATTCGATGACGAGCGCCAGAAGCAGCCGCACGGCAATCGGCTTGCCGCGCAAAAGAAGGTGCGTAACGCCGTAGAAAATGAAGCCGTGAATGATGTGAGACGGCGTGTACCAGTCGGAAATATGCTGAGAGTTACCGCTGGAATTGACGGTGCCTTCCCAAAGCTTGATGTATCCGCAGGTGCAGATGGGGGTGCGGCCCATCATATATTCGGCGATGATCTGGATCAGCAGGACCGCACCGCATGCGGCGAACCAGAAGGTCTGGTGCTTGGCTCTCTCTGCCGTATCCAGTGTCGTCACTTCTCGGTCTCTCCCGCCGAGGTCACAGTGTGCTTCATGATGAGCGGCATCTGCGCCATGGTGAAGATGATGGTGATCGGCATCGTGCCCCAGACCTTGAAGGCGATCCAGAAGTCATCGGAGAAGTTGCGCCAGACGACCTCGTTCAGCACCGCCAGGAAGAGGAAGAAGATTCCCCAGCGGATCGTCAGCTTGCGCCATCCCTCGGCATCGAGCTGAAAGGCCGCATTGAAGACGTAGCCGAGCAGCGACTTGCCGAAAGCCAGGCCGCCCAGCAGCGCAACGCCGAAGAGCGCGTTGACGATGGTCGGCTTCATCTTGATGAAGGTCTCGTTCTGCAGGTAGATCGACAGCGATCCGAAGATGACGACCACGATGCCCGACACGAAGGGCATGATCGGCAGATGCCCGAGAATGATCTTCGAGACCACCAGCGAGGTCACCGTCGCCGCCATGAAGAGGGCCGTCGCCACGAACAGTGGTCCGCCAAGCTCCGACAGAGCCGGAAACCTTTCGACCAGCCAGGCGCCGCGCAGGTTGGCGAAGAAGAAGATCAGCAGCGGGCCAAGCTCCAGCGCCAGCTTCAGCATCGGGTGATGCCGGTCGGCCGCGCTTGGGGTGATATCGCTCTCGGTCGTCATTCTATCTCAAATCCGTTTGTGCCACACGAGACGCTTGCCCGTGTTTGTCGGCATATCTGTGGCATTATTGACCGAGCCCGGCAATGGCGTGCGCGAAATCCTCGGCCTCGAAAGGTTCGAGATCATCGACACCTTCGCCGACGCCGATGAAATAGACCGGCAGCTTGTGCTTGGCAGAGATCGCCACGAGAATGCCGCCACGCGCCGTGCCGTCGAGCTTCGTCATGATCAGTCCGTTCACGCCGGCAACGTTCCTGAAGATTTCCACCTGCGACAGGGCGTTCTGCCCCGTCGTCGCATCGAGCGTCTGCAGCACCGTATGCGGCGCATCCGGATCGAGCTTGCCGAGAACCCGAACGATCTTCTCGAGCTCTGCCATCAGCTCCGCCTTGTTCTGCAGGCGGCCGGCGGTATCGATGATCAACACATCGCACTTCTTCGCCTTGGCCTGCTCGAAGGCATCGTAGGCGAGACCCGCCGCATCGGCACCGAGCTTGGTGCCGATGAATTCAGACTTGGTGCGGTCGGCCCAGATCTTCAGCTGCTCGATGGCAGCGGCGCGGAAGGTATCGCCGGCGGCAACCATCACCTTGAGGCCAGCGCCCGAGAGCTTGGCCGCCAGCTTGCCAATCGTCGTGGTCTTGCCTGTTCCGTTGACGCCGACGACGAGGATGACGTGCGGCTTGTGGGTGAGATCGAGCTGCAATGGTTTGGCGACCGGCTTCAGCACCTTGGCGATCTCGCTTGCCATGATGCGGCTCACGTCCTCGCCGGTGACGTCCTTGCCGTAGCGCTCGGAGGCCAGCGTATCGGTGACGCGCATGGCCGTCTCGACGCCAAGATCGGCCTGGATCAGCAGATCCTCGAGATCCTGCAGCGTGTCGTCATCGAGCTTGCGTTTGGTAAAAAGGGCCGCGATCTGGCCGGTAAGTTGCGACGAGGTGCGGGCAAGGCCGGCGCGCAGGCGCTGGAACCAGGAAAGTCTTGAGGCCGGCACCAGAGGCGCGGACTCGGAAGCCGCGGGACCGGTGGCAAATCCCTTTGGAAGAACGGGAGTCACGGAGATATCTCCGGAAACGCTATCATCCTCCGCCGGCGTAGATACCTCATGCTCGGCGGGAGAGGCCCGATCGGCGATAGGCTGCTGTTCCACATCGGCTTCAGCTGTAAGCTCTGCAGCCGACGTCTCTTCGGTTTCGCCGAGAGATGCTAGTTCCGCGACACTATCATCCTCTGCCTCATCGCCGATTTCCGGCTGCAGGGAAGGCGCAACAGGAACCGTCTCTCCCAGCGTGCTTCCAGCAGGAGTATCGAGCTCCGCTTCGTCTTCAAGCAACGAGAGCGGCACAAGACCCACATCGCCTACCTGCATCTCAGGCGGCAAGACCTCGGAAACGTCGTCCTCAACGGGTGTGAACGCTTCGGCCTGCTCGGCAAGCTCCTCGATCGAGGCGTCCTCAGCTACGTCATCGGCAGGCCCGCCGGCCGTATCCACCTCTTCCGCCAGAACCAGGTCTGCGGCAACCGGAAGGTTCTCCTCGCGCGAATGCGGCTCCAGCTCGGTTTCGAGCGCTTTCGTCTCGACCGCCCCCGGCGCCTGCTCTTCCTCCGGCTTGGGGCCGAAGGTGAAGACCTTTTTGATGAAATTGAACGCCATGAGGATTCCGTAAACTCAGGCCGCGTCGGCGGCCGTCAATTGCATGTCGAGGTGTTTGCCGTTGTGTCCGGTGATGACAGCCTGCACGAAGCTTCGGGGCGCAAGTCCCGCCGCTGCGACAAGCGTGAAGTTCTCGGTATGCGCCAAACCGTTGTTTTCCACCAGCAGCCATTGCTGCGTTCCGACCATTCCGTCGAGATGGGACTGATGCAGGCGATGTCCAGTGGCGCGCAGTCGCGCTGCCCGCTCCTTGACCAGCGCGCGATCGAGCTGCGGCATGCGCGCGGCAGGTGTCCCCGGCCGCGGGCTGTAAGGGAACACGTGGAGATGAGCGATATTGGCCTCTTCCGCCAGCCGCACCGCATTGGCGAACATTTCTTCGCTCTCGGTTGGAAAGCCGGCGATCATGTCCGCGCCGAAGCTCATCTGCGGCCGCAGACGGCGCACGTCGTTGACGAAAGCTAGGGCATCCGCGCTCGAATGGCGACGCTTCATCCGCTTCAGGATCATGTCGTCGCCATGCTGCAGCGAAAGGTGGAGATGCGGCATGAACCGCGCTTCGTCGGCAATGAGGTCCAACAGATGCTTGTCCGCTTCGATGCTGTCGATCGACGAAAGCCGCAGGCGGCGAATATCCGGCACCTGCTTCAACAGCGTCTTGGCAAGCAGCCCGAGCGTCGGCTCACCGGGCAGGTCAGCGCCATAGCTGGTCGCATCGACCCCGGTCAGCACGATCTCCCGGTAGCCGGTTTCGACGAGCTTTCGCGCCTGGTCGACGACCGCCCCCATCGGCACGGAGCGCGAATTGCCGCGGCCATAGGGAATGATGCAGAAAGTGCAGCGGTGGTCGCAGCCGTTCTGGACCTGGATGAAAGCCCGCACATGACCATCGATATGCTTGACCATCTGCGGCGCCGTCTGGCGCACGCTCATAATGTCGTTGACGCGCAGCTTCTCTTCCGCCGAAACGCCGAAATCCGGCAGGGAGCGATAGGAAGCGCTCTTCAGTTTCTCCTCGTTGCCGAGGACAGCATCGACCTCGGCCATATCGGCGAAGGTTTCTTTTTCCGTCTGGGCCGCGCAGCCAGTGACGATGATGCGGGCGTGAGGATTGTCGCGCCGCGCACGTCGGATCGCCTGGCGTGCCTGACGCACAGCTTCGCCGGTAACCGCACAGGTATTGACGAGGATGGCATTATTGAGCCCGGCCTTCTCGGCCTCCGCCCGCATCACTTCGGATTCGTAGGTATTGAGACGACAGCCGAAGGTGATGACCTCGACGCCGCTCACCGCGCTTCGGCTCCCGGCGCCGCATCGCGCGACCACGCACCCGTCGACGGATCGAGCGTGCCCGACCATTCCCATTCAGCCGGGCCCGTCATGATGACGTGAGCATCGCGTTCGCGCCATTCGATCGTCAGAACGCCCTGATTGGGGCTGCTTGCAACCTTCACCGCGACTTCGCGCCCTGTCCGACCAGTGCGGGCGGCGGAAACGGCCGTCGCACAAGCGGCCGAACCGCAGGCGAGCGTCAGTCCCGCGCCCCGTTCCCAGGTGCGCGTCGTGATCGAGTTCGGAGAAGTCACCTGCGCCAGCGTGATATTGGCGCGCTCCGGAAACATCGGATGGTTTTCGAGCAGCGGCCCGAAGCGGCCGAGATCGAACGACATCGGATCACGGTCAACCCAGAAGATCGCATGCGGATTGCCCATGGAAGCGACCGAGGGCGAATGCAGCACGGGATTGTCGATCGGCCCGATTTGCAGCTCGATGCGGCTGGTATCGTGGAATTCTTCCGCAAGCGGGATCTTGTCCCAGTCGAAGACCGGCTTGCCCATATCGACGGAGATCGTCCCGTCTTCATGCTCGGTGGCATTGAGGATGCCGGCCACCGTCTGGAATGTGAAAACCTTCTTGCCGGTTTCCGAAGCAAGCGCCTGCACAACGCAGCGCGTGCCGTTGCCACAGGCCTGCGCCTTCGAGCCGTCGGAGTTCAGAATATCGATCCAGGCATCTGTGCCAGCTGCCTTTGGATCATGGATCGCCATGATCTGGTCGAACTGTGTGTCGTCAGCGGCATTCAGCGCGATTGCCGCCGCAGGCGCTACCTTGTCTGTGCGGCCGCGCATGTCGACGACCAGGATCTTGTTGCCAAGCCCGTTCATCTTCGCGAATTCGACCGTTGCGCTCATAGTGTCATGTCCGTCTCTGTTTGGGCTGTATATGGCGGAAATGCGGGGGAATTACCAGTGGCTTGACTGGCGGTGGATGAGCCACACATTGCCAGAGAGCAAATGCCGTGACCTCATATTTAAGAATGAGTGCAGATATCTAGCGCTTTTCGCCGCTTCGGGGCATTCTTGCTCTGGGATGGTGCTTTTGGCAGGGAGGATCGCCGATGCGCTGCGTCACCGTACTTGGGCCCTCGCAGACGGGAAAAACGACACTCGTCGCAAAGCTGGCCTCGCTCGAGGGAACGCCCAGAAAGTCAGCCTCTCCATATGGATCAAGCCTGACGGAATTTGACTTCAAGGACGAAGCGTGGTGTGCGATCGACACTCCCGGGGCAAATGAGGCACTGGCCCTGGCGCAGGATGCCCTGCTCGTCAGCGACGCCTGTATCCTCTGCATATCGCCGACGCCTGATGAAGCCGTGCTGGCAGCACCCTATCTGCGCGCCATCGAGGCCTCCGGCACGCCCTGCCTGATTTTCATCAACAGGATGGACGAGCCGCGCGGCCGGTTGCGCGATGTCATTGCCGCACTTCAGACCTATTCCAACCATCCGCTTGTCCTGCGGCAAGTACCCATCCGCGAAGGCGACCGGATCGTCGGCAGCTGCGACCTGATTTCCGAACGCGCCTGGCGCTATCGGGAAGGTCAGCCGTCCGCGCTGATCGAGCTGCCGCAGGATGCCGTCGAGCGGGAGCACGAGGCGCGGGCCGAAATGCTGGAACAGCTCTCGGAGTTCGATGACTGGCTTCTCGAGGAGCTCATCGAAGACCGGGAGCCGGCAAGCGATACGCTGTTTACGATCTCTTCGCGAATTCTCAAGGAGAACCGGGTTATCCCCGTGCTGTTCGGCTCAGCCTCGCACAGCAACGGCATCATGCGCCTGATGAAGGCCCTTCGCCACGAAGCGCCGCCGGCAACGGCACTGCGGTCGAGGCTCGCAGGAAGTGTGGAAGAAGCGGCCCTTTCTGCCGTGAGTTTCCACGCCTACCACAAGGCTAATGTCGGCAAGACGGTGCTGGTGCGGGCGCTCGCCGACGGCTTGAAGCAGGGCGCTCCCTTGGGCGGCGCCACGCTGGGTCCGCTGCAGGAGGCCGGCAACGGAAAGCCAATCAGTGGCAGCGTGGAGGCTGGCAGCGTCTTTGCCGCACTCAAATCCGACCATCTGCCAGCGACTGCCCTGCTGACGCAGACAGCCAGCGTCGAGCCGCCCGATTGGACGACACCGCCGACACCGATGCTGGAAAGAATTCTCGTTCCCGGCAGCGAACGGGACGAAACCAAGCTTTCCGCGACGCTGGCGAAACTGGCGGAAACCGATCGCGGCTTGAAGGTGATGCAGGAGGAAGGCACAGGCGCGGCGCTGATCTGCGCCCAGGGGCCGGTCCATCTGCGTGATCTCCGCAAAACACTGTCGGAGGTCTTCCGCGTCGAAGTTTCCGAACGCGCACCAAACCCCGTATACCGAGAAACCATTTCCAAACCTTCGGATGTGCGCTACCGGCACCGCAAGCAAACGGGCGGCGCCGGACAGTTCGCAGACGTGCAACTCAGCGTCAGGCCGAACGAGCGCGGCCAGGGCTTCACCTTCGGCGAAAGCGTCAAGGGCGGGACCGTGCCCCGAAACTACATCCCAGCTGTTGAAGCCGGCGCCCGCGAAGCCATGGAGAAAGGTCCGCTCGGCTTCCAGGTCGTCGATGTCGACGTCGTGCTGACCGACGGTCAGTATCACTCGGTCGACAGCTCCGATTTCGCCTTCCGGACCGCTGGGAAAATGGGCGTCAAGCAAGCGCTTTCACAAGCTTCCGCCGTTCTCATGCAGCCTGTGGTGCGGGTGGAGATCCATATCCCCTCGGTCTATTCCGGCGGAATGGTGACGCTCGTCTCCTCGCTCAAGGGACAGGTGCTCGGCTTCGACCGGGACGAGAACGCGAAGGGCTGGGATATATTTCGAGCGCTCGTGCCTGGCGGCGTGCTTGATGAATTGGCCCGGTCGCTCAGATCGGCAACGCAGGGCATCGGCCACTTCTCCAAGACCTTCGATCATTTCGAAGAACTCTACGGCAAGGAGGCCGACACCATCATCAATGCGCATGGTGCCGGAGCCCACGCGCATTGATCATGCCGCTGGCACGTCGAATACCTCGCCGGCTCTAAGCGGCCTGAACCGCTCCTGCGGTATTTCGCGCTCGGCCAAGGCTGTCTTTAGCGCCTTGACCGGCGTCTCGATTGCCTCGTCGGTCAGCTGGAACGTCGCAAAGTGATGGCCGGCCACATAGGCAGCATTGGCAAGCTCCATTCCCATCACCGCTTCATCAGGATTCTGATGTTGGCCCTTCATGAACCAGCGCGGTTCATAGGCTCCGAAAGGCAGGACGGCGAGGCGAAAGGCACCATGCTTCTGCTGGGCAGCCCTGTAGTTGACGCCCCCATGAAAGCCCGTATCCCCGACATGGTAGATCTTCCCGGCTGGCGTTGACAGGACGAAGGCGGCCCAGAGCGCCATGCGACGATCCCCGGTGCCGCGTGCCGACCAATGATGCACCGGCTCGGCATCGATGCGGATGCCGGCAAGCGGGATGCGCTCGCCCCAATCCATCGCCGTCACCTGCATGGTGGGAACGGCGCGACGAATGATCGTATCGTTGCCAAGCGGCGTTACGACATGCGGCCGATGCCTCGCCTGCAGCCGCCTGAGCGTCGCGACATCGAGATGATCGTAGTGGTTATGCGAAACGAGAACGAGGTCGATCGGCGGCAGGTCGTCGAACGCGATACCGGGTGCCACGACGCGCTTCGGTCCGGCGAAGGCGAAGGGGCTGGCCCGATCGGACCATACGGGATCTGTCAGGATATTGAGCCCCGCGACCTGCACCAGCATCGTCGCGTGGCCGACCATGGTTACCCGCAGATCGTCGCCATCAACGCGCGCATCCGGCTTGGCCGGTACGAAGGGGCTCGGAACCGACTTCGGCCAGCGATCGCGGTTGCCGCCAAACTGCCATCGCATCAGATCTCGAAAACCGAGAGGCTCGATACCATCCGGATTGAAGAAATGCGTGCCGTCGAAGTGATCGGAGACAGGCCCTTGATAGTAGGGATTGCGTCTTTTGGCCGTAGGCATACGAAGCGATTCCGTTGCAGGGAAAGCAGATCTGGGATCGGGCGCGCGCTTTTGAAAGGTCGAAACGCCGTCTTTTCTTGGCGTTCCCTTGACTCGCGGTCCGTTTTCCTGTTTACCGCCGCTCAATCTGCGACGAGCTTCAAGACTCGAGCCACCGACCGGGACCCGTAGAGGTATAAAGAGATCCCGGAGGTCCACACCCGACAGCGCGATGCGCCCTCGGGTGCTTTTTGGCTATGCGTCTTGTTTTCGTCAAGGAAAAGCACAAGGTTTCCGTCTTCAGGAAATCACAAGGAAGAGCCGATGTTTGAGAACCTCCAGGACCGTCTTGGATCCATTCTGAATGGACTGACAGGCCGTGGCGCGCTTTCGGAAAGCGATGTTTCCGCAGCGCTGCGCGAGGTTCGCCGTGCGCTTCTGGAGGCTGACGTGGCGCTCGATGTCGTGCGCTCCTTTACCGATCGCGTCCGCGAAAAGGCCGTCGGCGCCGAGATCCTGAAGTCGATCAAGCCCGGCCAGATGGTCGTCAAGATCGTCCATGACGAGCTGATCGAGATGCTCGGCGGCGAAGGCGTCGGCGTCGACCTGCATGCGGCCGCCCCCGTCGTCATCATGATGGTCGGTCTGCAGGGCTCCGGTAAGACGACGACGACCGCGAAGATCGCCAAACGGCTCACCGACCGCGAGAAGAAGAAGGTGCTGATAGCGTCGCTTGATACGCGACGTCCGGCCGCCCAGGAGCAGCTGCGCCAGCTTGGTGTCCAGACTGGTGTCGACACGCTGCCCGTTATTGCCGGCCAGTCGCCGACCGATATCGCCGCGCGCGCCGTGCAAGCAGCCCGGCTCGGT
Organism: Rhizobium sp. 42MFCr.1; assembly: GCF_000377185.1. Lineage (NCBI taxonomy): Bacteria > Pseudomonadati > Pseudomonadota > Alphaproteobacteria > Hyphomicrobiales > Rhizobiaceae > Rhizobium > Rhizobium sp. 42MFCr.1. The sequence continues at coordinate 122,334 of NZ_KB897821.1, forward strand.
GGCCATGACGTCGTCATCCTCGACACCGCCGGCCGCACGCATATCGACGAGCCCTTGATGGTCGAAATGGCCGACATCAAGAAGAAGTCGAATCCGCATGAAATCCTGCTGGTCGCGGACTCGCTGACCGGTCAGGACGCCGTCAACCTGGCGCGCAACTTCGACGAGCGCGTCGGCATCACCGGCCTCGTGCTCACCCGCATGGACGGCGATGGCCGTGGCGGTGCAGCACTTTCGATGCGCGCGGTGACAGGCAAGCCGATCAAGCTCATCGGTGTCGGCGAGCGTATGGGCGAACTCGAAGAGTTCCATCCCCGCCGTATTGCTGACCGCATCCTCGGCATGGGCGATATCGTTTCGCTCGTCGAGCGCGCCGCTGAAAACATCGACGCCGAGAAGGCGGCTGCCATGGCCGCCAAGATGGCCAAGGGCAAGTTCGATCTCAACGACCTCGCCGACCAGCTGCGCCAGATGCAGAAGATGGGTGGCATGGGCGGCATCATGAGCATGATGCCCGGCATGGCTGGGATGAAGGACAAGATGGCCTCGGCCGGTCTGAACGACAGCCTGTTCGGCCGTCAGCTCGCCATCATCGGCTCGATGACCAAGGCCGAGCGCGCCAACCCCGATATTCTCAAGCACTCCCGCAAGAAGCGCATCGCCGCCGGCTCTGGCACCGATGCCGCCGACATCAACAAGCTTCTGAAGATGCATCGCCAGATGGCGGACATGATGAAGATGATGGGCGGCAAGGGTAAGGGCGGCCTGATGAAGCAGATGATGGGTGGCCTTGCCGGCAAGATGGGCCTTGGTGGCCTTGGCGGTGGCATGCCCGATCTTTCGAATATCGACCCCAAGCAGCTCGAAGCGCTCCAGAAGCAAGCTGAAGCTGCCGGTCTAGGAAAGCCGGGCGGCGGGCTGCCCGGCCTCGGCGGTGGCGGTTTGCCGGGTCTGGGCGGCGCCAAGCTGCCGGGTCTCGGCGGTGGTTTCCCAGGCCTTCCCGGCCTGCCCAAGAAGAAGTGAAGGGGTCGCGTAGACAATGATTGATCCTGAAATCAAAGCCCAACTTTCGAACTATCGCCAGTCGATCGACAACATCGACGCCGCGCTGGTCCATATCCTGGCCGAACGCTTCCGCTGCACCAAAGAGGTCGGCGTTCTCAAGGCCAAGTACAAGTTGCCGCCGGCCGATCCGGCGCGCGAAGAATACCAGATCGAACGTCTCCGCCATCTGGCGAAGGATGCCAATCTGGATCCGGATTTCGCCGAGAAGTTCCTGAACTTCATCATCAAGGAAGTCATCCGGCATCATGAGCAGATCGCTGCAGACCACGCCGAAAACGGCGCCGCAGCAAAATGAACCATACCGCCGGATCAGGCGGTCCAGAAAAGTCCAAGGAGTAAAGAAAATGGCACTGAAAATTCGTCTCGCACGCGGTGGTTCCAAGAAGCGCCCGTACTACCACATCGTTCTCGCCGACGCCCGTTCGCCGCGCGATGGCCGCTTCCTCGAGAACCTCGGTTCCTGGAACCCGATGCTCGCCAAGGACAACGGCGCTCGCATCACGCTGAACAACGACCGCATCAAGCACTGGCTCGATCAGGGCGCACAGCCGACCGATCGCGTTCTGCGCTTCCTCAACGAAGCCGGCCTCGCAAAGCGCGATGCCAAGAACAACCCGGAAAAGGCAAAGCCGGGCAAGAAGGCTCAGGAGCGCGCTGCTGAAAAGGCTCAGAAGGCCGCCGACGCTGCTGAAGCTGCTGCTTCCGCAGAATAATCGGGAACCTTCCCTTATCGAACGGGCGGCATGGCGACATGCCGCCCGTTTTCGTTTCCATTCCGCTGCACTTCGTTTAAGAGAAGCCCAGATTTGCGGCTTCATGTGAAGGACGTCATGCCAAAGCTTGAAAATCCGGTTCTGATGGCAACGATCGGTGGCGCCCAAGGCCTGCGCGGCGAAGTACGCGCTAAGGCCTATACCGCCGATCCGACCGCGCTCGGCGACTACGGCAACCTGCACAGCCTTGATGGCCGCACCTTCGAGATTCTCGATATCCGGGAAATGAAGAACGTCGTCGTCGTCCGATTCCGCGGCATCAACGACCGCAATGCCGCCGAGGCGCTGAACGGACTGGAGCTCTACATCGAGCGCGACAACCTGCCGGACGAGGAGCTGGAAGAAGACGAATTCTTCTACGCCGATCTCGAGGGTCTGGAAGCGCTCGACGACCAGGGCGTCAGCTATGGCACCGTGACCGGCGTTTTCGACTTCGGCGCCGGCGATCTGCTGGAGCTCAAGGGTCCCGGCAAGCGCCCGGTATTGATCCCCTTCTCTGAAGCCTCGGTTCTCGACATCGACCTTGAAAGCGGCAGGATCACCATCGATCCGCTCGCCGCTGGCCTCGTCGATAGTGAGGATGACGCACCGAACTTCACGCCCGACAAGCCGAAAAAGAAGAAGTGAGGCCGTCGATGGCGTTTCGCGCGACCGTGCTGACCCTCTATCCGGAAATGTTTCCGGGCCATCTCGGCTACTCCCTCGCCGGGAAGGCGATGGAGCGTGGCCAATGGTCGCTCGATACCCTGCAGATCCGCGACTTTGCCACCGACAAACACCGCACCGTCGATGATACGCCCGCTGGCGGCGGCGCCGGCATGGTGCTCAAGCCCGACGTTCTCGCCCGCGCCATCGACAGCGCCTCCGAGAACGACAGCCGCCCCCGGCTGCTGATGAGCCCGCGCGGAAAACCGCTGACGCAGGAACGCGTACGCGAGCTTGCTTCCGGCGATGGCGTCATCATCGTTTGCGGTCGCTTTGAGGGTGTCGATCAGCGCGTCATCGATGCGCGCGAGCTGGAAGAGGTCTCGATCGGCGACTACGTGCTGTCGGGCGGCGAACCGGCTGCACTCACCATACTGGATGCGATCGTCCGCATCCTGCCTGGCGTCATGGGCAATGATCTTTCCGGACTGCATGAGAGCTTCGAAGGCGGCCTGCTGGAGCATCCGCACTACACCCGTCCCCAGGAATGGGAGGGCCGCGAGATTCCGCCGATCCTCACATCGGGCAATCACGGCGCGATCGAGAAATGGCGCCGCGAGCAGGCGTTGCAGCTGACCCGGGAACGACGCCCGGATCTGCTGGAAGAATAAAAAATGCCCGGCCGATGCCGGGCATTCGAGTTTTGGGTGTCAGTTGGTAGCGCCCACCGCAGAGCCGCGTGCGCTCGCGCGCAATGCGTAGTACACATCACCGCCGATGCCGACGCCGAAGAACCAGCCATAGGTCCCCCACCATTCCGGCAAGATCGACGTGAACGTCGGCAGGATCGATGAGAATAGCGAGCCGACCACGAAGGCGATGAAGGCATTCGTGTGCCAGCCATTCTGGAAGCGGAACTCGCCATACTCCTGATAAAGATCCGCGACGTTCAGCTCACCCTTCCGGATCAGATAGTAGTCGACCATCATGATCCCGAAGATCGGGCCCATCGTCGAACCGATGAAGTTGACGAAGTGCGCGGCACCCGTTTCCCACGGCGCGAACGGATAGAGCACCAACGCAATCAGGGCGGCAATCCAACCGCCCCGCTTAAAGCTGATCTGGCGGGGGAAGACATTCGAGAAATCGAAGGCCGGCGAGACGAAGTTGGCGACCACGTTGATGCCGAGCGTTGCAACGGCGAAGGTCAGCGCCGCAAGCAATGCCAAGAACCAGTTGTCGAACTTCGCGGAGATCGCCTCCGGATGCAGCAGTACTTCGCCGTAGACGGTGAATGCCGCCGTCGTTGTGACACCCGCGACGAGGCAGAAGGCGAGCAGGTTGATCGGCAGGCCCCAGAGATTGCCCTTGCGCAAGGTCTTGGTGTCCTTCGTATAGCGCGAGAAATCGCAGAAATTCAGGTAGAGAGCCGCAAGGTAGGGGATCCATGTCGCGGCAACCGCGGCAACAGCCGCAAACGAGCCTGGCTCGCCGGCGATGCTGCTCCCCTGTTGTGCATTTGACAAATATTTAATCAAATGAGTCACAGGCTTGATATCGTGCAGCACTGGCAAAAGCCCAGTTTGGCGGTCGGCGCTGCGAAATTTCCGGGCCAAAGGGGTGACAAAGCCTGCGCAATACGCTATGCGCACGCCCGGAATGGGAAAACTCCCATCAACCACGTAAAGAAAAACAGACGAATTCGCTCCTGCCCTCACCGGCAAATATCTGCGGCTCGACCAAGGATAGATCGTTCAGAGCGCTCTGGCTGTTGAACCAACAAAGAGGTTGAGTCATGAATATCATTCAGCAGCTTGAGGCCGAACAGGTCGCCAAGATCGAAGCCCAGCGCACGCTTCCGGAATTCTCCCCGGGCGACACCGTTCGCGTCAACGTCCGCGTCAAGGAAGGCAACCGTACCCGCGTACAGGCCTACGAAGGCGTTTGCATCGCTCGCTCCGGCGGCGGCCTGCAGGAGAACTTCACGGTTCGCAAGATCTCCTACGGCGAAGGCGTCGAGCGCGTATTCCCGGTCTGCTCCCCTGCTATCGAAAGCGTAGAAGTCGTTCGCCGTGGTAAGGTCCGTCGCGCGAAGCTCTACTACCTGCGCGATCGTCGCGGCAAGTCGGCTCGTATCGTCGAGAACACCGGCACCCGCGCTCGCAAGCTCAACGACGCCGAGCGTCAGGCAGTTGCCGAGGAAAAGGCGCGCCTGGAAGCCGAAAAGGTTGCAGCAGCTCAGGCGCTCGCAGCCGAAAAGGCAGCACAGGAAGCTGCAGAAGCCAAGGCAGCAGCAGAAGCTGCCGCAGCGGCTGAACCGGCAGCAGAATAAGTTTCAATCCTTCGAGATTGTGGGAAGGCGACCTTCGGGTCGCCTTTTTTGTTGCTCGCTAGCGCGCCACTGGCAGGTCGGATCGCGTCAGCCGCGCCCACCGCCATTGTCCGAAATTCCAAACAGCCCGTGCGGAATGCATGCCGTTATCGCAAGAGCCGGTCTGACCTATTTCTGCCCTGTCTTTAAACGGAGCAGATCATGTCCAATCTCGAAAAATCGGGCACATTCACACTCGGCGACAGCACGGTGGCGCGGCTTGGCTACGGGGCCATGCAACTTGCTGGCAAGGGCGTCTTCGGACCCCCGAAGGATCGCGCCGAGGCAATCGCTGTGTTGCGCGAAGCAGTCGAAAGCGGCGTCAACCACATCGACACCAGCGACTTCTACGGCCCGCACATCACCAACCAGATCATCAGGGAGGCGCTGCATCCTTATCGGGATAATCTTGTGATCGTCACGAAGATCGGAGCAACGCGTGGGCCAGACGCGTCGTGGAACCCGGCCTTCTCAAAAGAAGCGCTGACGCTGGCAATTCACGACAACCTCAAGAATCTGGGCCTCGAGGTGATCGATGTGGTCAATCTGCGAGCCATATTTGATGTCCATGGCCCGGCGGAGGGATCTCTGGAAGAACCCCTCACCGTCCTCGCCGATCTTCAGCGCCAGGGCCTTGTCAGACACGTTGGCCTCTCCAACGTCACCACCAAGCAAGTCGCGGATGGCAGAAAGATCACCGAAATCGTTTGCGTTCAAAACCAGTACAATCTTGTGCATCGCGGGGATGATCCGCTGATCGACCAGCTCGCGACGGAAGGAACAGCCTATGTGCCTTTCTTTCCGCTCGGGGGCTTCTCGCCATTGCAATCGTCCACGCTGTCGGATGTCGCTGCGGAGCTTGACGCAACACCGATGCAGGTTGCTCTTGCGTGGCTTCTGCAGCGCGCGCCGAATATCTTGCTCATACCCGGCACCTCGTCACGTCTCCACCTCAGGGAGAACCTCGCGGTCGCCGATATCACCTTGCCCACCGGAGCCATTGAGAAACTGGATGGTATCGCGTCTCGCTGACGACATTTGCGATCTGTCCCGCAAAAATCTTCGCATGGAAGGGCGGTCTTTGGACCGCCTTTTCTGATTTTGAACGGCGACATACGGCAATTCTCTTGCCATCCGCTTCGCAACTATGACAGGTTTCGCGAGCTATATTTCGGGGAGATATTTAATGCCGTTCCGTCGCACTGTCCTTGCAGGACTGACCGCCCTCGTCCTGTCGCCGCTGGCCGCCTTCGCCGCCGACCTTCCCGACCTCAAGGGCAAGTCGGTCGTCGTCGTCACCGAGAACGCCTATCCGCCGTTACAGTTCGTCGATCCGAAGTCGGGCAAGGCGATCGGCTGGGAATATGATGCGATGAACGAGATCGCCAAGCGGCTGAATTTCAAGGTCGAGTACCAGAACACCAGCTGGGACGCGATGATCCAGGCGGTCTCCGACAACCAGTACAACATCGGCATGACCGGTATCACCATCAAGGATGATCGCAAGGCCAAGGTCGATTTTTCCGATCCCTACATGCGTTCGCAGCAGTTCATGCTGGTGCGCGGCGATGAAAGCCGCTTCACCGACGCAAAGACCTTCGGCGCCTTCAATGAAGGCCTCGTCGGCGCGCAGCCGGGCACGTCGCCTTTCTACACCGCCGTCTACGAAATCCTTGACGGCAACGAGCAAAACCCGCGCGTCAAGCTCTTCGAAACCTTCGGCGCCACCGTCCAGGCGCTCAAGGCCGGCGACGTCGACGTGGTGCTGACCGACAGCGTCGCTGCCAAGGGCTATGTCGACGCCTCGAACGGCGGCCTGAAGGTCATTGGCGGCCCGCTCGGCACGGAGGATTTCGGTTTCATCTTCCCGAAGGGCTCCGATCTCGTCGCCGCGGTCAATGCCGCAATCGCAAGCCTGAAGGCCGACGGCACCTTCGACGCGCTGAACAAGAAGTGGTTCCTCGACTACAAGATGGGCGAATGATCCCGTCTTCGGTTAACGCGTGATGGCTCCGCAGCCAGCCCCTGGCGGGCATGTGAAGGGCGACTACCCCTGGTGGCTGGTCGCCCTTGTCGCGATCGGAATCGTCCTTGCCGTCGTCATCATCGCCAACGACATCTATGCGCAGGTCTTCCGCACCGTCTTCAATGGCGTCGGCGTTACCATCTTCGTGACGCTGGTGGGCTTTGCGCTGGCGACCCTTCTCGGCCTCGGCGTCGCGTTGCTCGGATTGTCCGACAGTGTCGCGCTCCGCCAGATCTCGCGTTTTTACATCGAGGTGATCCGCGGCGTGCCGATGCTGGTGCTGCTCTTCTATGTCGCCTTCGTCGGCGCCCCCGGCATCGTCGCCGCCTACAACTTCCTGACCAGTCCGCTGATCCAGGCAGGCTTTAGCGAACCAGTGATGGTGCGCGACTTCTCGCTGATGTGGCGAGCGATCATCGCCCTTATGATCGGCTACTCCTCTTTCATCGCCGAAGTCTTCCGCGCCGGCATTCAGTCCGTCGACCACGGCCAGATCGAGGCGGCCAAGGCGCTCGGCCTGTCGCGCTATCACCGCTTCCGCTTCGTCGTCTTTCCGCAGGCGATCAAGGTGATCTTCCCGCCCCTGTCGAACGATTTCGTAGCGATGGTCAAGGACTCGTCGCTGGTGTCGGTGCTCGGTGTCTCCGACATCACGCAGATGGGCAAGATCTATGCCTCCGGCTCCTTTCGCTTCTTTGAAACCTATTCGATCGTCACCTATATCTACCTCATCCTGACGATCGGTTTGTCGCTTGCCCTGAGGCAGGTGGAGAAACGGATGCGCGGGAAAGACCGGCGCTAGCGGCCGAATGATTCGAATTGCCGCCGTCGCGAAAAATTGGTATGTGACAGCGCATGGAATCCAAGTTCAGTTGCATTGGGGCGCATATTTTCGTGCTGCAGGATCACTACCGCCTGCCGGCACGTTTCTTTGCGGCCGTTTCCGGTGCACTCAACAGCCGACTTCGTTGATCGAATGACGGCCCGGCGGGCCTCACCGCCACCAACTCCATTTTTCCATACGCATCCAAGAACGGACCTACCGCCATGAGCGCACCGCGTACCCTTTACGACAAGATCTGGGACGACCACCTGGTCGATCAGCAGGACGACGGCACCTGTCTTCTCTACATCGACCGCCACCTGGTCCACGAAGTCACCTCGCCGCAGGCCTTCGAAGGCCTGCGCATGACTGGCCGCAAGGTTCGCGCGCCGGAAAAGACGCTGGCTGTGGTCGACCACAACGTCCCGACGTCACCTGATCGCCATCTCGGCATCAAGAACGAAGAGAGCCGTATCCAGGTCGAGCAACTCGCCATCAACGCCGCCGAATTCAATGTCGAGTACTACTCGGAAAACGACAAGCGCCAGGGCATCGTCCACATCATCGGACCGGAACAGGGCTTCACCCTGCCCGGCATGACGATTGTCTGCGGCGACAGCCACACCTCGACGCATGGCGCCTTCGGCTCGCTCGCCCATGGCATCGGCACGTCTGAGGTCGAGCACGTGCTCGCCACCCAGACGCTGATCCAGAAGAAGGCGAAGAACATGCTGGTGCAGGTCGACGGCGTACTGCCGGCTGGCGTCACCGCCAAGGATATCGTTCTCGCCATCATCGGTGAAATCGGCACCGCCGGCGGCACCGGCTACGTCATCGAATACGCCGGCGAAGCCATTCGCGCGCTGTCGATGGAAGGCCGCATGACGATCTGCAACATGTCGATCGAAGGCGGCGCCCGCGCCGGCCTGATCGCGCCCGATGAGACCACCTTCGAGTACATCAAGGGCAAGCCGCGCGCGCCGAAGGGCGAGGCGCTGGAACAGGCAATCGCTTACTGGAAGACCCTGAAGTCGGACGAAGGCGCGCATTTCGACCGCGTCGTGAAGCTCAACGCCGCCGAACTGCCGCCAATCGTATCCTGGGGCTCTTCGCCGGAGGACGTCATTTCCGTTCAGGGCGTCGTTCCGAACCCTGATGAAATCCCCGAAGAGACGAAGCGCGCTTCCAAGTGGCGTGCGCTTGATTACATGGGCCTGAAGCCCGGCACCCCGATCACCGAGATCAACATCGACCGCGTCTTCATCGGCTCCTGCACGAACGGCCGCATCGAAGACCTGCGCGCTGTTGCCAAGGTCGTCGAGGGCAAGACCGTTGCCTCGACCGTCAACGCCATGATCGTTCCGGGCTCCGGCCTCGTGAAGGAGCAAGCGGAGAAGGAAGGCCTCGACAAGATCTTCAAGGCGGCCGGCTTTGACTGGCGCGAGCCCGGCTGCTCCATGTGCCTCGCCATGAACGACGACCGCCTGAAGCCCGGCGAACGTTGCGCCTCGACCTCGAACCGCAACTTCGAAGGCCGCCAGGGCTTCAAGGGTCGTACGCACCTGGTGTCTCCAGCGATGGCCGCCGCAGCGGCGATCGCCGGCCACTTCGTCGATATCCGCGAGTGGAACTAAGCATAAGGGCCTCCCCTTCGGAAACGAGGGGGAGGCTATCTCAGCAGACACCGGACGTATTCGGTGCGACAATCGCCGCGTTCGACCCCCTGGCTCCTTTCAGGTGAGCATATGAGCGCCGCAAATCCCTCCACCAAACGACGCCTGCTTCTTCTTCGTCACGCCAAATCCGCATGGCCGGAGGACGTGGCCGACCACGACCGCCCGCTGGCCGGCCGTGGAGAAAAGACAGCGCCATTGATGGGCCGCTACCTCGCGCGTGAAAAGCTTATTCCCGATCTCGTGCTTGTATCGTCCGCGCGCCGCACGCAGCAGACCTGGAAACTCGTCGCCAAAAAGCTGCCGCCCTCGATCGCAAAGCAGGATTCGGAGGACTTGTACGAAGCCTCTGCGGCGAAGATCGCTGCCGTCGTACAGTCGATCGATCCATCGGTCCGGACCCTCATGCTGATCGGACACAATCCCGGTTTTCAGGATCTTGCGGATGGCCTGATCGGTGCAGGCGACCCGGAGGCATGTGTTGGCATCAGGGAGAAATTCCCGACAGCCGCACTTGCCGTCATCGAGTTCGATGTGGATCGCTGGAAAGGGCTAAAACCAAAGAGCGGCACGCTGGAGCGGTTCGTCACGCCGCGTTCGCTCGCCTGAGTGAAAACTGCGTCTCCCTCCTCCCCGCATAAAGAGGAGGGAGCCCAAACAGATCAGAAATTGGCCGTGTACGGATCCGGCCCCATGCGGGCGCTCTTGTCGTCAAGCTTGGCAATCGCCGCCATGTCGGCTGCATCCAGCTTGAAATCGAAGACCTTGAAATTCTCCTCAATGCGCGACGGCGTCACCGACTTCGGAATGACGACGAGACCGCTGTCGATGTGCCAACGGATGATGACCTGCGCGGGTGTCTTTCCGTGCTTCCTGGCGATCTCGCCAATCGTCGCATCGGCGATCAACTTGCCCTGACCGAGCGGGCTCCAGGATTCGGTGGCAATGTTCAGCTTCTTGTGCGCTTCCTGCGCCGCCCGCTGCTGGAAATCCGGATGCAGCTCGATCTGGTTGATGACAGGGACGACACCTGTATCGCCGATGATCTGTTCGAGATGGTCGGGATAGAAGTTGGAAACGCCGATCGAACGAGCGCGGCCCTCTTCCCGGATCTTCACGAAGGCCTTCCAGGTTTCGCGATAGAGCGCACGCTGCGGCGACGGCCAGTGGATGAGGTAGAGATCGACATAATCAGTACCGAGCTTCCTCAGGCTGCCTTCGAAGGCGCGCATGGTCGCGTCGTAGCCCTGGTCGGTGTTGCGGAGCTTGGTGGTGACGAAAATGTCCTTGCGATCGAGGCCGGACGAGCGGATGCCCTCGCCGACGCCTTCCTCGTTGTCGTAGCCGGACGCCGTGTCGATGTGGCGATAGCCGGCGGCAATGGCCGTGCGCACCGTCGGTGCCGCAATCTCCTGGGGCGTCTGCCACACGCCGAGACCGACCTGGGGAATGGAATGTCCGTCATGGAAAGTGATGATGGGTTGCTGTGCCACAATATGTCTCCGTAATTTTGAAGAATTGGACGAGGCATGATTGAATCCGCTTCTTGCGGATTTCCCTGCGCGCATTTCAGCCGTGCGCCGGTCGAAAGGGCATATAGGTAAGCGGGACTGGTTTATCACCCCCGAGCGTCAAAGAACACGAACGACAGTGCCTCTGCGCATGAAGGGCAGAAGACGCTGCATATCGCGCGGATGAACGGCGACGCAGCCGAACTGGATCAAAGCCCTGCTTTTTTGCCCGGCGCAGGACAAACGAGGAGGGTCGTCGACTTTATCCGCGTCGGACGCCTTGTTTTCTCCATTTTTCTCACATGTGTTTGCGATTGCTAGGATTGTGATTGAAATCACATAGCATCGTATACGACAACAGCTCGGTCGCCCGATCTTTGCCAATGCCGGAAAATTGGCGTAGGAGTGAGGGACCGTAGGCGAGGGAAAGAGCCGCATGACCGCACGCACCATTCTCTTGGTGGATGATGATGACGACCTCCGCGAGACACTCACGGAGCAGCTTTCGCTCTATGACGAATTCACGGTCCTCCAGGAAACGACAGCGGCCAAGGGTGTCGAGCGCGCGCGATCAACGCCGATCGACCTGTTGATCATGGATGTGGGCCTGCCTGACATGGACGGCCGCGAAGCCGTGAAGCTGCTGCGCAAGGGCGGCTTGAAAGCCCCGATCATCATGCTGACCGGCCATGACACGGACTCGGATACGATCCTGGGCTTGGAGGCTGGCGCTAACGACTACATCGCGAAGCCCTTCCGCTTTGCCGTCCTGCTTGCCCGCATCCGCGTGCAGCTCCGGCAGCACGAGCAGAGCGAGGACGCCACCTTCAATGTCGGCCCCTATGTCTTCAAGCCGAGCCAGAAGCTCCTGACGATGGACAGCGGGCAGAAGATCCGTCTGACCGAAAAGGAAGCCGCGATCATTCGCTACCTCTATCGCGCGGAGCAAAAGGTCGTCACCCGTGACGTGCTGCTGGAAGAGGTGTGGGGTTACAATTCGGGGGTGACGACACACACCCTGGAAACCCACGTTTACCGTCTCCGCCAGAAGATCGAACGCGATCCCTCCAACGCCGAGATTCTGGTAACAGAAAACGGCGGCTACAAGATCATACCGTAGCATGGCCCTAAACGACGACATCAGGCTACTGTCGCAGCTGCCGCTGTTCCACGGCATGTCCGAGGATCAGCTGCGTCTGATCGCCTTTGGTGCGGATCGCCGCGTCATGTCGGCCGGCCAGATGCTCTTCCGCGAGGGCTCGCCGGCAGAAAGCGCCTATGTGATCCTCAGCGGCAATGTCGAACTCAGCCGCACCGGTCGCGACGGTCAGCCCGAGATCCAGAACACCGTCGGACCCGGCACGCTTCTATCCGAACTTGCCCTGATCACCTTGGTCGAGCGCAAGTTTACGGCCGTTGCAACGGAAGACACGAGCATCATCCGCATCACGCGCTCACTCTTCCATCGGTTGATCGAGGAGTATCCGGATGCAGCCCGGTTGATCGAGAGCCGTATCCGCGACAATATTGCCGAGCTTGCGGCCAGAGCCGCGGCCCAGCTTCACCGCTTTATCTGACAGATCAGAGATTGAAGTGCGCCGTGACAGGCACGTGGTCGGACGGCCGCTCCCAGCCGCGCGCTTCCTTCAGGATGTCGATGCGCTGCAGGTGTGGCCCAAGATCCTTTGAGCTCCAGATGTGGTCAAGGCGGCGGCCGCGATCGGCCGCTTCCCAGTCCTTGGCGCGATAGCTCCACCAGGTATAGAGCTTTTCGTTCTCAGGCACGTGCTGCCGCATAAGGTCGAGCCAGGCGCCGCGCTGCATCACCTGGAGAAGGCCTTCCGTCTCCACGGGCGTGTGGCTGACGATCTTCAGCAACTGCTTGTGGGACCAGACGTCCTGCTCAAGCGGAGCGATGTTGAGGTCGCCGACAAGGATTGAGGATGTATTCGCCTCGCCATTTGCCTTGAGCTGCTTCATTTCCTCGATGAAATCGAGCTTGTGGCCGAACTTCGGATTGATCTCCCGATCCGGTTCGTCGCCTCCGGCCGGCACGTAGAAGTTATGCAGGCGAATGCGCCGGCTACCGCGCTCGAAGATGGCCGAGATGTGCCGCGCGTCACCGACGTTGCAATAGTCCTGCCGGTGGTCCTCGACCAATGGAACGCGCGATGCAATCGCAACGCCATGATAGCCCTTCTGGCCGTGGATGATGATGTGTTCGTAGCCCATCGCGCGCAACGGCGAGGCAGGAAACAAGTCGTTCGGAACCTTCGTTTCCTGGAAGCAAAGGATGTCCGGCTTATGTTTGAGGACGAATTGCTCGACGATCGGCATGCGCAGCCGCAGAGAGTTGATATTCCACGTCGTAACCGAGAAGCTCATTCCATCTTTGCCTTTCAAAACCGGACGAACTGGCTTTAGAGCAAAGGCTTTGCCGATGGAACGGATACGCGCAAAGAAAAACGCCCCGCGAGATCGCGAGGCGTTCTTCTCATAAAACAGCTGAAATCAATCTCGGTAAGCGGCCGTTCCCGGGATCACTTCATAGGGCACCCTGAACACCTTGTCGTCGAACTGGACGCCCGTCTTGACGTTGAACACCATCACCGAGGTGTCCTTGCCTTGGTTGTCGGTAATCGTCCACTGGCGGAGATCGTAGGTCTTCGGGTCGAACATCATCGTAATTGTCGAGTTACCGAAGATCGTGTTGTTGCCAAGGGCGATCGTCGTCAGGTCGGACTCCTGCTTCACGCTCTTCACCGAGCCGGCCGAGAGATCGATCCGTTGCGCCAGCAGCAGGCTGAGCGGCGTCTTCGACAATGGGTAGAGATCCCACGTCTTGAGCTTCATATTTCCAACAGCAACGTTCTTGCCGTCCGCGATGACACGGATCGGTGACGGATTGTCATAGTTGAAGCGCAGTTTGCCGGGGCGCTTAATGTAGAACTTTCCGCCGGTCTGCTCGCCACGCGGGCCGAATTGAACGAATTCGCCCTGCATCGTAGCGACGCTCGAAAAGTGATCCGCGATCGCCTGCGCGGTGCTGGCACCTGAAGCAGCGGATGCCGCTTGCGCATAGGCAGCAATCGGAATCGCAGATGCCGCAGCGGCGGCCAGCGAGCCGAGAAGATGGCGCCGGCTCAGCGAGATGCGATCCAAGATGGAATCGGAGTTGTTCATCTATGTCTCCTTTATGCAATTCGAATGCTGCGGAAACGCGGCGCCTTCATGGCGTAGTTCGCAGACCTGCATAAACTAACGGTTTCAGCGCGATCAGGTTTCCGTGATCCCGGCATCATTTTGATCGCTGTCGACCTCAACGGTCGAGAATATCGTCTTCGGTCGGAACCAGGATCTCGCGTTTTCCAGCATGGTTGGCGGGACCGATGATGCCTTCCTGCTCCATCCGCTCGATCAGTGATGCGGCGCGGTTGTATCCAATGCCAAGTCTACGCTGAATATACGACGTTGACGCCTTTCCGTCACGCAGAACGATGGCGACAGCCTGGTCGTACGGATCGTCGGAATCGGAGAGATTGGACGTCCCTGCCGGACCGCCGCCGTAGTCGCCGTCTTCGTCGTCATCGGCGGTGATGGCGTCGAGATATTGCGGCGAGCCTTGAGTCTTCAGATAGGAAACGATCTCCTCCACTTCCATATCGGCAACGAACGGACCATGGACGCGCTGAATGCGCCCGCCGCCGGCCATATAGAGCATGTCGCCCATGCCGAGGAGTTGCTCGGCGCCCTGCTCTCCGAGGATGGTGCGGCTGTCGATCTTCGACGTCACCTGGAAGGAAATGCGCGTCGGGAAGTTTGCCTTGATCGTGCCCGTGATGACATCGACGGACGGACGCTGGGTCGCCATGATGACGTGGATGCCGGCCGCGCGTGCCATCTGCGCCAGGCGCTGCACAGCACCTTCGATATCCTTGCCGGCGACCATCATCAGGTCGGCCATCTCGTCGATAATGACGACGATGTAAGGCATGGGCTGCAGGTCGAACTCTTCCGTCTCGTACATCGCTTCGCCGGTATGGCGGTCGAAACCGGTCTGGACGGTGCGCGAGATCACCTCGCCCTTGGCAAGCGCCTGCTCGACGCGGCTGTTGAAGCCGTCGATATTACGGACGCCGATCTTCGACATCTTCTTGTAGCGCTCTTCCATCTCGCGGACGGTCCACTTGAGCGCAACGACTGCCTTCTTCGGATCCGTCACAACAGGCGAGAGAAGGTGCGGAATGCCGTCGTAGACGGACAATTCGAGCATCTTCGGATCGATCATGATCAGGCGGCACTGCTCCGGCGTCATGCGGTAGAGCAGTGACAGGATCATGGTGTTGATGGCGACCGACTTACCGGAACCGGTCGTACCGGCAACCAGCAAGTGCGGCATCTTCGCCAGATCAGCAATCACGGCCTCGCCGCCGATCGTCTTGCCGAGCGCCATGGCAAGCTTGGCCTTGGAGCCCTCGAAGTCACGGGAAGCGATGAGTTCACGCAGATAGACGGTTTCGCGCGTGGAGTTCGGCAGTTCGATGCCGATCGCGTTGCGACCCGGCACGACGGCGACGCGGGCAGCGATCGCGCTCATCGAACGGGCAATATCGTCGGCAAGGCCGATGACGCGAGACGACTTGATGCCAGGCGCAGGTTCCAGTTCGTAAAGCGTGACGACCGGACCGGGACGAACGTGGATGATCTCGCCCTTGACGCCGAAATCCTCGAGCACGCCCTCGAGCATGCGCGCATTCTGTTCCAGCGCGTCGGCAGATAGTGTTGAATCTCGCACGACATTCTTCGGTTCCGCGAGAAGGTGCATCGACGGAAGCTGGAAGCCCTCGGGACGAATGAACGATCCCTGCTGCTCCCGTTCGAGACGCGCACCAGGTTTCGGCCGCGCCGGAGGCTGCACGACGCGCGGTTCCGCGCGCCCGGTCGCCTTGGCCGGCGCGCGAATCATCCAGTCATCGTCATCAGGCAGGATATCGGCCGGCCGCGGCGGCATGTCGTCGAACGGCAGATCGTCGTCATCGTCATCATTGTTCAACGAAATGGACGGCGTAGAAACAATGCGGCGCTGCGAGGCAGCGCGCGGCTCCATTGATGGCTCCATGCGATCGCCGCGCCCGGCCGGCGCCTTTGCGCGAACCGGTTCGTTCAGCTTGCCAAACTCGTCGTCGTTGAAGTCGTACGGCGACTCGAAATCATCCTGCCGGCGCTTGCGCGGACCCATGCCGAGCAGCCGGCGCATTCGGGCCTGGCTCATGTACCAGGCGTGCGTCAGCGCACCGAAGGCAAGCCAGCCGCCTTCATCGTCATCTTCATCTTCGTCGCCGACCGAGCGCAGCTTGGAGCGAGTGCTTGCGTAGGCTTCCTCGGCCTCCTCTTCATCGTCCTCGCTGCGACCGACGATGCCGGCAGCAAACAGCATCATCCAGACGGTCGGGACAGCGAACACGCAACCGACGGCGGTCGCAAAAGCGCCCGTCGGATAGGCACCGACGAACAAGGCAGGAAACCGCAGGATCATATCGCCAATAACGCCGCCGATGCCATTCGGGATCGGCCAGGTGAGTGGTGGCGGGAAGCAGCCAATAACGGCGGAGGAGAGCACGGAACCCAAGCCCCAGGCTGCGGCGCGCGCGGGAATGCGGCTGAAACGCCTGCCTGAGATCAGAGCGAGAGCCCAAGCGACAACCGGCAGAAGCGCCACGACACTGGCCAGGCCAAAGAATTGCATGGCGATGTCGGCGAACGCGGCGCCGCCATAACCCAGGATGTTCGTCGGTTGGTTCCCGGTCGCATAGGAATAGCTCGGGTCCGCGACGTTCCAGGTCGCGAGCGCTGCGACCGCCAATGCGAGCAGCAGGAAGATGGCGAAGCCAAAAAGGGTCTGCGCCTGCCGGAACATGAAACCCGAGAGGGAAAAACGGTCCGGCCGGCCATCCATTGCTGGCGATGTGCTTCTTGCCATGTGTGTACCCGTCCAATGCGTGAGAGCGTTCGAATCGCCAAGCGTCTGCGCTCAGTACCTTCGCCCCACCTAATCAGAGGACAGTTAAAGCGGTATTAACCATGCCGCCCCCACATCTTGCAGCGGAAAATAAAAAAGCCCGAACCTATGGAGGTCCGGGCCAAGAGCGGTCTATTCGGATGAATAGGCCGCGACGGGCTGTTCAGCGGCGCCGGCTTGCGCCAGCGCCGCAATGCCTTGATTACGCGTGGTAAGCGGCTTCGCCGTGGGTCGAAAGGTCGAGACCTTCGCGCTCGGCTTCGACAGAGACGCGCAGACCGATAACGACATCAACGATCTTGTAGAGGATCAGGGAACCGATACCCGACCATGCGATCGTTGTCAGGACGCCCTTCAGCTGAGCGAAGACCTGCGTCGCCGTGCCCGGATAGCCGGCGGCGAAATCGGCCGTCGAGTAATCGACAATGCCTGCGCCGCCGAGTGCCGGGTTGACCAGGATACCGGTGCCGATGGCGCCGAGGATACCACCGATGCAGTGAACACCGAAGACATCGAGCGAGTCGTCGTAGTTGAACTTGTTCTTCACGACGTCAACGAAGAAGTAGCAGACCGGCGAGACGATGAGGCCGAGAACGATCGAACCCATTGGGCCGGCGAAGCCAGCTGCCGGGGTAACGGCAACGAGACCAGCGACAGCGCCCGAAGCTGCACCGAGCATTGAAGCCTTGCCGCGGGTGAAGTTTTCAACGAGGCACCAGGACACAGCGGCAGCAGCCGTTGCGACAAAGGTGTTGATCATCGCGAGCGAGGCGTAGGCATTTGCTTCGAGGTTCGATCCGGCATTGAAGCCGAACCAGCCGACCCACAGAAGCGAAGCACCGACCATCGTGAGGGTCATGGAGTGCGGTGCCATGATTTCCTTCTTATAGCCCGTGCGCTTGCCGAGCATGATGGCGCCGATCAGACCGGCAATACCGGCATTGATGTGGACGACCGTGCCGCCGGCGAAGTCGAGCGCTCCGTAGGAGAAGATCAGGCCAGACGGCGAAGTGTAGGAGCTTGGGCCACCCCAGAACCAGACCATGTGTGCCATCGGGAAGTAGACGAAAGTGACCCACAGAACCACGAACAGCATGACGGCCGAGAACTTGATGCGCTCGGCAAAGGCGCCGACGATCAGGGCTGGCGTGATGCAGGCGAAGGTCATCTGGAAGCAAACGAAGGTCAGCTCGGGAATTGCAACGCCCTTCGTAAAGGTCTCTGACAGGGTGGTCGTGTCGACGCCTGCAAGGAATGCCTTCGAGAAGCCGCCGACGAAGCTGTTGAGCGAACCGCCGTCCGTAAAGGCCAGCGAATAGCCGTAGGTAACCCAGATGATCATGACCACGGCCGTGATCATGAAGACCTGCATGAGAACGGAAAGCATGTTCTTGGCGCGGACGAGGCCACCGTAGAAAAGGGCGAGGCCCGGAATTGTCATCAGCAGGACAAGCACGGTGGAGATGAGCATCCACGTGTTGTCACCCTTGTCGACCGTCATCGCAGGAGCAGCAGCGGCGGCAGCAGGCGCAGCCGTCGTGGCGGCATCCTGCGCGAAGGCGGCGACCGGCGCGAGCAGCGCGGCAGACGCAGCAGCAAGCCGCGCATATGTGGAGGAAAATTTCGAGATTGACATTGAAAGAGGCTCCCTTGCTCTGCCGCTCTTACAGCGCTTCTGTGTCGGTTTCGCCGGTGCGGATGCGCACGGCATGGTCGATCGAATAAACGAAGATCTTGCCATCGCCGATCTGGCCGGTCTTGGCGGATGACACGATGGCCTCAACGGCCTTGTCGACGAGTTCGGAAGCAACCGCGATTTCGATCTTGAGCTTCGGCAGGAAGCTCACCGCATATTCCGTGCCGCGATAAATCTCAGTATGCCCCTTCTGGCGCCCGTAGCCCTTCACTTCGGTCACGGTCAGGCCCTGGATGCCGATCGCCGTGAGGGCTTCGCGCACCTCGTCCAGCTTGAACGGCTTGATAATGGCCATCACAATTTTCATCTGGTTTCCCATCCTTCGTTATCCTCGGCGCGGAGCCGACTCTCCTTGCCGCTGACGTTCACGAACAGCGACCGGGGATATACATTCAAGGAGCGTGCCAGATTCCCACGAGGAAGCTAACATATTGAAATATAATGGTTATATAAAGCGGCACTAATAAACAGGCAAATGACTGCCCAATAATCGCTCAAAAAATACCCAAATGAACAAATGTGCCTACATTTTATTCATTTGCCCTTTTACGAATCAGCCCCTCCTGCGCCACCGACGCAATCAGGGTACCGTCCCTCGTAAACAAGCTACCGCGAGTGAGGCCCCTCGCGCCGGAAGCCGAAGGACTGTCCTGCGTATAAAGAAGCCAATCGTCGAGTTTGGTTGGCCGATGGAACCACATCGAGTGATCGAGGCTCGCAACCTGGATCGTCTGATCGAAGATCGACGTTCCATGCGGATAAAGCGATGTGTCGAGCAGGGTCATGTCGGAAAGATAAGCCAGGATCGCCGCCTGATAATAGCGATCGTCGGGAACCGGCCCCGTCGCCCGCACCCAGACATGCTGAACCGGATCGAGCTTCTCATCCGAGAAATAATGCGTCAGCGATATCGGCCGGATCTCGATCGGCCGTTCACGCTCCCAATATTTGCGAATCGGTGCCGGCGCGTTGGCAAGAAACTGTGCTGCGATCTGCCGTTCATCGAGCAGCTTCTCAGGAGCGGGAACATCCGGCATGAGGATCTGGTGGCCGAAGCCGGGCTCCTCGATCTGGAATGAGGCAGAGAGAGCGAATATCGCCTCTCCATGCTGGATGGCGACGGCGCGGCGTGTATTGAAACTCGACCCATCGCGAATCCGCTCGACCTGATAGACGATCGGCACCGAAGGATCGCCAGGGCGCATGAAATAGGCGTGCAGCGAATGTACAATGCGGTCGCGCGCCACCGTGCGCTGTGCTGCCATCAGCGCCTGCGCGATCACCTGACCGCCAAAAACACGCTGCCAACCAACCTGCGGGCTGCGTCCACGAAAGATGTCGACCTCGATCGGTTCAAGGTCCAGCGTGGAAAGCAGCGTCTCCATCGCAGTCGGTTTTTCGGTGTCACGCGTCATTTTGTATAGCTCCGGACGGTAGGAAGTGCGGCAGCGATGATCTATATAGATCAATACGATATTCACAAGAAACGGAACGGAACTCCATGCGGGACATGCTGGTTGTAGGCGCGGGTTATGTCGGTCTTTCCGCGGCCGTAGCGGTCAAGCAGGCAGCACCTCATCTCGATATCGTGGTCGTCGAGGCAGCACCTGCGGGCGTCTGGCAGAAGGACATGCGTGCCTCGGCGATTATCGCCGCCGCCACCCGGATGCTCGAGGTTTTCGGCATCTGGGATGAGATCGAGCCCGAGGCGCAGCCGATCACCAAGATGATCGTTACCGATTCGAAAACCGCAGATCCCGTACGGCCGGTTTTCCTGACCTTCGATGGCGAAGTGGAGGATGGACGGCCCTTCGCGCACATGATTTCGAATGTCACGCTCGTCCGGGCGCTGCGGGGCGCATGCGAGCGCCTTGGCATCGAAATTCACCACGGCTTCAGCGCAACCGGTCTCTCCGTGGAAGATACGCACGCAACCGTCACCGCCTCGGATGGCAGCGTGTTGGAAGCCCGACTTGTTGTCGCCTGCGACGGCGTCCGCTCACACTTAAGGGATCTGGCAGGCATCAAGACCGTGTCCTGGGACTATGGTCAGTCGGGAATTGTCACAACGGTCGAGCATGAGCGTCCGCATCACGGCTGCGCCGAAGAGCATTTCCTTCCGTCTGGCCCGTTTGCGATCCTGCCGCTGAAAGGAAACCGCTCTTCGCTCGTCTGGACGGAGCCAACGCCGGAAGCAAACCGTCTGGTCACGTCCGACGATCTCATCTTTGAAGAGGAACTGGAGCGCCGCTTCGGTCACAAGCTTGGCACGTTGAGAACTGTCGGTGACAAGCGCGCCTTCCCGCTCGGATTGACGCTGGCGCGGGCATTCGTCGCTCCGCGTGTGGCGCTCGCCGGCGATGCGGCTCACGGCATCCATCCGATTTCCGGCCAGGGCCTGAACCTCGGCTTCAAGGATGTCGCAGCCCTTGCCGAAACCGTTGTCGAGGCCGACCGGCTTGGCCTTGATATCGGCTCGATCAACATTCTCGAGCGCTATCAGGCATGGCGCCGCTTTGACACCTTCCGTATGGGCGTCACGACCGACGTACTCAATCGGCTCTTCTCGAATGACCTGGCGCCGCTGCGCATCGCCCGCGATTTCGGCCTCGGCATCGTCGATCGGCTTCCCGGCCTGAAGTCGTTCTTCATCGGCCAGGCGGCCGGCACCACAGCCAAGGACAATCCTCGCCTGCTCGCAGGACAGACGATCTAGTCAGTCGTCCAGTCCACGGGCCTCCGAGACCAGCATGATCGGAATGCCATCACGGATCGGATAGGCGAGGCGCGCCTTCTCCGACACGAGTTCATTGTGCTCGCGGTCATATGTTAGCCGACCCTTTGTCAGGGGGCATACCAACAGTTCGAGAAGCTTCGGATCAACGCGGCTGAGTTTTTCGTCCATGAATCCGTTTTACTGCAGAACGGTGTCCGAGTCACCGAAGACACGCGCCAGCACGATCTCGGTGATCGCGATCAGCGTTTCCGCTCGTGTCTTTAGGTCGGGCGCCTCCAGGAGCGCCTGCTTCTCGGCAGGCCCGAAGGGTGACATCATTGCCAGCGAATTGACGAGCGTCAGGTTGCTGGCGCGCTCGACGCTTTCCCAATCGGCCTCGAGCTTGTTTGCATCGAGATAGGCCTTGAAAGCAGCCAGAAGCGCGGCGCGATCGACAGCGTCCTCCTCATCGCGTGCCGAGAGATCGGCAATGAACGGTGCTATGCGGAAGGTCCGGAACGGATTGTGCGTCTCGCGCTCCTCTAGAAGGCGAAAACGGCAGATGCCGGTGAGGGAAACGATGTAGCGACCATCCCCTGTTTCGGCGAAGGATGTAATGCGTCCAAGGCAGCCAACCGGGGCCAGAACCTCGCCCTGCCCTTCCTGGTCCCCCAACGCGGGCTGGACCATGCCGATCAGTCGATTTCCCGACAAAGCGGCGTCGAACATCGCGAGATAACGCGGCTCGAAGATATTGAGGGGTAGCTGGCCTGTGGGCAACAGAAGCGCACCGCCAAGCGGAAAGACAGCGATCGTATCGGGCAGATCACCGGGCTTTAAGTATCGTGCATTCCCCACTTGCATAGAGACTGGTCCTGCGTCACCCGCGGACGCGACAGGATGCGCCCGCACAATCGGGAATGTGGGGCCCGCCCCCGAAAACGCAAGGGCAGGCGATCGAAACTTGAAGCCCGAATTACGAAAATAGCATGGCCGAGAGCTTGCGCCGTGCCGAAACCGTCGCAGGATCCTTGAAGCCCCAGACGTCGAAGAACTGCAGCAGTTGCCGGCGAGCGCCATCGTCGTCGAAAGCGCGGTCCTTGCGCATGATATAAAGCAGATGCTCTGCCGATTCTTCGCGCCGACCCTCGACGTTGCGGATTTTGGCAAGCTTCAGGCGGGCCTCATGATCGTCGGGATTTCGCGCTAGGTCCTGCTCCAGAGCGACGGGATCACCAAGCTTGCGCGCCTCCTCGATCTGATCGAGCTTCGTCGATACAGCCTGGATCGCCGGGTCCTTCGCCATCTCCTCAGGCAGGTCAGTCAGCGCCTCGCGCGCACGCTCGTGCTGGTTTGCGGCAATCATGCATTCGGCCATTCCCGCCAAAGCCTTCGCATTCTCGGGATCGGCCTGCATGACGGCGCCGTAAAGCTGTGCGGCACCATTGATATCGCCCGATGCCAACAACTCGTTCGCCTCCTTGAGGACGCCTTCGATTTCGGCCGCCTGGTCGGCGCCGGCCGGACCGGCGATCCGATCGATGAACTGGTTGATCTGGCTCTCCGGCACAGCGCCCATGAAACCATCGGCGGGACGACCGCCGACGAAGGCGATTACGGCCGGAATCGACTGGATACCAAGCTGGCCTGCGATCGACGGATGGTCATCGATGTTCATCTTGACCAGCTTGACGCGCCCTTGCGCTTCATTGACGACCTTTTCCAGCACTGGGGTCAGCTGCTTGCAGGGACCACACCACGGTGCCCAGAAATCGACCAGAACCGGCTGGTTGCGAGATTCCTCGATGACATCCTTCGCGAAATTCGCGGTCGTCGTATCCTTGATGTAACCGCCCGCGCCCGCAGCCGGGGCCGCCCCATAATTCGCCGTTGCCGTCATCTGGCCAAAGGAATTGCTGTAAGGATTGTCGTTGCCGCTCATGGATATCTCCCGCCGTGCCGGTCAGCCGGCTTTTCTAGCGCTAAAATCGTATGTCAGGACGTCACTTTCAAGACAAGCGGCTTATGTCCCGTCGCTTCCATAAAGCGAATAAGATCTCCGCTTGCAATCGAAGTCGTTGCATCATTGGACAGTGGGTGGCAATTGATGATCTCGTCCTTCATCAGATCGGCATCGAGAACGAACGTCACATTTCCACCGGTGTCATTGATGGCCCCAAAGGCCGTGACCGAACCGGGCGCAACCCCAAGATACTCCATCAGCCTTTCCGGCTTTCCGAAGGAGACCTTGCTGGCGGCGCCGATCAGCGTGTGCACCGTCTTCAGATCTACAGTCGCATTTTCTTCAACCGTCAGCAGGAAGAACTGATCCTTTTTGTCTTTGACGAAGAGGTTTTTCGTGTGGCCGCCGGGGATCTCGTCACGCAGTGCGACCGATTCGGCAACCGTAAAGACAGGCGCATGGTTTTTGGTGCTGTGCTTGATATCCAAGCCATCAAGAAAGGCAAAAAGGTCGTCTCTCGTCTTCGGCGTCTCGTCGGTCATCGGAAAATCCATGCGGTCGGGAAAGTGGATGCATGCCTGATTACGTCCCGCCATCATCTTTTGCAACGCTCCCAGTCGACGCTTTGCCCTGCATTTGCGGCACTTCCGATGTCTCCGAACGAGGCAGGCAAATTTTTCTTCGAATTTCCGTCATTTCCCTGTTGCATTTGAAAATCGTTTGGGCGATATAGCGCCCGTCGCCGCAAGGTGGCGCCCACGGTCCTCACAACTACCCCGGACCGATGCGGATTGAGCGGGTGTAGCTCAGGGGTAGAGCACAACCTTGCCAAGGTTGGGGTCGAGGGTTCAAATCCCTTCGCCCGCTCCAAATTTCCTTCTAACAAGTGATCTTTTTTCAGGCTTTGGCCTGACGATCGCTTGTGTTTTCAAGACATTAGAAATGCGTGCTGGGGCTTGGCGAGATCGCCGGGCAGCAAAAAACCGACGTTCGGCCGCGCCAAAGTCGTCGGTTCTCGGATCTCGAAAAACGGCCAGCGGAATTTAGTTGCGAGGCGATGTCCAGGCATCCTCCGCGCCTTTCTTGGTCGGGGCGGTTTCGCGCTCGTCACCACGCTCGGCATTGCCGCGACCCGCTTCACCTTGCCGGTCGGCGATGTAGGGTGCGAGCATTTGCTCCAAATGAGCTGCGGTCAGACCTGCTGCAAAACTTCTCACCTCATCCCTCCGACTGTTTACGCTTTGTAAACACTTAGCGGCTGTGAGCGGTGATCGAAACGGCTCGATCGAACTCTCCACGTGCTTTTGTTCCAGATGAGCGTTGGCCCCGAAGCTAGGGCATTGCGACGCCGAGCCGCTCGGCATGGGACGCGAGCGATGCCATGATGTTGGAGTGCAGGGCGACCCCATCCGCCAGGGCAGAGCGTTTGCGCGCCAGGCCGTTTTCCCCGGGCAGCCGAACGCGGGCAACGCCGGGTCGCGGCGGATTGCTGCGACACGCATCGGCGAGCCAGCCGGTCTGCCGCAGAAAGGCATCGCGACCCCCAAATGCGTCAGGATCGAAAACCTGGACGGTGACAGCAGCATTGGTACCCTTCAGCCCGTCGACGCGGCCAAGCCCTGAAAGACCTTGGGTGAAGGCTTCGACATGAAGCGCCATGCCATAGCCCTTCTGGCCATGATCGAGCCCTCCGACCGGCATAAGCGTGCCACCGCGTTCGATCACTCGCGGATCACGGCTGGGCTCGCCGTTCTCGTCCATCAGCCACGCATGATCATATTGTCGGCCCTCGCGGACCAGACGTTGCGCCATGTTGACCGTCGTGATCGAGGCGCTGATATCGATCAGGATCGGATCGCCGGGCGTCGGAATGCCATGGGCGACGGGATTCGGCGTGTAGATGCCCTTTCGCCCGCCGAAGGGCGCGACCTGCGCCCCCGATGGACTGGAACTCGCGATGCTGACCATATAGCCGCGATCGGTCGCGATGGTGAGATATGCGGCAAGGCAACCGATGTGATGGCTGTCGGCGATTGCGATCGTCGCCGTGCCGTAGGTCGCCGCACGCTCGCAGGCAAGCTTCACCGCCTCCGATGTCAGCCAGGCACCGGGCAGGCGCTGCCCCTGCCACGCAATGGCCGGCCCGCGGTCGGAGACCACCTCCGGCAGACCTTCGCGCTTCATCACGCCATCGGCGATACTTTGGAGATACCAGCCGGCCAATGCCAAACCATGCGTCGTGTGTCCCATCAGATCGGCTTCGAGGAGATAGTGGGCGACGGCGGCCGCTTTCTCCTCCTCGAGCCCGGCAGCGGCAAACACCGCCCGTGCAAATTGGCGCAGCCTATCTGGCGCGTAGCGGATGTCGGATGTCTCGCCCATGGCTTACTCCATTATTTGCCGGCACCGGGCCGCCGGGTCAGCGCGCCAGAAAGCGCGGGTGAAGCGTCACACCGTCGAGCGCGGCAAGCACGTTCTCGGCCGACATGATGGAAACGGCGCGTTTCGCGTCGAGCGTCACGCCCGCGACATGTGGCGTGACGAGCGTGTTCGAAAGCTCTAACAGGGGATTGTCGATGCCCGGCGGCTCGACGGCGAAACTGTCGAGACCGGCTCCGGCGAGGTGCCCATCTTCGAGGGCAGCGACCAATGCCTTCTCATCGACGACTTCGCCCCGCGCCGTGTTGATCAGGAACGCACCTTGTTTCATCAGGCCGATGCGGCGGGCGTCGATCAGGTCTTGCGTCTCAGGTGTCAACGGACAGTGCAAACTGACGATATCGGAGTCCGCAAGAAGCGTATCGAGATCTGTTTCGCGGCTGACCTCATCGCCAAAGGCGCTGTCCGGCGCGTGCGGATCGAAGGCTGAGACGGTCATGCCGATCGCGCCGGCCATTTTCGCCAGCGTCTGGCCGATGAAGCCGAAACCGACGAGGCCAAGCCGCTGGCCGCGCAGCTCGCGTCCCTTGTACTGGTTCTTGTCCCAGATGCCGTCCCGGATCAGCGCGTCCTGGCGCGGCAGATCCTTGACCAGCGCCATGATCAGCGCGAGCGCATGCTCGGCAACGGAGTGCCCGTTGCTGCCCGTAGCCATCGACACCGGAATGCCGAGCGCAGTGGCTGCCTTCACATCGATGTCATTCGTCCCGACGCCGTGCTTGGCGATGTGCCGGAGCTTTCCGCCCGCCTGCATTTCCTCCGAACTAAGAAGATCGGCCAGCAATCGCACGATGACGGCATCCGGTCGGTGGGCCTTCATTGTTTCGATAACGGCTTGCCGGTCGATATAGGGCGGTGTGGCAATGACGCTTGCTCCGGCCTCTTCCAGAAGCGAGCGACCTTCCGGCGCCAGTTCGCCACCGAGAATGACAACAGTCTTTTCCATCGCTCATTTCCTCCAACGAGCAAAGCGGCAGGCGGCGCAACGCTGCGCCGCTGACAATGCAACAAGCACCCGAAGCGTTAAGCCGCCCGTCGGCGTGGAGACCGCGCCATCAGCCGCGCATAGGCAATGGCCGAGAGCATATTCACGTGGTTGGCCTTGCCCGTTCCGGCAATATCGAAGGCCGTCCCGTGGTCGACCGACACGCGATCGATCGGCAAGCCGAGCGAGACGTTGACCGCCGTGTCGAAGGCAATGAGCTTGATCGGGATATGGCCTTGATCGTGATACTGCGCGATGACGAGATCGAAGGCGCCGTTATAGGCACGGGCAAAGACCGTATCCGCCGAGATCGGACCAACGACATCGATCCCCTTCGCCTGCGCCAGCTCGACGGCCGGGGCCAGGAACTCGGTATCCTCGGTGCCAAACAGACCGTTTTCGCCGCAGTGCGGATTGAGGCCCGCGACCGCAATGCGCGCCTTCTTGCCAAGGCGCATGAAGTGGTTGTGGCCTGCCTCGATCGTCGCCAGCACGCGCTCGGTCCTCGCGCGCTCGATCGCGCCCTTCAGCGAAATATGGGTCGAGACATGGATGGTGTTGAGCCGCTCCGAGGCGAGCAGCATGAACGAGCTCTTGGAGCCCGTCAGGTGCGCCAGCAGGCCGGTGTGACCATCATAGTGGTGGCCAGCAAGGTTCATTGCTTCCTTATTGATCGGCGCGGTGACGATGACATCGGCGTCGCCCGACATCGCAAGATCGACCGCGCGGCTGATGTAGCGAACCGAGGCATCGCCCGCCACGGGGCTCACCTTGCCGATCTCCGGTAACGGTGCGCCGAGGTCCACCTCGTCGACGGCAATCTTGCCGGCGACCGCTGCATCCGCCGGCGCAAAGGAAAGTCCGGTTGCTGCCGTTCGATTGGCGCGCTCGAGCGCCTCCGTGTTACCGACGATGACGAAATCGCGCCGCTCCTGTTCCGGCATCGTGGCGAGCGCCTTGACGATCACCTCGGGGCCGACGCCCGCCGGATCGCCGAGCGTCACGGCGACTTTCGCATTTCTGTCCATCACTCACGGTCCTCTTTGAATGGAAGCGCGCCTTAGAAGGCGGCTTCGTAGATCGAGCGGATATCGGCGCGCGACAGGTCGCGCGGATTATTGTCGAGCAGGCGGCGGATGGCAAAGGCATCCTCGGCCATCGCATCCAGATCGCTTTCCGGAACGCCGAGGCCGGAGAGTTTCATCTCAATCCCGAGTTCGGCGCAGAAGGAGTAGGCGGCATCGAACACCGACGCGATCTCGTCGGAGGTCTCGCGACCAAGCGCGTCCATGACGGCACGGGTCTTTGCGGGCACGGCCGGGGTGTTGAATGCGAGAACATGCGGAAAGATCAGGGCGTTTGCCGCGCCATGCGCGACATGCCAGCGTGTACCGAGCGGATAGGCGAGTGCATGGCCGCCAGCCGTATTGACCGGGCCAAGACAGAAGCCGCCATAGAGCGAGGCAAGCGACAGGCCCGCACGCGCCTCGGCGTCGGATCCGTCCTTGACCGCCCGCGCGAGATACTTTCCGACCAACCGCGTACCCTCGATGGCGTAGAGATCAATCATCGGATGCGCCTTGCGATTGGTGAATGCCTCGACACAATGTGCCATGGCATCGACGCCCGTCGCTGCGGTCGTGCGCGCAGGCACGCTGAAGGTAAGCGCCGGGTCGACAACCGCGATATCGGCCAACATGTGCATGCTTTCGACGGCGAGCTTCGCCATCGTCTTCGGGTCAGTGACCAGAGCTCTGATGCCGGCCTCGCTTCCCGTGCCTGATGTGGTCGGCACCTGCGCCAGAGCAACGCGGCGCGGTCCGTGGACCTTGTTCGGTCCTACGACGTCATGAAGCGTTTGCGATGAGCCGGCGAGAACAGCTGCGAGCTTGGCAAGATCCATGGCGCTCCCGCCGCCGAAGCCGACCACAAGCTGCGCATCCGCCGCGTTCGCCGCCGCCAGCACCTTGTCGAGATTGGTAATGTCGGGCTCGGGCGTCACATCGGCAAACACCGTGACCTCACCCTTGAGGGCAAGCGCATCGACCCGCGTCGCATTGAAGGCGTCGGAAATGACGAGAGTCCGGCGATAACCCTTCTCGCCGGCCCACTTGCCGAGCCGCTCCGCCGTACCGACACCGAACTCGATCAGATGCGGCCGAACGATTGTGATAGGCGAATCCAAGCTAACCACCGGACCAGTCCTCCCCTGCAAGTGCTAGCGACACATCAGGTCGCAAAAGATGTAAATTTGTTATACAATGATCGTGTATTTGGCAAGCGACACATTCGATAGTGTCGAAATAAATCGCATTTCTCCTCGAAACCATCGCAGGAAAGAAGATACATTGCATAAGCTAACATATTGAAATTGATTATAACACTCATGCGATCCGTTGTTTGGCGGCGCCGAGAGAGCCAGCACCGAATCGTCGGAAGTAGGGCGCAAAAGTTGTCAAAAACAAACACCCAATCCAACGCGTTTCATGCTCTGATGAAGCCGGGTCGGATCGATGAGGTTCACAACTGACAACCTGTGAAGGCGTCAGGCAATCATATCCGCCGAAAGCCGGACGTATTTGATGGCTCGGCGATAGTAGGTATAGGCGATGTGCACGGCGCCATCTGGTCCCTGGACAATCGAAGGGTAGGAAAACTCGCGATTCACCGAGTCCTTCGAGTTGTTGCTCAGGCAATATCCATCGCCGGTATCGAGGTCGATACGACGTGGGAAGCTTGCGCCGCCGTCGTTGGAGAAGGCGAGACTGAGCGGGGCGCGGGGAACGCCCCAGACGGCCTTGCGGCGCTCGATCGCCGGTGCCGACGCCGCCTTGATCTCATCGTCACCTTCGATCTCATCGTAGAGCGAAAGGCGCCGAGCGTCCGACATCGACGCATTGGAATGGTTATAAACCATTGCTATCACGCCGTTTTTGAGCTTTGTCGCCTGAATTGACGAATTGTTGTTCGGCAGATCGATCGGCTGCGGCGCACTCCAATGCTCGCCGCCATCACTCGAGCGACTGCACAAGACGGATTCGGCGAACCGATTTCGATAGAAGGCGACAAGGTTGCCATCGTCTGTCGGAACGATGTTCATATGGACCGCCCCAATGCTATCAGGGACCTCGGTCATAGCCCAACTCTCACCTTGGTCGCGGGAGATCAGCACGCCTGCCGTGTCCACGTCGCCAGTCCAGCGCTCGCCGGGCAATCCGATGCAGCGAAAGACCGGCAGGAGCCAAGCGCCGGCCTTGTTGACGATGATCGGCTGGCGAACAAAGGTGCCTGGGATGTCGCAGAGAAGGCGGACCTCTCCGAAGGTTTTGCCGCCATCCTCGGAGGTCCGACATTTGACAACAGAACCATCCTGATTCCCCGAGGTCTGCGAGGTGTAAAGCAGCCAGACTTTTCGATCTGGAGCCGTGAAAATCAGCGGATTCTGCTCGGATTTGGTCGGGTCGTCGGACATTTTCTCCGGCTGCGACCAAACATTGGCATCCGGGGCAAGCCGCGACATGTAAATGGAAATGTCGCCCATCCCCTCCATCGTGCCGCCAAACCAAACGCAGGTGAGCGTCCCGCCAGGCAGAAAGGCGAGGTTGGCGGCATGGTTCTGGATGCAAGGGGAGGGCAGATAGGCATCTGCGCGCCCCCTTTCGTTCGCGTTCGCGACGATCTCTCCGGTCATCAGCGCCGGAACGGCCTCGGCTGGCAAAGCTGTGGAACTCATGGTCGCGCTCCCTACGGCAGCTTGGCGTAGGCTTCGGAAAGCGCGACGTAGTCGGCATCGCTGATCGGCATCAGCGGCGCGCGCGTGCGCTTCCAGGCAGCGTTGCCGGTCTTCAGCCCGACCATGGCCTTGATGGTCGGGATCTGCACGTAGGAATTGGAAAGCGTTCTATAGGCGTTGATGCGAGCCTGGGCGGCCTCGACGGCGCCGGCCTGCGTCTCGTCATGCACCTTGTCGTATACGGTTCGCAGCGAATTCGCGACGAGATTGGAGGTTGCCGTGATGCAGCCCGCACCTCCGGCCTTCAGCAGCGGCAAGAGCAGCGGATCGGCGCCCGCCAACACGGAGAAGCCCGGATAAGCTCCGATGATCGCCTGCATGTTATTGAAATCGCCGGCCGATTCCTTGATCCCGACGACCGTGTCGGGGAAGGCTTCTATCAATCGGCCGATCAGCGGAATCGAAAGCGGAACGCCCGAAACCTGCGGGATGTGGTAGAGAATGACCTGCAGCCGGGCGTCGGCGATCTTTTCCAGGACCTGCGAGTAGGCGGCGAATAATCCGTCGTCGGAGACTCCCTTGTAGTAGAAGGGCGGCAGCATCACGACCTTCGTCACGCCGAGCGAAAGGGCGTGCTTGGTCAATTCGACGGTTTCAGGAATGGCAACGACACCCGTCCCCGGGAGCAGCTTGTCGGCCGGCACGCCCGCCTTGAGCGCTGCCTCGAGAATTGCACGGCGCTCGCTGGAGGAGAAAGAGTTTGCTTCCCCCGTCGTGCCCAGCAGGGCGATGCCGTGGCACCCTTCCTGCAACAGTCGCTGGCAGTGCTCGGTGAAAAGGCTGAGATCCGGGCTGCCATCCGCATTGAGTGGCGTCGCGGCCGCGCTAAATACGCCTGTAATCTTGTGATTGCTCATATCGTCCTCCTCGGATGAACGCCGCGAAAAAAGCGGCAGCGACCGGAAATCCGGCCCGCAAGATGGCGTTTTCTTCATCCCCTGAAGCTTTGTTGTCAATATGACAATACAGAGAGCGTCAGTTGTGATTTTTTAACATGTTGAAAAAACTAAAGAAAATATTTCGTTCGTTTTGCCGAGAGCGCCATCGATTAATTTATGTTGACATATTTACATTATCGAGCGAGTGTCTGCGCCATGTCGTGACGCACTTTCGGGAACAGAGTGAAAGTGGTGCCGTCACTGATTTTGTCATGGGAGGACACGATGACTGATCGGAATGAAGGGAATATTGCGCAGAAAGCGCAGATGTCGCGTCGCGACGCGTTGAAGCTTGGCCTCGCCGCCGGCGTCGGCCTCACAATCTTCGGCATGAATGCTCGCATCGTGCTGGCCGATGACGGTCAGGTGTTGAAGGTTGCCAATCCGGCCTTCAACCAGGATTGGTCGCCGTTGCGCGGTGGCGGCGTTCCGTTCCGCTGGAACTCGATCTGGTGGGCCTCGCCGATGTATTTCGACAGCGAAGGCAAGATCAAGCCATACGTCTTCACCAGCTGGGAGTCGCCAGACAACAAGGTCTGGACCTTCAAGATCGATCCCAAGGCTGTCTTCTCGGATGGCAGCAAGATCACCTCGGCTGATGTCAAGGGATCCTGGGAAGTGGCCTCCATGCCCAACACCAAGAGCCAGCGTGCCGACCAGGTACTGAGCAAGGTTCAGGGTTACAAGGAAATCGGCGCCGGTTCCGGCAACGAACTGACGGGCGTCGCCACGCCTGACGAAGGCACCGTCGTTGTGACGCTGGCGGAAGCCGACCCGATCTTCTTCATGCGCCTTGCCAACCATATCGCACCGATCACCAAGGCCGCGCAGTCTCGTGGTAGTGACGGCGAGGAAGTGGCGGACTGGTACAAGCCCGACAGCAGCGCCGTCTATTCCGGCCCGTTCAAGCTGACGAGCATCGACATCGACGCCGGCAAGCTGGTGTTCGAGCCGAACGAGAACTTCTTCGGGCCTAAGCCGAAGCTCGCGCGCATCGAAATCACCTCGATCGAAGACAACGTCACCGCGACGTCGCTTATCAAGTCCGGCGAGTTCAACGCACATACGGAACTGGTCACCTCGACGATTATCCAGGACCTCGGCCCCGAATTCTCTGCCGGTCCGCTGATCCCGACCAGCCAGCACTTCTGGTTCAACGTCACCCGCGCACCGATGGACGATCCGAAGGTTCGCCAGGCATTGATCATGGCGATCGATCGCGACGGCCTCTTCAAGGCTTCCTATCCTGACGGTCCGCACAAGAAGGCCGACCAGATCCTGAATTCCGTTCCCGGCGCCGAAAATTCCGGCTTCGAGCCCTATCCGTACGATCCGGCCGCGGCAAAGAAGCTGCTTGCCGAATCGACCTACGGTGGTCCGGAGCGCCTGCCGAAGATCCTCTTCGTCGGCATTTCCGCCCCGGCTATCGAGGCTGCGGCCCAGTTCATTGCCGAGCAGTGGCGCCAGAACCTCGGCATCACGGCCGTCGACATGAAGCCGCAGCAGGACTCCTATGCCGGTCCGGACCAGAACGCCGTCCAGATCTTCCGCGACGACGTCGGCACTCGTGTTCCCGATGCCGTTTCCTATCTCGCCGGCTGCATCGCCTCGACCTCGTCGAACGCGCAGAACAAGCTCGGCGGCTACAAGAACGACAAGGTCGATGCGGCACTTGCCGAAGCGGCAACGAAAGCCGTCGATGATCCGCAGCGCGTCAAGCTCGCCCAGGATGCCCAGAAGGCATTCCGCGACGATTGGGCATTCATTCCGTGGTATTCTCAGGCGATGTCCCGCTGGGCCACCAAAGAGGTCAAGGGAATGGAGAAGAACCTCGACTGGCAGGTCGTGGCGCCCTGGGACATTTCGATCGGCTGAGCCGGCACGAAACTCTGAAACAGATAGCCCTCGGGCACATTAGCAACCGCGCGAAGACCGCAAGGCCTTCGCGCAAGTTTCAAGAAGACATCGCATGTCCGCCTTGACGCGGAAGGTGTCTGCCAACCGGTGGGAGATGACCTTGTTACGCTATGTGCTGACCCGGTTTGCCATCTGGATTCCGTCCGTGCTGATCGTAATGCTGGCCGTCTACGCGCTGGCTTTCTACGGCGCCGGCGATCCGATCAAGTTGATCTTTCTGCGCGCACCCGGCGACGTCGCCTACAATCCGCAGCGCATCGAAGCCATCCGCGAAAGTGCCGGCCTGAACAGGCCCTTCATCGAACAGTTCGCCCTTTACATCTGGAACCTGCTGCATGGCCAGTTCGGCAATTCGCTGACATCCGGCCGCTCGGTCTGGGCGATGGTGTCGGCCGCAGCCCCCGTTTCTTTCAAGCTTGCGCTCTGTTCCATCATCCTGACGACTGTTATCGCCATTCCGCTTGGCATGATCGCCGCGATGAACCAGAACAGCCGCCTCGATTATACGATCCTCGGCAGCGCGCTCTTTCTGTGGGCGATCCCGGCCTATGTCGCCGGCCCGCTGCTGATGGTCGGCCTTATCGTGCTGCTGCCGATGGTCAAGGTGCCGTATGGCTGGGGTGGTGTTTTCGATGTGCGCATCCTGTTGCCGCTCATCGTGCTCTCATTTCAACCAATCGCGCTGATCGTCCGCCAAACGCGCGCCGCCGTCATCGAGGTGCTGTCTGAAGATTTCGTCCGCACCGCCCGCGCCAAGGGCGTGCCCGAGATGGTCGTAGCGCTGCGCCATATCCTGCGCCCGGTGCTGACGCCCGTCGTGACACAGCTCGGCCTGATCATGATCACCATTGTCAACGGCGCGATCTTCGTTGAGCTCGTCTTCGGTCTTCCCGGCCTCGGTCGCCTGACCGTGCAGGCGCTGACCAATTCCGACTACCCAGTCATTCTGGCGATCACGCTCATCGGATCCTTCCTGGTGATGATCTCGAACCTTCTGGTCGACGTTCTCTATCCGCTGCTTGATCCGCGTGCCAACGATGCAAGAAGGAGCCGCTGACCATGTCCGCCATCCCTCTCTCTCCCGTCGCAGCTCAGGAAGAAGCACCCGTCAGCCTGTGGCGCGACGCCTGGTATCGCCTGAAGCGCAACAAGCTTGCCGTCTTCGGCCTGATCGTCGTGGCAATCCTCGCTTTCACAGCGATCTTTGGCCCGTATCTGACGCCCTATGACTACCTGAGCCAGAATCTGCAGGCCCGCAACGCCGTTCCATCGCTGCAACATCTCTTCGGTACCGACGACCTCGGCCGCGATGTGTTCAGCCGTGTCGTCTTCGGCACCCGCACGGCCTTCCTGGTCGCGGTCATCGTCACAGTCATCGCCGTATTTATCGGCACGATCCTTGGCGCGATCGCTGGCTTCTTCGGCAATCCGTTCGACCGCGTCATCATGTGGCTGACGGACATGACCATGTCGGTGCCGAACCTGCTCCTCGTCGTCGTCATCAATGCATCGCTGAAGTCCCCCATCACCAAATGGATGGAGGCGCAGTATCTGGCGACGCTCAATCCCTTCTATCGCCAGACCATCTGGGTCGACTTCATTCTGGTCTTCGGCTCGATGGCGTTGATCTCCTGGCCGCCCTATGCGCGTCTCGTTCGCGCCCAGGTGCTGTCGATCCGCAGCCGGCCCTACATCACGGCCGCGCAGGCGCTCGGCCTTTCGAACTGGATCATCATGAAGCGCTACGTCATTCCGAATGCGCTTGGCCCGTTGATCGTCTCCGTCAGCGCCGGCCTTGGCACCGCGATGGTTCTGGAAAGCGCCTTCAGCTTCCTCGGCATCGGCGTCAACCCGCCTACCCCAAGCTGGGGCAACATGATCTCGGACGGTCTGCGCGTCTGGCAGCACTATCCGCATCTGCTGGCCGCCCCGGCAGCCGTTCTCGGCCTTGCCTCGGTCGCCTTCAGCTTCCTCGGCGATGGCCTCAACGACGCACTCAATCCGCGGGGTTCGAAGTGATGAACACCACCCGATCCAACGAAAAACTCCTCGATGTCCGCGGCCTGACGGTCGAAATCGATGGCAGAAACGGCCCGGCGGTCGTGGTCGATGGCATCGATCTGCACGTCAACAAGGGCGAGACGCTTGGCGTCGTCGGCGAATCCGGCTGCGGCAAGAGTCTGACCATGCTGAGCCTGATGCGGCTTCTACCCAACAAGATCAAGGTCACCAAGGGATCCGCGAGCTTCGACGGCCACGACCTGCAAAAGATGTCGAACAAGGAACTGCGCAAGGTGCGCGGCGGCGACATCGGCTTCGTCTTCCAGGATCCGATGACCTCGCTCAACCCGGTGATGCGCATTGGCGACCAGATCTGCGAGCCCTTGATCTATCACCGTGGAATGAAGAAGGCCGATGCGCGAGTCCGCGCTGTCGAACTGCTGCGCCTCGTCGGCATTCCCGGGCCGGAAGAGCGCCTGCAAGCTTATCCGCATGAACTCTCCGGCGGCATGCGCCAACGCGTGATGATCGCGATCGGCCTTGCCTGCAATCCGAAACTGCTGATCGCTGACGAACCGACGACGGCGCTCGACGTCACCATTCAGGCGCAGATCGTCGATCTGGTGAAGGATCTGCGCGCCAAGCTCGGCATGTCGGTTGTCTGGATTACCCATGACCTGGCGCTGATTGCCGGTCTCGTCGATCGTGTCGCCGTGCTTTATGCCGGAACCGTCGTCGAGGATGCCCCGGTTGACGAGCTTTATGCCCGCCCAAGCCATCCCTATACGCGCGGTCTGCTCGCCTCG
The DNA here is from genome assembly GCF_000377185.1 of Rhizobium sp. 42MFCr.1. Classification (NCBI taxonomy): domain Bacteria; kingdom Pseudomonadati; phylum Pseudomonadota; class Alphaproteobacteria; order Hyphomicrobiales; family Rhizobiaceae; genus Rhizobium; species Rhizobium sp. 42MFCr.1. Next base: position 158,494 of record NZ_KB897821.1, read on the forward strand.
ATTCCGAAGCTCTCGGATGCGCCCGCAAGCCGGCTCTCGTCCATCGGCGGTACGCCGCCGGAGCCGGGTCGCCGCCCCAAAGGCTGCCCCTTTGCCCCACGCTGTCCGCTGGCGGAAGCCATTTGCCACGAGCGCGTACCGAAACTCGAACCGCTGTCAGGCGCCGGAAACCACCGTACGGCCTGCTTCGTCGTCCAGAAAATGCAGGAGGCTGCGTGATGGGTGCACAACCGCTGCTCAAGGTCGAAAACCTCGTCAAGCATTTCCACGTCAAGCTCGGCGCCTTCGGCGAGCGTTCGGCGACCGTCTATGCGCTGGACAACGTCAATCTCGACATCATGGAAGGCGAAACCCTCTCGCTCGTCGGCGAATCCGGCTGCGGAAAGTCCACCACCGGCTTCACCATCCTCAACCTCTACAAGGCGACATCAGGCAAGGTCGTCTACAAGGGCCAGGACCTGGCGACCCTTGATGAAAAGCAGATGCGGCCCTTCCGCCGCGACCTGCAGATCGTCTTTCAGGATCCTTATTCGACGCTCAACCCGCGCATGACGATCGGTGAGGCAGTCGGCGAACCGATCCTTTTCCACAAGCTCTGCACCAAAGCGGAGCTCAAGGACAAGATCGCCACCCTGCTGACCGACGTCGGCCTGCCGACGCGCTTTGCGCAGCGCTATCCGCATGAACTCTCCGGCGGCCAGCGACAGCGCGTCGTCATCGCTCGCGCACTTGCCTGCCAGCCTAAATTCATCGTCTGCGACGAAGCGATCTCGGCGCTCGACGTCTCGATCCAGGCGCAGATCATCAATCTCCTGCTCGACCTGCAGGAGAAGTATGGCCTGACTTACCTCTTCATCGCCCACGACCTGGCTGTTGTCCGACATATCAGTACCCGCGTCGGCGTCATGTATCTCGGCCGCCTGGCGGAACTTGCGACGCGCGAGGAGCTGTTCGAGAACCCGCTGCACCCCTACACCAAGGCGCTGCTGTCGGCCGTTCCGGAAACCGATCCGGAGCTGGAGCGCACGCGCAAGCGCCAGATCCTGCAGGGCGACGTGCCGAGCCCGCTCAACCCACCGAGCGGCTGCCGCTTCCACTCGCGCTGCCCGATCGCCATGGACGTGTGCAGCAAGGTCGTGCCGGAATGGAAGGAAGCCAAGCCTGGCCATCTCGTCGCCTGCCACGCTGTCAACTCAGGACAGACTGCATGACGCTGAAGGTCGCGATCATCGCTGACGATTTGACCGGCGCGCTCGACACGGGAACCCCCTTTGTCGACGCCGGACTTTCCGTCGCTGTCGCGATCGACGTCAGTGCCATATCGGAAACGCTTGCGACCGGTTGCGAGGTCGTGGTGGTCAACACGGCTTCGAGAGCTCTCCCGGAGGAGGAAGCGGCAGGAAGGGTCAGCGCTGCGGCGAAGGCCCTTCTTGCCGCCTCGCCTCAAATCGTTCTGAAAAAGATCGACTCCCGGCTCAAGGGGAACGTTGCAGCGGAAAGCGTAGCTTTGGCTGCCGTCTTCGGTCACGAGACAATCGTGGTGGCGCCGGCCATTCCCGATCAGGACCGTTTGACCCACAACGGTCACGTCGTCGGTCGTGGTGTCGACAAGCCGCTGCCGATTGCCGAGCTTTTCGATGCAAGTGGTGGAACCGAAGTGCTGGTCCGCGATGCCGAAACGGACAGCGATCTCGACCAAGTGGTTGAGGCACGCGATTGGAAGAGGGCCCTTGCTGTCGGCGCCCGCGGTATCGGAGCTGCACTTGCCCGCAAGATCGGACAGTCGAACAGGACAAGCAACGCTTTTGCCGCATCGAGCCGGACCGTCTTTGCCTTCGGCTCCCGCGACCCGATCACAACAGCACAAATGGCCAGGCTGGAGGGTACCGGCTGCCTCGCCGCTGCCATCGATGCATCCATGGGAGCAGTGCCTTCCGACGCACAAGTTGGCTTGCCGTTACTCGTCCGCTGTACTGGCGAAATCAGCGGCGAAGCCGTGGCAGTTGCCGACCGCTTCGCAAAAGGCGTAAAATCCATCATAGAGATGACGCGCCCGGACATGCTGATGGTCGGCGGTGGCGATACGGCACTGGCAGTTTTTCGCGAGCTCGGCATTCGGGTTCTGAGGCCGCAGGGCGAAATCGAGGCGGGTATTCCGTGGTTCGACGTCGTAACGGCAGACGGCCTGCGTCTGCGCTGCGCGGTGAAGTCCGGGGGCTTCGGTAATTCGGATAGTTTGGTAAGACTGATCGCGCAGAATCAGGCGGCATAGTTCATGCCGACGGGGAGAGTGAAGGTGGACGAAGCAAACGGTGTACCGGCGAACGCGCAAGCGGCGCCTGCGGCAAAGCCGGAGCGCGGCAAGGCCGTCAAGCTGGTCGATCGCGTCTTCGACCAGTTGCAGGAGCGTATCCGCTCGGGAAACTATCCGCCGGATTCGCGGCTTCCCGGTGAGCATGAGCTTGCATCGATGCTCGGCGTGTCGCGTCCGATCGTGCGCGACGCCTTGGCACGGTTGCGCGATCAAGGCATCGTCTATGCCCGTCAGGGAGCCGGCACCTTCGTCAGCGCCCACGGTTCGCCGACGACGCAGCTTTCCTATTCGCCGGTCAAGACGATCGCCGATATCCAGCGCTGCTACGAGTTTCGACTGACGATCGAGCCTGCCGCCGCCTACTTTGCTGCCAAGCGCCGTGACGAAGCGGCGATCCAGAGGATTGCCGCAGCGCTCGCCGATCTGCGCGAGGCGACCAGCCACCAGCTCCATCGCACCGACGCCGACTTCACCTTCCATCGGGCCGTCACCGAAGCCGCCAACAACCACTATTACACAGCCTCGATCGATGCCCTGAAGGCCCACATCGCCGTCGGCATGCACCTTCACGGCCTATCGCTGCTTGGTCCGCGTCAGGGCCTCGAGCAGGTCTACGAGGAGCACAACAAGATCTACCTCGCCATCGTCGAAGGACGTGCGGAAGACGCGCGGGCTTTGATGAAGGCGCATCTTGAGGGTTCGCAGAGCCGCCTCTTCGAAGGCCGCGCTCTGGACCTTTCCATGTAGTTGCGGCAGTCGGCTTGACAGCTTTGCTGCTCTGGCTCTAACCTTTTTACATTCACCAGGGGGGTCCCGGCAAGGGGCTGAGATACTGCTATCGTGCGCAGTGACCCGTTGAACCTGATCCAGTTCATACTGGCGTAGGGACGGTGCAAGCGCTCGAAAGCATTGGATTCACGCGTGGAATCCGTGCCGGCGTCTTTTCATCATTCCGGCTGAGGACTGGGTCTCCAAACTTAAAACTTGGAGCCTCAAACCATGAATATTGCCGCAAAGACCATCACCCCGACCGTTACAACAGGCCCCCTACCGGCCTCTCGGAAAATCTACATCCCTGGGGACATTCACCCCGATGTCCGCGTGCCGATGCGCGAAATCAGCGTCCACCCGACATCGGGCGAGCCACCGGTCACAGTCTATGATTCCTCCGGCATCTATACGGTCGAAGGCGCTGACATCAGCATCGAGCAGGGGCTTCCGGAACTGCGCCGCAGCTGGGTGCTCGCGCGCGGCGACGTCGAAGCCTATCGGGGTCGCCAGGTGCGCCCCGAGGATAACGGCTTTGCCAGCGGCGAGCGGCTGACGCCGGAATTTCCCGCCAAGCGCCAACCGCTCCGCGCCAAGGACGGCAAGGCCGTGACCCAGCTCGCCTATGCGCGCGCCGGTATCATCACGCCCGAGATGGAGTTCATCGCCATCCGCGAAAATCTCGGCCGCAAGGCTAAGGCCGAGGCAATTGTGCGCGACGGTGAGAGCTTCGGCGCCCATATTCCCGATCACGTCACCCCGGAATTCGTCCGACAGGAAGTCGCCGCCGGCCGCGCCATCATCCCCGCCAACATCAACCACCCGGAAGCCGAGCCGATGATCATCGGCCGGAACTTCCTGGTGAAGATCAACGCCAATATCGGCAACTCCGCCGTCACCTCCTCGATGGCCGAAGAGGTCGAGAAGATGGTCTGGGCCGCGCGCTGGGGCGCCGACACCGTGATGGATCTCTCCACCGGCCGCAACATCCACAACATCCGCGAATGGATCATCCGCAACTCGCCGCTGCCGATCGGCACCGTGCCGCTCTATCAGGCGCTGGAGAAGGTCGAGGGTATCGCCGAGAACCTGACCTGGGAGGTCTATCGCGATACGCTCATCGAGCAGGCGGAGCAGGGCGTCGACTATTTCACGATCCATGCCGGCGTGCGGCTTCACTACATCCCACTTACGGTCAACCGCGTCACCGGCATCGTTTCACGCGGCGGCTCTATCATGGCCAAGTGGTGTCTTCATCACCATCGCGAAAGCTTCCTTTACGAGCATTTCGAGGAGATCTGCGACATCTGCCGCGCCTATGACGTCTCCTTCTCGCTCGGCGACGGCCTGCGTCCGGGTTCGATTGCCGACGCCAACGACGCCGCACAATTCGCCGAGCTGGAGACCCTCGGCGAACTGACGAAGATCGCCTGGGCCAAGGACTGCCAAGTCATGATCGAGGGCCCGGGCCATGTCCCGATGCACAAGATCAAGGAAAACATGGACAAGCAGCTCGCCGTCTGCGGCGAGGCGCCTTTCTACACGCTGGGACCACTGACGACAGATATCGCCCCGGGCTATGACCACATCACTTCGGGCATCGGTGCTGCGATGATTGGCTGGTTCGGTACGGCGATGCTCTGCTACGTCACCCCGAAGGAGCATCTGGGTCTCCCCGACCGCAACGACGTGAAGACCGGCGTCATCACCTACAAGATCGCCGCCCACGCCGCCGATCTCGCCAAGGGTCACCCGGCAGCTCAATCGCGCGATGATGCGCTGTCGCGCGCCCGCTTCGAATTCCGATGGGAGGATCAATTCAACCTGTCGCTCGATCCGGAGACGGCCCGCAGCTTCCACGACGAGACGCTGCCGAAGGAAGCGCACAAGGTGGCGCACTTCTGCTCCATGTGTGGCCCGAAGTTCTGCTCGATGCGGATTTCGCACGACATCCGCGCTGAAGCGCAGAAAGAAGGGCTCGACGCCATGGCGGCGAAATACCGCGAGGGTGGCGATCTCTATATGCCGATCGATACCATCCAAGAGTCGCGTGACTGAGATGCATGTCCTCGTCAAAGGGGCCGGCGTTGCCGGCCTCACGGTCGCGCACGAACTCACTCTTCGAAGTGCTGACGTCACCGTTATGGATCCGAATCCAGATTTCGGCCAGGCAGCATCATGGCTCGCGGGCGGCATGCTGGCACCGTGGTGTGAGCGTGAAGGCGCGGACGAAGCCGTCTTGCTGCGTGGCCGCGGTGCCATCGATCGGTGGGACATGATGCTGCCCGGCGAGGTACACCGAAACGGCACGCTGGTCGTTGCCCCCGCGCGCGACCAGGGTGAACTCGATCGCTTTGCCAGCCGCACCAGCGGCCATGAATGGCTGGGCGAGGAGCAGATCGGCCCATTGGAGCCGGCTCTCGCAGGCCGCTTCAGGCGTGCTCTGTTCTTCCCGCTGGAAGGACATCTCGATCCGAGACGAGTGCTGGGTCTACTGCGAGAAAAGCTCGCCGCTCGGGGCGTAGCATTCATCGACCAAGTGGCCGAGACCACCGGCTACGACGACATCGTCGATTGCACGGGCGCAGCACGCATTGGGCGAACGAGTGGGCTTCGCGGCGTGCGCGGCGAAATGCTCTATCTACACACGCCCGAAGTCGACCTCGCCAGACCCGTTCGCCTGCTGCATCCGCGCTTCCCCGTCTATATCGTTCCGCGTGGAAATGGCCTGTTCATGGTGGGCGCCACCATGATCGAGACCGAGTTCGCCGGTCCCATCTCGGCGCGTTCGATGATGGAACTGCTGAACGCCGCCTACGCTGTGCATCCCGCCTTTGCGGACGCTACCGTTATCGAAACCGGCGCGGGCATCCGGCCGGCATTCGCCGACAATTTTCCACGCGTGACCCGCGAGGCCGAGGCGGTCGTGCTCAACGGCCTCTATCGCCACGGCTTCCTGCTGGCGCCTACCATGGCGCAGGAAGCTGTGGACCTTGTCTTCTCCAGAACCGAACCAGGAGGAAATTGCCGATGAAACTGATCGTCAACGGCGAGTATCACGACCTCGCTGCGCCAACTTTGTCCGAACTGCTGACGCTGATGGAATACGAAGGCGACTGGCTGGCGACCGCCGTCAACGGCGAAATCGTCCACCGCGAGGACCGCGCCGACCACGCGCTCAACGACAATGACAGGATCGAAATCCTGTCGCCGATGCAGGGAGGCTGACCATGCTGACGCTCTACGACACCGTAGTCTCCTCCCGCCTGCTTCTCGGCACCGCACGGTATCCTTCACCTGCGACCCTCGCGGAGGCCGTCAAGCGATCGGGAACGGAGATCGTCACCGTCTCGCTGCGCCGCGAGACCGCGGGCGGACGGAGCGGCAGTGCCTTCTTCGAGATGATACGGGCATTCGGCGTTCGAGTTCTGCCGAACACGGCTGGCTGCCATGGCGTCTCCGAGGCCGTGCTGACAGCCAAGATGGCGCGCGAACTCTTCGGCACCAATTGGATCAAGCTGGAGGTAATCGGCAATCACGATACGCTTCAGCCTGATGTTTTCGGCTTGGTGGAAGCCGCCCGCATCCTTTCCGCCGAGGGCTTTGAGGTCTTTCCCTACACGACCGACGACCTCGTGGTGGCCGAGAAGCTGCTCGAAGCGGGTTGCCGGGTATTGATGCCATGGTGCGCCCCGATCGGCAGTGCCGCGGGACCGCTCAACCTCTCGGCGTTGCGTTCGATGCGCGCACATTTCCCCGACATTCCGCTCATCGTTGATGCCGGCATCGGGCGGCCATCACATGCGGCGACCGTCATGGAGCTCGGCTTCGATGCCGTCCTCTTGAACACCGCTGTCGCCGGTGCCGGCAACCCGGCTACCATGGCGGGCGCGTTTGCCAAGGCGATCGAGTCCGGCCGCGAGGCTTTCGGTGCGGGCATGCTCGAACCGCGCGATGTCGCGGTTCCCTCGACACCCATCATCGGAAAGGCCGTATTTGCATGATGCTAGATCCCTTCTATCTCATCGTCGATAGCGCCGAATGGATCGCACGGCTGGTGCCGCTCGGCGTCAAGCTCGTGCAGCTCAGGATCAAGGATAAAGAGACGGCCGAGCTGCGCACCGAAATCCGAACCGCGAAGGCGATTTGCGCTAAGCATGGCTGTCAGCTCATCATCAACGACTACTGGCAGCTTGCCGTCGAAGAAGGATGCGATTTCGTCCACCTCGGTCAGGAAGATCTGGAAGCGGCCGATCTCGGCGGCATTCGTGCCGCCGGCCTGAAGCTTGGGCTGTCCACCCACGACGATGCGGAACTTGAGACGGCGCTAGCGGCAAAGCCGGACTACATCGCGCTCGGTCCGATCTATCCGACCATTCTCAAGCAGATGAAATGGTCGCCGCAAGGACCGGAACGCCTGCGCCTATGGAAGTCGCGCCTCGGCGACCTGCCGCTCGTCGCCATCGGCGGGTTGAACGTCGATCGAATCGAGGGCGTTTTTTCTCAGGGCGCCGACAGCGCTGCCGTCGTGACCGATATTACCCTGAACCCCGATCCGGAGACACGAACGCGGCAGTGGCTTGCTGTCACCGCACCTTGGCGAAGTGTGGAAATGCCATTGGGTCGGTAGCAGAATAGAACGGTCGATGGATCGTTCGGTCGCAACACCTTCAAAAATGATTGATTTGCGGATCGTGCTTCACCATGTTGAACCGGGGACTGGACAACAAGTTGGGCTTGGCACGTATGTTACAACGGACCGAGGAAACGGATGCCGCGCTGATCGACAGGCTTCAGCAAGGCGCATTCAATTATTTCCCGAAGCACTACAATCCGGAAAACGGGCTGGTCGCGGACACCTCCATCGCGGGCGTTCCCTGCAGCATCGCCGCGGTCGGCTTTTCCCTGTCGTCCTATCCCGTCGCAGTCGAGCGCGGCTGGATGCAGCGTTCCGACGCGATCCAATACACGCTGAAGACGCTATGCTTCTTTGCCAACGGCCACCAAGGTCGTGAGCGGCACGCGATCGGCTATCGCGGTTTCTTCTATCATTTCCTGCACATGGACACCGGCCACCGCGCCTGGAACAGCGAGTTGTCGACGATCGACACCACGCTTCTCGTCGCAGGCATGTTGACCGCGGCGGCCTATTTCGACCGCAACACCGAAGACGAGACGGAGATCCGCAGGCTCGCGAGTTTGGTCTACGAGAGAATCGACTGGCACTGGGCGCTGAACAAGGGCCAGACCGTCTGCATGGGCTGGAAGCCGGGCAGCGGCTTCCTGCGCTGGCGCTGGCAGGGCTACGACGAAGCGATCCTGCTTTATACGCTGGCCCTCGCTTCCCCAACACATCCGATCCCGGCGTCGAGCTACGATGCCTTTACCGCGAGCTATTCGTGGATGCTGTTCGGCGACCAACCTTACGTCTATGCCGGCCCGCTCTTCATTCACTTCTTCTCGCATGCCTGGATCGATTTCCGTGGAATCCAGGACAAGGCGATGGCCGAACGAAACTGGGATTATTTCCGCAACACGCAGATATCGATCGCCGTGCAGCGGGACTACGCCGAGCGTAATCCCGGCCACTTCGTCGGCTACAACAAGGACATCTGGGGACTGTCCGCTTCGGATGGTCCGCCTCCGACCCGCAACATGCGCGGCGGTCGCCATCCGCGCGTGCTCGGCTATGCCGCGCGTGGCGCACCGCTCGGGCCGGATGATGGCACAATCGCACCGTGGGCAGCGCTTGCATCGCTCCCATATGACCGCCAGGCCTCGCTCGATGGCCTTCGCGCCCTGATGTCCACCTATCCGAACCTGCTCTACGAGGATCGCTTCCCCGGTGGATTCAACCCGACTGTCAAGACCAAGCGACTTGAAGGCTGGGTCGACGATCGCTGCGTCGGCATCGACCAAGGCCTACTGGTCATGACGATCGAGAATGACCGCTCGGACTTCATTTGGGGTCTGATGCGACGCGCACCGGTCATCAGGCGCGGTCTCGAGCTAGCGGGATTTAGCGGCGGCTGGTTGTCGGAAGACGAGAACTCTGAACGTAAGATCGCCTGATTAGCGGCTTCCGAGAACATGCGCCTTGCCGGCGATGTCGAGGCGGACATGATCTCCGCGCTCGGGAAGCGCCACGCTGGACGTCTTGATCATGATCGGCGGAAGGGCAACGCCTTCAAGCGACACGGCGACGGTGCAGGTCGCCCCGCCGAATTCCACTTCGACGACCCGTCCGCGATAGGTCTGCGCGCTTTCATCGGGAACGACCCTGATCTGTTCGGGCCGCAGCATGATCTCGACCTTGCCTTTATGGCCGCCGTCGACGGCGACCCGGCCGAGCGCACAATCGGCAAAGCCGTCGCGAACGATGGCTGGAAGCATCACCGCGTCTCCGAGAAACAGAGCTGTCTCCCGATCGAGGGGCTGCAGGTAAACCGATTGCGGCGACCCTGCCTGGATCAACTTCCCTTCCCGCAGGACGGCAACCTGATCCGCAAAGGAGAGAGCCTCCGCCTGATCATGCGTGACGAGGATCGCGGTGATGCCTGCGGACTGAAGAACGCGGGCCACGGCCTTGCGCATATTCTCACGCAGACCGGTATCGAGCGCCGAAAACGGTTCATCGAGCAACATCAGACGCGGCTTGCGGCCGAGCGCGCGGGCAAGTGCCACACGCTGCTGTTGGCCGCCGGAAAGCTGGTGTGGCCGACGGGTGAGCATGTTGCGGTCAAGCTCGACCATATCGAGCAGGTCGATGATGCGTCGTTCGCGATCGGGCGCGCCGCGCTCGAAGCCAAAACCGATATTGTCGGCAACGCTCAGATGCGGAAACAACGCCCCGTCCTGCGACACGATCCCGATGCCTCGCTTGTGCGCAGGCACCGCTACCGGACCATCGGCCAGAACCTCGCCGTCAAGCGTCACACGACCTTCGTCGGGCTGCTCGAAGCCGGCGATGATGCGCAGCAGCGTCGTCTTGCCCGACCCTGATGGCCCGACAACGGCCGTGCGGCTTCCGGCGGCGACATCGAGTGAGATGTCCTGCAATGCCTGGACATGCCCATAGCGCTTGCTGATGCGATCGATCGTAAGCAGCGTCATTGTCCGGCAGTCCGTTTCGATTGGGCATAGAGAAGAAGGGTGAGGGGCAGCGATAGCACGACCATCATGAATGCGTAAGGCGCCGCCGCCACGTAGTCGATCTCGCTGGTCAGCGACCAGAACTTCGTCGCAAGTGTCTCCACCCCATTTGGCGCCAGCATCAATGTCGCGGTGAGCTCATTGGTAATGCCGAGACCGACGAGCGCAACGCTGGCGGCCGCGCCTGGCGCGGCCAGCCGCATGGTGATCTGTCGCACGGCCTGGGCAGGTGTCCGGCCAAGACCCATTGCAGCACGCTCAAGCTCCACGGGCGCCTGGGCGATGCTGGCGCGCAGGCCCACCATGGCGCGCGGCAGGAACAGCAGGATGTAGGCAGCAACGAGGGTCGCGAAGGTCTGGTACAGGGGCAGAACAAGCCGGACGGTAATCGTCACCAGCGCGAGCGCGACGACCACGCCCGGCAGCGAACCGACATAGTAGTGGCAGGCCTCGAGCAGGCGCTGCAGACGCCCTGGCGCCCGGACCGAAAGCCAGGCCATCGGCGCGGCGGCAATCGTGGCAAGCACGCCGCCGGCGATCGCAAGAATAATGGTTTGCACAAACGCATTGCCGACCGTGTCGACGCGCCAGACCTCGAGGCCGCCGAGATAGAGCCACCGCACCAGCGTCACCAAGGGAACACCGAGCGTCAAAGCCGCCAGACCCACCTGCAGTATGATCGCAGGCACTATGAACCCGCCGAGCCGACGGCGATCCGCGGGCCGCGCAGAACCGGATCCAACGCGGGCATACCGCTCATTGCCGCGCAACAGGATTTCGAGACCCAGCAGAAGCAGGCAGCAAGCGACGAGAACGCCACCCAGCATGTTGGCGGCCGGGCTATTATAGGCGGATTGGAACTGGTCGACGATCGCGGTTGCGAAAGTGTCGAAACGGATCATCACGAAGAGGCCGTACTCCGAGAGCAGGTGCAGCCCGATCAGCAGCGAACCGCCACAGATGGCGAAACGCAACTGCGGCAAGATGGTGCGGAAGAACAAACGCCAGGGGCCGAGGCCAAGGGAAGAGGCCGCATCCTCAATGGCTGGATCCAGCCGGCGCAAGGCAGCGGCGACCGGAAGATAAAGAAACGGAAAGTATGCCAGTACGGAGACGAAGACACCGCTCTGCAGCCCACGCATGCCGGGAACGACGCTGATCCAGGCGTAGCTATGGACAAAGGCCGGCACCGCCAGCGGCGCAACCGCCAACCACGACCAAAGCCGGGCGAAGGGGATGTCCGTCCGTTCGACCAACCAGGCCAGCGTTACGGCAAGGGCGATCGACAGCGGAATGGTAAAAGCTTCCAGCAGCACCGTGTTGACAAGCAGTTCGCCAACGCGCGCACGAAACACCAATTCCTTGACGGTCTGCCAACCGACATCAAAGGTTATCCAGCCGATGAAACCAAGCGGAACCAAACTGAACAGCGCCACGACGGAAGCAAAGAGGATGACGGAAGCGTGGGGCAAACGCGCCCGCAGCCGATCTATTCCCGCCACCGGCCGCACCATCGGCCTTTCATGACCGGGAACAAGCAATCTGTTGTCCTGCAGCAAGGCCTGCCGCCTTTATACGCTGAAAAAGGAAGGCAACCGCCTATGAAAGGCGGTTGCCGATTTCGTCATGCCCTACGTTTTTCTTGAGCCAAAAGCAACAGTTTTAACCCCCGGGCCCGTGACAGAAAGACTTAGATGATGCCGGCGGCAGTCATCAGTTCCGTCACCTTCTTGCTGTTCAAGTTGGCTGCATCGACCGTCGGTGCATCGAGATCAGCCAGCGGAACGAGCTTCTCATTCGATGCTGCATTTTTGCCGACCGCATATTCGTAGGACGTGCCGTTCTTGAGGATGTCCTGGCCCGGCTTGCCGGTGACGAACTTGAGGAAGGTCTGAGCCTCCTTGGCATGCTGGCTCGACTTCAGAACGCCGCCGCCGGAAATGCTGACGAAGGCGCCGGGATCCCGGTTCTTGAAGTAGTGGAGGGCAACGTTCTTGCTGTTCTCACCGGTCTTCGCCTGATCGCCGAACCAGTAGTAGTGATAGATCACCGCACCCTCGACTTCGCCGGCATTGACCGCCTTCATGGCGACGCTGTTGCCCTTATATGGCGTGGAGTTTTCCTTGAGCGCCTTGAGCCAGGCCGCGGTCGCTTCCTCGCCCTTGAGCTCGAGCAAAGCGCTGACGATCGCCTGGAAGTCAGCACCAGCAGGTGCAGCGCCCCAACGACCCTTCCAGACCGGATCCGCGAGGTCGAGCAGCGACTTCGGCAACTTGTCTTCGGTCAGCTTCGTCTTGTCGTATGCAAAAACCGTCGAACGGGCGGCAATGCCGGTCCACATGCCATCAGACGGACGATATTGCTCTGGAACCTGCTCGAGCGTTTCCTTGTCGACCGGTGCAAACAGGCCGGCGGCATCGACCAGCGTCATGGCCGGAGAGTTCTCGGTCAGGAATACGTCGGCCGGCGACGCGTCCCCTTCCTGCACGATCTGGTTGGCGAGCTGCATGTCGCTGCCCTGGCGCACCGTTACCTTGATGCCGGTTGCCTTGGTGAACGCATCGATCCACTCGCGCCCGAGGCTCTCGTGTTGCGCATTGTAGACGACGATACCTTCGGATTCCTGCGCGACAGCGGCGCCGGTGGCCAGCGAAGTTGCGGCAACGAGCGAGGCGGCAAGCGCCAGCGCGCCGGAAAGGCGATTAAGGGAAGTTGTCATGAAGCCCTCCATTGTTTCACCGGGGATCCCGGGATGATGAGCCGTATATTTTTGTTGATTTGGAATTTCAAGTTTTAGTGATGGCACAAATATCACAAATACTTGAAACCATTGATCAACTTTAGAATCGTTCTAGAGCTCGCAGATCGTCGCAATCACTTCGTCCTCGACATCGATGCCATGCTCCAGCGCCTGGCGTCGGGCAGTCTGGCCGCGACGCCCCGGAAGCCGCACTCCGGGGTCGGATGAAATCTCGTCCACCAGCCTGGCCAGCCGTTCCGCCACGCCCTTTCCACCGCTGGCGACAGGGTTGATCACGACAAGCATCTGCCCGAGGCCGGGCGCCGAACCCTTGTCGTCAAAAAGCGAGGAGGACTCGAAAGAGAAATTGGCCCCGGTCAGTGCGCCGGCGAGGAATTCGACGATCATCGCCAGCGCTGCCCCCTTGGCTTCGCCGGATGGGGCCATCGTCCCCTCGAGTGCCGCAACCGCATCCGTCGTCGGCTGGCCATTGCGGTCAAAGGCCCAATCCGCAGGGATAGCGACGCCTTTCTGGCGCGCAGCCATCACCTTGCCGCGGGCGACGCGCGAAAGCGCCAGGTCAATAACGAGCGGGTCGGCTGCCGGGATCGGCGCGGCGAACGCGATCGGATTCGTTCCAAAGACGGGTTTGCGCCCGCCCCAGGCGGCCATGGACGCCGTGGCGTTGGCAACCATCAGAGCGACAAACCCCATGTCCGCAAAGCGCTCGACGGTCAAGGCAAGCACGCCGGCGTGGTGCGAACGATGAACCGCTGCCAAGGCGATACCCTGCTCCCTGACGATCTCCGGAAGCGCCGCAGCGGCAAGATCAAAGGCTGGATAGGCGTAGCCATGGCAGGCATCGATGCGCACGACGGCGGGAAACTGCCGTTCGAGCTGCGGCCTGGCAAATCCGTCGACCTTGCCTGCCCTCGCCTGCTTTGCGTAGGCCTCGACCCGGCGCAGGCCATGACCGCCTTGTCCGGCAGCTTCGGCGGCAACGAGTGCCCTGGCGACCGAGCGCGCATTGGCCTCGTCCACACGATTGCGCGTCAAGGCATCGACAACGAGCGTTTCCGCTGCAGCTAGGGTGAAATGCATGGCAACCTGCAAAACGAAATAGTGTGATGACGTGTTATGTCATCACCCTTTCGGCTGCAATGCAGCAATGATCATTCGACGTCGAACTTGACGCCCTGGGCAAGCGGCAGCGTCTTGCCGTAGTTGACCGTGTTCGTCGCCCTGCGCATGTAGGCTTTCCAGGCATCCGAACCAGATTCGCGACCGCCGCCAGTTTCCTTTTCACCGCCGAAGGCACCACCAATTTCGGCCCCGGACGGACCGAGGTTGACGTTGGCAATACCGCAGTCCGAACCGCGAGCAGAAACGAAGGTCTCGGCCTCCCGCATATCGTTCGTGAAGATTGAAGAAGACAATCCCTGCGGCACCGCGTTATGGAGTTCTAGAGCCTCATCGAAATCCGTGTACTTCATCACGTAGAGGATCGGCGCAAATGTCTCATGCTCGACGGGGCCGGCCTGAACAGGCATTTCAACGAGCGCCGGCCGGACGTAGAAGGCGTCTCCCGCACCGTTCTCGACGCGCTCGCCACCGGTAACCTTGCCACCGGCAGCCTTCGCTTGCTCAAGAGCCGACTGCATGTTCGTAAAGGCCTGCCTGTCGATCAGAGGCCCGACAAGCGTCCCCGTTTCCAGTGGGTTGCCGATCGACACCGAGCCATAGGCCTTCTGCAGGCGTGGAACGAGCTTGTCATAGACGCTCTCGTGCACGAACAGGCGACGCAGCGTCGTGCAGCGTTGACCGGCCGTGCCCATGGCCGAAAAGGCAACGCCACGCAGCGTCAGGTCAAGATCGGCCGTTGGGCAGATGATCGCTGCATTGTTGCCGCCGAGTTCGAGGATCGATCGCGCAAAGCGCTGTGACAGGCGGGGACCGACAACGCGGCCCATGGCCGTCGAACCAGTCGCCGAGACGAGCGGCACCTTGGGATGGTCGACGAGCACTTCCCCGACATCGCGGCCACCAATGAGCAACGTCGACAGGTTCGAAGGTGCTACGCCCCCTTCGGCAACGAACCGCTTCAATGCCTTCTCAAACAATGCCTGAACGGCAAGCGCTGTCAGCGGCGTCTTCTCAGAAGGCTTCCAGACTGTCGAGTTACCGCAAACCAACGCCAGGGCAGCATTCCAGGACCAGACGGCGACCGGGAAATTGAAGGCCGAGATGATGCCGACCACGCCCAAGGGGTGCCAGCTTTCCATCATCCGATGCTCTGAGCGTTCGGTGGCAATGGTCAGACCGTAGAGCTGACGCGACAAGCCGACGGCAAAGTCGCAGATGTCGATCATTTCCTGGACTTCGCCGAGCCCCTCGGAGGCGATCTTGCCAACCTCGATCGAGACCAGGCGGCCGAGTGCGGCTTTTGCCGCGCGGAGTTCTTCGCCGAGCAGGCGGACGAGTTCGCCGCGCTTCGGAGCCGGGACAGCCCGCCATTCGAGGAATGCCTTGTGTGCCGCCTCTATGGCGTCCTTTGCTTCCGAGGCAGAATGCTCCTTCAGCGCACCGATCTCCTTGCCGGTTACCGGCGAGGTAACGCGAAGGGTGCCGCCGGTATAGCGGTCGGCGCGGACGCCCAGTTCCGTGAGCAGTTTTTTCGTCTCAGTGGCGAGATCAAGTGCAGAGATGGTCATGGGGTCAACCTCGGTTCTCAAAATCGGGCGTCTGCGAAATGGGCCACTTGGGCGCCGGCTTCGTACCACATTTCCTTCACCGCGCGGAAGCTAGGTTCGGACGGTGCTGTAAGGGGCAGTGGCAAGTCCGCTTCCGTCGTCTGCCCCAGGATGAGCTGGGCGAGCGTGCGGCCAAACACTGTGCCGGGCGCGATCCCGCGACCGTTGTAGCCGGAGAAGCCCACAACATTCGGCGCAAACCTGGGGAAGCGGGGCAGCGCATTGTCGGTCATCCCGATCTTGCCGTACCACTCGCATTCGAACTCGACATCGCCAAGCTGCGGAAAGAGCTTTTTCAAGGACCGTTTGGCCCAGGCCGTGTGGATTTGAAGCCCGGTGTTGCGCAGCGCACCGACGCTGCCGAAGACCAAGCGTCCCGCCTGGTCCATGCGGTAGGAGGAGAGGATTTCCTTCGTATCCCAAACGCCTTCGCGCCCGGCAAGGATCGAGCGGCGCAAATTGTCGCTGAGCGGCCGGGTTGCAAGATTGAAATAGGGCAGATGGACCTGCTCGTTGCGTACCGCTTCCCAAGGGCCGGTGCTGTAGGCGTCCGTCGCCACGATGATCCAGTCGGCCGTAACCTCTCCCTTTGCGGTCCTCACGGTCCAGCGATTGCCCTTCCGCTCAGTTCCGATGACCGGGCTCGACGTGTGGATTGAAACGCCAGCCTTGACGGCCGCATGCGCAAGCCCGCGGGCGTAGGCGAGCGGCTGCAGCGTGCCTGCGCGCATGTCGAGCAACGACCCGGTATAGGCGCTGCTGCCGACGCGCTTGGCCGTCTCCGCCGCGTCCAGCAGCGTCACCGGAGCGCCGCGTGCCGCCCATTGCCGCGCGCGATCCTCGATTTCCTTCAAGCCACTTTCGCCAACGGCGACGTGAAGCGTGCCGTTTCGTTCAAGCTCGCATGCAATGCCGTGCTTGTCGATCAACTCCATCACGAGCCGCGGCGCGTTGCCCAACAGGTCTAACAACCGCTCGCCATAGACCGGGCCGAGAACACCGGGAAGGTCATCAGGCATGACCCACATGCCGGCATTGATGAGGCCGACATTGCGGCCCGCACCGCCGAAGCCGATTTCCTTGGCTTCCAGCAACACGACCTTCGAGCCCGCTTCCGCCAGATGGAGACTTGAGGAAAGGCCTGTATAGCCTCCGCCCACGACTACGACGTCGGCGTTCACAGCGCCTGCGAGCGCCGGTGTCACGGGCGGCTGAGGAGCGGTTTTTTCCCAGAGGCCGTGGGAGCGGGGATCGTTCAGCATCGATCAAAATCCATCCATTAAGCAGGCGGCATTCTAGCGCCGTGCGATTGCTTGTTAAACCGCTGATCAGGTTGCCGATCGTAGCCAGGAGTGCGTAACAGGCAGTTCGATCGTATTTTCAGTTCATTCCGATTCTGTCAGATGGATGACTTTACAAAGCCGAATAAGGCGTAAATATCGACATTTAGGAAATAGCTTATTCTGAAATGGAATGATTGATGCTGCCATCACGACGTTTTC
The DNA here is from genome assembly GCF_000377185.1 of Rhizobium sp. 42MFCr.1. Classification (NCBI taxonomy): domain Bacteria; kingdom Pseudomonadati; phylum Pseudomonadota; class Alphaproteobacteria; order Hyphomicrobiales; family Rhizobiaceae; genus Rhizobium; species Rhizobium sp. 42MFCr.1. Next base: position 175,720 of record NZ_KB897821.1, read on the forward strand.
TTCCGTCGACATCCCTGCTTATCGCCTTCGAGGCTGTATCCCGCACTGGCAGCGTGACGGCCGCCGCGCGCGAACTCGACCTTACTCAGAGCGCTGTCAGCCGCCAGATCAAGGCATTGGAAGAGCAGCTCGGGGTCGAACTCTTCGTGCGCGAGCGCCAAACCGTGCGGTTGACGCTGGCCGGCGACGGCTATGCCCGCGAGATACGCGAGGCGCTGCGGCGCATTTCGAGCGCATCACTCAATCTTCGTGCCAATCCGCATGGTGGTACGCTCAACCTGGCGATTCTTCCCACCTTCGGGACGCGCTGGCTGGCACCCCGGCTGGGAGGTTTCCTTGCCGCCAATCCGGGAGTGACGATCAATCTTGTCACCCGGCTGTCACCCTTCGACTTCCGGCTCGATTCGATCGACGCGGCCATTCACTTCGGCCACGCTCATTGGCCGGGCGCGGAGCTGACATTTCTAATGTCGGAGAAGACAATTCCGGCCTGCAGCCCCGAATTCCGCAGCCGACATGCGATCAACGCGGCACAGGATCTACTCGAAGCCCCGCTGCTGCACCTGACGACGCGCCCGGATGCATGGGAGCGCTGGTTTGCGGACAACGGCGTGAGCTTTCAAACCGTGCACGGCATGCTCTTCGATCAGTTCGCGACGGCAGCCCAAGCAGCGATGGCCGGTCTCGGCGTTGCGCTGCTGCCGACGTTCCTGATTCAAGATGAATTGAAACGCGGCGACCTTGTTGCAGCCGTTGATCGCGAAACGGAAAGCAGCGAGCACTACTATCTTGCCTATCCGCCAGAACGGGCCGACTACGCGCCGCTGGATGCATTTCGCGACTGGATCGTTCGAGAAGCCGCGATCTGAAGCCTTGCGCCGACATGGCGCTTTCGATCATTATGCGCCGAACCAGAATATGATGCAGGAAACTCCGATGAAGCCAATTTTCGTTCAGCTCCAGTGCGCGCCAGGCAAGACCTACGAAGTCGCCGATGCCATCTACCAGACCGAGCGCGCTTCGGAGCTCTATTCGACGAGCGGCGACTATGATCTCCTGCTCAAGGTCTACATCGAAGAGGGGCAGGACATTGGCAAGTTCATCAACGATAACATCGCCAACATCCCCGGCATCGTGCGTTCCCTGACGACACTGACCTTCAAGGCCTTCTGAACTGCCGTTCCAGTCCGCTCAACAAGGAGCAGGCTGGAGGTGTCAAAAGGAAAGCGCCCGCGTGCCGCCAAGGCTTGTGACCTCACCCGAGGGTGCCTCTCCGTCTGTCCTTCCAGCCGTCGGAAGCAGACTGACGCGTTTGCTAGCGCCAGGCGCAAGATGAAACCAATCATCCTCCGGCCGATAGCCATCGACGTTGAGGTGGACCGACTGGGCGAACCTGTCGGCTGCGAGATCGACGACCCACCCTTCGTCCTGTGGCGCCACCGACACTTGGATTTCGGCGTCGTGGAGGGCCTTGGAGCGCCCCAACGGAAAATGAAAGGCATCGGCGACCACAGGACCTCCGTCCGGCAGACGCAAGCGCGCGACGGTGACGTCGTGAGACGGCGGGCCGAAGCGGAAGGCGTAAGTCGTGTCAAAAAAGGCGCCAAAGAGATCAGTGGCGGCAAAGGTCTCACAGCTTCTCGGCGCCAAGGTCAGAATGCGGCCGCCGCTGACGGCGTGCTGCCTGCCATGCCGCAAGCAAACCAGCTCGAGATCAAGCTGGAGAGCATGCTCGGTCTCATTCAGGACGTGAACGTCGAGGCCATTTGTGCCCTCGTCGGTCACGACGACCTGCACAGGCCGGAAAGCGCGGCGCAGGGCATACCACACCGGCTTGGGCTCGCCGGTTGAATCGATCACACCCCAACCAGCTCCGGGCATTAGATCCTGCAGGGTCCAGACCAGCGCGCCGTTGCAGCTCGACCCCTTCCGGCGCCATTCGGCAAACGTCGCTTCCGCAACTTCACCGGTGACGACGCGGGAGAGATCGAGGTATCGATCACGATCCTCACGACGGAGACGCGCCGGATCCTCGCCATAGAGTTCCGCCAGATAGAAATCCCTGACGTCCTCGAAATCCCACGATGCGCCGCGATCGCGGGGGACACGTGATTTCCATAGCGGACTATGGACCGGCGGTACATCCAGATGGCGTTGCAGCGTTCGCTGCTGTGGAACATGGGCGAAAGCCAGGCTCTCGGCCGCGAAGCTAACGTTGGCACGGCGCGCGTCGTCAAGCGGGCGCATATAAGCGCCGACCCCGTAATAGTGGGTGACTCCCGCATTCGGAGAAAACGGCATCGCGCCGCCCGAAGGCGAATTTGGCACATAGGGGACGTCGGGGCGCATACGCCCGGCGATCGCCGGAATAATCTCCTCCGTGATCGGACCCGACCAATAGTCCTGCGGCAATCCCAGCATCGCGGCCTGCTGATAGATCTCGCTGCCGCCGCAAACCACCGCCAACGACGGGCACCCCTGAACGGCATGCAACAATTCCTCGACTTCCGCGTGGACTTGCGCAGTGAGAGCCTTGTCGTTCTTCGGATAGTCGAAATTGGCAAACATGAAGTCCTGCCAGACGAGCAGACCAAGCTCGTCGCAGAGCTCAAAGAACTCCCGCGTTTCGTAGGCCATCGTGCCGCCAATGCGGAGCATGTTCATGCCTGCCTGCGCGGCAAGGCGCAGGAACGGCTCATAGTCGGCCTTGCCACCCGGCAGCCGGACGATATCCGCCGTGGTCCAGACCGCACCGCGGCAAAAGATGCGCTCGCCGTTGATCAACAACGCAAAACCCTCTCCGTCTTTTCCGCGGTCGACGTCGATGCGCCGAAAGCCGATTCGGCTGGCGTGATGCTCAACGCCGTCGACGAGGATCGAGAAATCATAGAGGCACTGTGCGCCGTGAGTATGGGGCCACCAGAGATCGACGTTCTCCAGCCTGACGATTGCCGAATAGTGATTCTCGCCGATCTTCTCGAATGTCTGCTGAACGCCTCCGCACCGGAGCACTAGATCCGGATTGTTGACATTTGCATGAAGCGAAACGCTCAGTCGCCCGGTGTTATCCGCCTCGAGCACGGCGCGGACAGAGACGTTGTCAATCGAAACGACATCGCGCCGGACAAGCGTGATGGGGCGCCACGGACCGACAGCATGAACTTCCGGACACCAACCCGGCATGCGCCCGAGCAGCGTTGTTCGAATATTCTTCAAGCCTTGCGGCGTGATCATCTGCGGCCGCCAACGAGCGCGCGGGCCGGGCTCGGCAAGCCGCGGTGCCAGCGCCCGGAAGCAAAGCGCCAGTTCGTCGCCACCGGAAAGCGTCACCGGTATCTCGTGCATGGTGAACATGCTTCCCGATGACAGGATCTCCTGCCCATTGAGGAAAACATGACACAGCGTCGCCAAGCCCTCGAAGCGAAGAAGCGCGTCGCCGGGTTGTACGTCAAAAAGTCGGCAAAGATACCACGCATCGCGCGTGTCGAGCGGCTCCGGGTTTTCACGATCGAAGTGCCCGGCCTTCTCCAATGCCGCGGCAACGGTCCCCGGCACCTCGGCGGCGATAAACTGCGCGGACAACGGAATGTCATGCGGCGTCGCACAAGCGCCCGGTTCCGTCAGAACCAGATTCCAACCTTCGGCGAGCAGAGTTTCCTCCGCACCGACACTCGCCAACCGTCCCCGCATGCTTAGACTCCCGGCTTCACAAGCGCTCCTTGAGAGAAGCTATCATGGAATCCCACGCATCGGCTGCCGGATCAAGCGCCGTGCGTAATGGCTCGTATTTCTTCCGGGTGACCGCCCGGGCGAGCTGAAACTGCACGGACTTCGCGACTTCGGAAATTCGGCACGCGTCTTCAATTGCGGACGCGAATTCGCTCGCAGAAAGCCAAGCCAGGTGATCTCCGGCAAGCTCGAAATTGGCACCGAACTGGCGCAGCGTATTGAATGCGTACTTGTGAAAGAAGCCAAACGGCCGCTCTGCGACTGCTTCCACCTGCTGCGGAAACACTTCGGCAAAGGCGCGAATCGGATTCGAGACTGGGCGGCGACCGAAGTGAATTCCTAGAAGCCTGCGTGCCATAGTGCTGACATGCGCCGTATCCGGCATGCGAACCGGAAATTTCGCGAACTCGGTGTAGGGAAGGAACGACGGATCGTCCGCCGTCAGTTGCAGCTGGAACAGCCCCTCGAAGTCTTCACCCTCAAGCTGGAAATAGCCGCCATTGTGGAAATACTCCACGCGCTTGCCGGTGAGATCGAGCCTGTTGATCGCCACGGTGGTCTTGCCATGCTCGGTCCGATAGGCGGTACCCTGCGTATCCGGCATATAGAACGAGTCCATCTCGATCAGGCAAAGGCGCCCGCGTGCGATCTGCACCTCGATATGCCGTTCGACGCGGTCGAAAATGGCAAGCTCAGTGACGCGGATGTCATAGAGTGACTCGAGATCCTCGAGCGGCACCTTGAAGAAGGTGAACTGATCGCCCTCGAAGTCCTGTGTGAGCGTGAAACCGAGCATCGCCTCCGGTACTGCACCGCAGCCGCTCAGCACTTCGATCCAGAGGTCGACATAGCAATTGGTTTCAGGCCACATGCGCTCGCCCGAATGGAGCGGATGCGGTTGATAGCCGTCCGGGCGGACCCGCGGAAAGACGGCTCTCATCGTTTCATTCAGCCCCACAGCGCTTGACGCACCTTGGAAGGCCAATGCTTGACCTCGAGCCCGTGGTGATGAAACAGCGCGAGCGCGATGCGCTCAAGCCCGAAGCCGACGCAAGCGGTGTGCGCAACGCTCTCGTCTTCGAGGTACAGGCCCCATTTCGCACCAAATGCGTCCTGGTGGTAGTTGAAGCTCATGCAGGCCGTCGGCTTGGCAACCGAGGTGATCGGGATAAGCAGCTCGAACTTCAGGTTCTGATCGCGCTGATTATTGGCCAGCATCTTGCCGGCACGGCCGAAGAACGGGTCGTTCGCGACATCAATGGTCACGTCCAGACCGACCGCCTGCATCATTTCGACGCCGCGATCCATCCAGCGTTGACGGAAATCCGTGACGTGCTGCTCGGTCCCCATGCAAATATATTCGCGCATGCGGAAAAGCTGCTGCCTCGCAGGATCCTGCGAAGGCTCGTGGCGGAAGCAATAGGATTGCAGATCGAAGAGGCCGCCGCTCATCGGCAATTTGCCGCGCCGAGCGACAGTCGGATAAAGCGGATAGCAGGCCGCAGGCGTCAACACGATGTCGGTTGCCTGTTGATCCTTGGTCCAATCATCGCCCACTTCCATGCATTGAAGGAGGCTGATGTGGTCGAGTTCGCTGCCGCAGAAACTGTGAACGGTGCCGGCAAGCTGCGGGAAGCTCTTCATGTAACCGCTCTTCTCGAAGAAGGCGCGGTTCATCCCGGGCGGAAAGCGCATCGCTTCCGCACCATCGGCGCCGCCGAACCTGTCGATCAGGCGCTCGAAGGCGGCGATCACGTCTTCGAATTGTCCGCTGCGCCCGTAAAGACCGTCAACGCCCGTATCGATCAAGAGGCCCGATTCGAAGAGCCTGTCCAGAAACGTTGTCTGCACGTCCATATCGTCACCCCAGTAAGCTAGTGTCCTGCTTGTGAACAAGAAGCATGCTCGACGTATTGCCGAGGATGCGGTCGTTCGAGATCATGAGTTGCGCGGAGTGGGCATCGCGCAGATGGCGGCCGACGCTGAATGGCGTGCCGTTCTTGTAGCCCATGATCCCGCAAATCAGCATCACGTGATTGACGATCTCGAGGATCGTCTCAGATGAGGCAATCTTTACGTTGTTCATCGTGACGGCGAAGCCCATGGAAGAAAGCTTGTCGGCGTCGCTCCTGGCGTCCTCGTAGGCCTTCAGACCGGCGACAACGTTCGATCGAACCATCTGCAGCAAGTTTGACACCTCGGCGAGCCTCAAGGCTCCGGGCGGTGGCGTACCCGGCGACTTGCGCGCTGCGGCGCGCACGAACGCCTGTGCACGGCCAACCGCGTCGACCGCGATGCCATACCACACGCTGCTCCAAAGAAGGTGCGACGATGCCAGCATCGATTGCGCCGCGATCTCTGCGAAAGGCTTCGGCAGGATCTGTTCGGCCGCAGCCTCGCCCTTGAAGAGGAAACCATCCGAGCAGGTACCGCGCATGCCGAGCGTGTCCCACGTATGCGTTTTTTCCAACGTGTACTGCTCCTTCAAAAAGACGGTCAGTACCTGATCGGAAGAGGCGGCAGTTGCGTGGGCACGCGAGGTAACCATGATCGCATCGGCGTGGGAGCCGTAGGATATGACGGTCGCATCTTTCTCCAGACGGCAAATGTCACGATCCACCTCGATCGCGCAGATGCTATTCCTGAGATTGCCGCCGATCCCGCCTTCCGTCGTTGCCGACGCGACCAGCAATTGCTCGGCAGCAACACGTAGCATGAAGGCCCGATGCCACTCGCTCTCGCCGCCGTGCTCAACAAGGCTGCAAAGCTTGATGTGATGCATGGCGAAGACCATGGCAGCCGCAGCACAAGCCTGACCAAGCATCGAGCATAACTCGGCGATCTGTGCGATCGTCGCGCCTTCGCCGCCGAAATGGCGTGGGATCTGAACGCCTAGCAAGCGCTCGGCCCTCATTGCCTCCACGGCTTCGTGCGGGAACCTCCCTTCAAAATCGACGGAGTCTGCATGCTTTGCCGCAATCGCCGACACGCGCGCGGCTCTGGCGGCAAGATCCTCTTGCGCGATTTTGACCGGAAAGTTCATTCAGGCGACCTTCCGGCTATCTTTGATCTGGTCAACGGTCCTTGCGATCGCCGCGATGCTGGCGAAAGACTTGCGATTCAAGAGATTGTCGGGAAACTCGATATCAAAGGCTTCTTCGATGCCAAGCATAAGCTGCACGGAAGCGAAAGACGTTAGGCCGACCGCATAGAGGTCGGCATCATCGGCGACCTGGTCGACAGAGACAGGGAGCTTTCCAAATTTGACCAGGAGCTCACGGATCGTAGTATTCATTATGACTTCTCCAAGATGATCATATCTCGAGTGGCGAAACCGCCTTGTTCTCGGAGTACGCGTAGTCTGGAAAAGACAAAATTGTCCTAAATGACGTAGTTAAAGTCAGCTAAGCTTCTCAGCTAAATTCCTACGAAAGAAACAGGGAAGAGGGGAGCTTGTGTTAGATTTCAACATCTTGCTCGCGAGCTGTATTTTTGGGTGACCAACGGATCTTGTGACACATTGTCCAATAACAACACTTCTTTCGCCCATTTTTGACTAGGCGACCGGCGGATACAGGTGCTCGCCGCCGCGATAATCCGAAACCGAATAGCAGCCTTCGCCCATCTCACTGATCGACTGAGGAGCGATCACTGCTTTGCCATGGCCACCGGGTATGTCGAGTATGTAGGTGGGCTGGCAAAGACCTGAAATCCGGCCACGCAATGCGGCGACGATCTTCTGCCCCTCTTCGATCGTCAGCCGAAAATGGCTCGTGCCGGGCGCCAGATCGGGATGATGCAAATAGTACGGCTTCACACGCGTCTCGACGAAGGCCTTCATCAACTCCGTCAGCACCGCCGGATCATCATTGACGCCCTTCAGAAGCACCGATTGGCTGACCATGACCAAGCCGGCATCGATCAGGCGAGCGCATGCTGCGCGCGCCTCGGCGGTCAGTTCGCGAGGATGATTGGCGTGCAGCGCCACGTAGACGGTCTTGCCACTCGCTCTCAGGGCCGCAATCAGGGCCGCATCCACCCTCGATGGATCAACCACGGGAACCCGGGTATGGAACCGCACGATCTTGACGTGGTCGATCGATGCCAGTTCGCGAAGAATTTCTTCCAGCCGTCGCGGCGACAACACGAGCGGATCGCCGCCCGTCAGGATCACTTCCCAGATTTCCTTATGGTCACGGATATAGGCAAAGGCCGCAGACATTGCCTTGGGGTCAAGCGTGCCCAAGCCTTGCGGACCAACCATCTCGCGGCGAAAGCAGAAGCGACAGTAGACGGGGCAGATATGCACGGCCTTCAACAGCACCCGGTCGGGATAGCGATGAACGATCCCCTGCACGGGACTATGGGCTTCGTCGCCGATGGGGTCGGCGCGCTCTTCGGGCGCAACGATCAGCTCGGCTGCGTCAGGCACGAATTGCCGGGCAATCGGGTCCGAGCCATCGGCGCGGTCGATCAAACCTGCAACGGTCGGAGTCAATGCAACGGCGTAGCGTGCGGCGACATCAGCCAGCGCGTCCCGGTCTCTCTGACCCAGCAGCCCTGCGCGTTCCAGCCCTTCGACGGTCTTGATAGGCCCGATACTGTTCATCTGCCGTACTCCGCGACCGGCGCCCACATTACCTGATCGATCCGCGACGCACCGGTTGCCAGCATCACCAACCGATCGAAGCCGAGAGCGATGCCACTTGCCTCGGGCATGATGGCAAGCGCTTCCAGAAAATCCTCGTCCAGGGGATAGCTCTCGCCGTAGATGCGAGCTTTTTCAGACATCTCGATCTCGAAGCGACGGCGCTGTTCCGCCGGATTGGTGAGCTCGCCGAAGCCGTTTGCAAGCTCGACGCCGCAGGCATAGACCTCGAAACGTTCCGCAACACGGGGATCAAGCGCCGATGGGCGCGCCAGTGCCGCTTCCGACACCGGATATTCGTCAAGAATGGTCACACGGTCGAAACCCAGATGAGGCTCGACCTTTTCGACAAGCACGCGGCTGAACAAATCCGCCCAGCCATCGTCGTCTGCAACGCGCATGCCGATCCGCTTCACTTGGTCAGCGAGATGCGCCCGGTCCGTCGCACCATCGGCGGAAACGGATGCCAACAAATCAATGCCGGCATAGCGCTCGAAAGCCGCGGCGACACTGATCCGGTCCGGTCCGGCAAACGGATCGCAATCCCGGCCCTTATAGGTGAGCCGCGTCGTCTTCATGGTTTCCGCAGCAAGCGCCAGGATCCGAACGCAGTCCATCATCAGGCTCTCATAGCTTTCGCCCACGCGATACCACTCGAGCATGGTGAATTCCGGGTGGTGCAAGGGGCCGCGCTCGCGGTTGCGATAGACGTGGGCGAAACAGGTGATGCGCTTTTCGCCGGCCGAAAGCAGCTTCTTGCAGGCGAACTCAGGCGAGGTATGCAGGTAAAGCGGCGCCGCCGTCTGGCCGTCCGTCGTCAAGGCTTCGGTGGCAAATGCATGGAGATGCGCCTCGTTGCCGGGCGAAACCTGCAGCGTCGCGGTGTCGACCTCCAGAAAATCCTCGCGCAGGAAATAGCCGCGCAGCGCGGACTGGATCGCATTGCGCCCGATCAGGACCGGACGGCGGTCCAAATGCACGCTCGGCGTCCACCACGGCGATACTTTGGCGATCGAGGGATTCATTGGCATCGTCCTGACCGGCCTTCCAACGCTAGGGCTGGCTATTTGCCGGATTTTAGGTTAGTTGCGCCCCCAAAGAACAATCAATCGCGTCTTCGGGGCAGTATCGACAGTCCTCTACGACGCCAAAAGCCGAGTTACAAGGAAGTCTTAATGGTCAAGGTCATCGCCTCTTCCGTCCGCAAGGGCAACGTTCTCGACGTGGACGGCAAGCTCTACGTCGTTCTGACGGCCCAGAACTTTCATCCGGGCAAGGGCACGCCGGTTACGCAGGTCGACATGCGTCGTATCGTCGATGGCGTCAAGGTCTCCGAGCGCTGGCGTACGACCGAACAGGTCGAGCGCGCCTTCGTCGAAGACGTGAACTTCCAGTATCTCTACGAAGATGGCGAAGGCTTCCACTTCATGAACCCGGCGACCTACGACCAGGTGGTCGTGAACGATGAAACGATGGGCGATCAGAAGGCCTATCTGCAGGAAGGCATGACCTGCATCCTGTCGATCCATGAAGGCGTTCCGCTGGCTCTCGAGCTGCCGCGCCACGTGACCCTCGAAATCACGGAAACCGAACCGGTCGTTAAGGGCCAGACGGCTTCGTCCTCTTACAAGCCGGCAATGCTGTCGAACGGCGTGCGCACTATGGTGCCGCCGCACATCAACGCCGGCACGCGCGTCGTTATCGCCACGGAAGACAATTCCTACGTCGAGCGCGCGAAGGACTGATCGTCCACCGCATGCACTGAGAAAATTATGCCGCTTCGGAAACGAGGCGGCTTTTTTGTTGTCGGCAGTTACGCTGATCCGGCGGGTGTTCAAACAAAAAGCGCCGGTCGGGCCGGCGCTTTCGATCTCAAAATAGTAATCCTATCGCCTTAGTAGCGCGGGCAACGTGCCTCGTAGCGGCGGCCGTAGCGGTCTCTGTAGACACAGTAGCCGCGACGTTCAACGGACTGGCCGATCAGTGCGCCAGCGAGACCGCCGGCAACAGCACCGATTGCAGCACCGCCCCAGCTATGGCTGACGGCACCGCCGATAATAGCGCCGGAACCCGCGCCGATTGCGGTTCCCTGTTCCGTCGCCGTGCAGGACGCAAGTGCGCCGACGAGGGCGCCAATGAGCACAATCTTCTTCATCATGACATAACTCCCAGTTTTTTCGTCGCTTAGATGCGACCCATTAGCACAAGAATAACAATAATCAGGAGAACTAGCCCTAAACCGCCGGAAGGTCCATAGCCCCATCCGCGGCTATAGCCCCAATTTGGTAAGGCGCCGATCAAAAGCAGAATAAGGATAATGAGCAGTATGGTGCCAAGCATGGTTCAAGTCCTCGAGGTCATTACACCTGGAATGGACGAGAAACACACCTCACCGATTTTTGTTCCATCTGTATCAAATGTTTGGATTTAAGGGTAAAACGATCTCATCGTGCGCCGTTTTCCGTCCCGCCGCGTAATATTAACCCATGACAAAAGATACGGCAGATGTCGCTCGTTTTTTTCGGGCAAAACGACATTGACAGCCTGGACATAGATCGCGTTGCACGTATGCCGCGAATTTCGCGATTCAGCATCTTGTGGGAAAAAGTGATTCAAAATCAATACTTAGCCGTGAACAAACACTGAATCATGCGGAGTCTGCGATTCGTCTCCGATTCGTTCTCAAGCTGTTCCGAATCGCAAAACGAGCAATCTGCAAGCTATTCGCGCAACAGAAAACTGCAGAGTAAATTCAAATCGGCCCTTGCGTTTGAGACAACGGCTGTCCATGTGTGTGCTGCTCGGAGAGGAGCTGACTTGACCTGGGGCACCCTCGCCTCATCTGCAGGACCATGACACTGACATCGCAGCCGATGATACTGAGTGGGCGCGGAGTAACCGCGGTGCTCGGACCAACCAATACCGGCAAGACGCATTATGCCATTGAGCGCATGGTTGCCCATGGCACCGGCGTGATCGGGCTGCCGCTGCGGCTGCTGGCGCGCGAGGTCTATACACGCGTCGCCGAAAAGGTCGGAATTCAAAACGTTGCGCTGGTAACGGGCGAAGAGAAAATATCGCCTCCCAACGCCCGCTTTTCGGTCTGCACCGTCGAGGCAATGCCACGCGAGACGAAGGCGGCGTTCGTCGCCATTGACGAGGTTCAACTCGCCGGCGACCTCGAGCGAGGGCACATCTTTACGGACCGGATCCTTCATCTGCGCGGCCGCGACGAGACGCTGTTGCTCGGCGCCGGTACAATGCGTCCGATCCTGCAGCAACTGCTCCCTGGAATTACCATCGTCGAGCGTCCCCGGCTTTCCCACCTGTTCTATGCCGGACAGAAGAAGATTACCCGCCTCCCGCAGCGCTCGGCGATCGTCGCCTTCTCTGCCGACGAAGTCTATGCGATTGCCGAGTTGATCCGCAGGCAGCGCGGCGGGGCCGCCGTCGTTCTCGGAGCCCTCAGTCCGCGCACCCGCAATGCGCAGGTGGCACTCTACCAAGCCGGCGATGTGGAATATCTGGTCGCCACGGATGCGATCGGCATGGGCCTCAATCTCGACGTCGACCACGTCGCCTTCGCGCAGGATCGCAAATTCGACGGCTATCAGTTTCGTAACCTCAACCCCGCCGAACTTGGGCAGATTGCCGGCCGTGCCGGTCGACATGTTCGCGACGGGACGTTTGGCGTCACCGGTCAGGTCGATCCCTTTGATGAGGAATTGGTTGAACGCATCGAAGGCCACGAGTTCGACAATGTGAAAGTGCTGCAGTGGCGCACGAAGAACCTCGACTTCAGCTCCCTGCATGCGCTCCGCGTGAGCCTTGAGACCGGCCCTACGGTTTCTGGCCTGACACGCGCGCTCCCCGCCGTCGACCAGCAAGCGCTGGAACATCTGTCGCGCTACCCCGAGATCATCGACCTTGCGAACAATCCGGCGCGCGTCGAGAAACTGTGGGAAGCCTGCGCGCTTCCTGACTATCGCCGCATTACACCGGCCCAACACGCCGATCTGATCTCCACCCTCTTTTCCGATCTCGTCCGCTATGGCACGGTAAACGAGGACTTCCTTGCCGAGCAGGTATATCGCGCGGATCGAACAGACGGTGAGATTGACACGCTTTCGGCGCGAATCGCGCAGATAAGGACTTGGACCTATGTATCGAATCGGCCCAATTGGCTTGCCGATCCGACACACTGGCAGGAAAAGACGCGGGAAATCGAAGATCGATTGTCCGATGCGTTACATGAAAGGTTGACGAAACGCTTTGTTGATCGCAGGACATCTGTGCTCATGAAGCGCCTGAGAGAGAATGCGATGCTGGAAGCTGAAATCAGTGTAAATGGCGATGTCTTCGTAGAAGGACATCATGTGGGGCAACTGTCGGGATTCCGGTTCACGCCCATTTCGGGAGCGGAGGGACCGGACGCTAAGGCTGTCCAGTCTGCTTCGCAGAAGGCGCTCGCTCTGGAATTCGAGGCACGTGCGGCTCGCCTCCATGCGGCCGGCAATGGCGATCTCGCGATCAGCTCCGACGGTTCGATCCGTTGGTTGGGCGACCCGGTGGCGCGCCTGGCAGGCAGCGATCATGTCATGCGCCCGCGTGTCATCATTCTCGCCGACGAGCAGTTGACCGGCAATGCCCGCGACCACGTGGCCGCTCGGATCGAGCGCTTCGTAAATCATCACATCAGCACCGTTCTGAAGCCGCTTGACGATCTGTCCCGCGCAGAGGACCTGCAGGGCCTTGCAAAGGGCCTGGCATTCCAGCTTGTCGAGAACCTCGGCGTACTGTTCCGGCGCGACGTGACCGAAGAAGTGAAGTCGCTGGATCAGGATGCGCGGGCCTCAATGCGCCGCTACGGTGTCCGCTTCGGCGCCTACCACATCTTCGTTCCGGCACTTCTCAAGCCCGCCCCGGCAGAGCTCATCACGCTCCTCTGGGCGTTGAAGAATGATGGCCTCGACAAGCCAGGTTATGGCGATCTCATTCCCGTGCTGGCGGCAGGCCGTACCTCGGTCGTTACCGATCCGGGCTTCGAGCGCACCTTCTACAAGCTGGCCGGCTTCCGGTTCCTTGGCAAACGCGCGGTCCGTATCGACATTCTGGAGCGCCTGGCCGACATTATTCGCCCGCTCCTTCAGTGGAAGCCGGGCCAGGCCAATCGTCCCGAAGGCGCTTATGACGGTCGCCGTTTCACGACGACAACCGCCATGCTTTCGATCCTCGGCGCAACGCTGGAGGACATGGAAGAGATCCTGAAGGGGCTCGGCTATCGCGCCGATGCCGTCAAGGCGGAAGAGGCAGCTGCCCATCTGTCGGCTCAGGACGCTGCCGCAGCGCCGGCGACCGAGACGGCGGTTGAGGATAATGCAGAGAAGGCAGATCACGACGATGCCGACAGCGCATCGGAGGAAGCCCCATCCGAAGCCCCAGCTGCTGTTGAAGCAGTGGCAGTCGAACAGCCGGTCATCGCAAATTCCGAAGAAGCCGAGGAGCCGAAGCCGGTCCTTCTCTGGCGCCTTGGTGGCCGTACGGACAACCAGCGTCAGGCTCGCAGCCCGGGCGAACGCCGTGGCGGCAACAATCGCGGCCAGGACCGGGGGTCCGAACATCGCCGCCAGGGTGCTGCGAATGGCGAGGGCCGCGACGGCAACCGCCAGCATCGCGGCAAGGATGGCGGCAAGCCACAGCAGGGACGCGGTGACCGCAACGAACAGCGTGGCGACCGTCAGGACCGTGGCGACCGCAAGGATCGCAACAACAACCGTGGCGGACCACAGCCGTTGCGCTTCGAGGCAAAGCCACCGCGCAAGGAAAAGCCGATCGATCCGGATTCTCCTTTCGCCAAGCTCGCTGCCTTGAAGGAGCAGATGAAGAAGTAAGCGGATGAGCAGTGAGACACAGCCAGGAAGCGGTTCGCGGCAGCGCATCGACAAGTGGCTGTTCTTCACGCGCATGGTAAAATCGCGCTCGCTGGCACAAAGCCACATTCAATCCGGGCATGTGCGGATCAATGGCGAGCGCGCCCTTCAACCGAGCCAGATGGTCAAGACGGGCGACAGGGTCGAGCTGGCGCTGGAGCGCCGCGATGTTGTCCTCATCGTCAAATCGGGCGGCGAGCGACGTGGTCCCTACGAGGAAGCCCGACTGCTCTATGAGGACCTGACTCCGCCACCCGACGAGGCAAAGCGCCTGACACCTTACGAACAGGCGATGCGCGCTACGGGCACGGGCAGACCCACGAAAAAGGACCGCCGTGCAATCGACAAGCTGATGTCGGACGACGATTAGAAAACTCTGTCCGAACAGCCGGGTTTTGCGACGTCTTTATTCTTGAAATCCGCAGACAAAGCCGATACGTCACAATCAACTTGCCGGATAGCGTAAATGCCTCCCCCGCATTTCACTGCTTCCTTTCCGGTTAGGGGAAAGGCGCGACGTTCCAGGTTGCCCGGCCCCATTGTGTGGAAGTCCTGGAGTTCTTCATGACCTATGTCGTGACCGACAATTGCATTCGTTGCAAATATACCGATTGCGTGGAAGTCTGCCCCGTCGACTGTTTCTATGAAGGCGAGAACTTCCTCGTCATTCATCCTGACGAATGCATCGACTGCGGCGTTTGCGAGCCGGAATGTCCTGCCGAAGCCATCAAGCCGGATACGGAGCCGGGCCTCGACAAGTGGCTCAAGGTCAACGCCGAATATGCGAGCATTTGGCCGAACATCACGATCAAGAAGGATGCCATGCCGGAAGCCAAGGAAATGGACGGCGAAACCGGCAAGTTCGAGAAGTACTTCTCGGAGAAGCCCGGAGCGGGCGACTGATCTTCCGGCCCCAAACCTCGGCCTGAAACCGGGTTCAGTGACGTAGAAAATGCCTGAAGCGTGTCTGCAGCATATGGGTGTCATGTGTTGCGCGCATGACTCAGGTGCAGCAAATTATTGATTTCGTCATATTTTTGTGATAGCTTGCCGACACTGATCCATTTGCGGCATGAAGTATGCCCAAACCACCACGAAAGCAAAACAAATCCAAAAACGCGGTTTCCGTGACATATCAACGCCTTGAGCTGTGAGGCTCTAAGCTTGTGCGCATGGAGATGTTTGTTTTTGTCCGGTGGGACCAGAAGTAAGTCACCCGACGGATCCGACCGTCTCATCCGGGCTTGACTGACCCGGCTCCGGCTGCAGCCGGGAGCGTAACAGGGAGTGTTTGAATAGAATGACGACCCAGCAGAAAAAACCTTCTTCCGCACGTCACGGCTTCAAGACCGGTGAATCGATCGTGTACCCCGCACATGGCGTCGGTACCATCAGCGCCATCGAAGAGCAAGAAGTAGCAGGCATGAAGCTTGAACTTTTCGTTATCGATTTCGAGAAGGACAAGATGCGCCTGAAAGTGCCGGTCGCCAAGGCCATGAGCATCGGCATGCGTAAGCTCTCCGAAACCGATTTCGTCGAGCGTGCATTGAAGGTTGTGCAGGGCAAGGCGCGCGTCAAGCGTACCATGTGGTCCCGTCGCGCCCAGGAATATGATGCGAAGATCAATTCCGGCGACCTCATTTCCATTGCTGAAGTTGTCCGCGATCTCTATCGCGCCGAGAACCAGCCGGAACAGTCCTATTCCGAACGCCAGCTGTATGAAGCTGCACTTGATCGCATGGCACGCGAAATCGCTGCCGTGAACAAGATGTCGGAAACCGAAGCCGTTCGCCTCGTCGAGACCAACCTCAACAAGGGTCCGAAGCGCGGCAAGGCAATCGAGGAAGACGAATCTCAGGATGAAGCTGCATAAGCTCTCCTTGTTTTTCCTGCAAAAAAACCCGGCCTTGTGCCGGGTTTTTTATTGGAACTTTTTCCGACGTGGCGCGTTTTAAAGATGTAGCTGCGGACCGCGTCGGGAACTGACATTACCCTCCTCGAACGCTCGCATCCTGGAAACGATCGATGAGGAGCGGATCATGCCTTCCACGTTCTGCCTATCCGGCAACTTGAAGAAACTGGTCCTACCCGGCCGTATTACCGGCGCATAAACCCTAAGCTAGGGCCCCATCTGGAAACGTCCAGAGTTCGGGGCCTTTATACGTTCAAGACATGAATTTGATCTGGGCAGCCAATGTCCGGAAGCAAGATTTCTTTGCCCTTTTTTGGCGTCACGCCTCAGGAGACCGATATGAAGAACATGTCAGCAGACCGGCGCATGATCAAAATCGCCATGGCGGCTCCCTACCTTGCTCGCGAAGAGGAACACGATCTCGCAATCCGCTGGAAGAACAATGATGATCGTGGTGCCCGCAACCAGATCGCCATGGCCCATATGCGTCTCGTTATCTCCATGGCCGGGAAATTTCGCAATTTCGGCCTGCCCATGAGCGACCTTGTCCAGGAAGGATACGTCGGTCTGCTGGAGGCCGCGGCCCGCTTCGAGCCCGAGCGCGATGTCCGCTTCTCCACCTATGCAAGCTGGTGGATCCGCGCCTCTATCCAGGACTACATCCTTCGCAATTGGTCGATTGTTCGCGGCGGTACGAGTTCTGCCCAGAAGGCCCTGTTCTTCAATCTTCGCCGTCTGCGCGCCAAGCTTGCCAGGGGCGACACGCAGCTCACGCTCCAGTCCATCCACCAGGAAATCGCGGCAGCCCTCGGCGTCAGCCTTTCAGACGTCCAGACAATGGACGCCAGGCTCTCGAGCAATGACGCCTCGCTCCAGGCGCCCTCAGTCTCGGGTGATGCCGACAGCGCCGAGAAGATGGATTTCCTCGTGAGCGACGATCCTCTGCCTGACGAGCAGGTATCGAACATGATCGACGGCGAGCGCCGTCGCAATTGGCTCGCTTCGGCCCTGAAGCACCTCAATGAGCGGGAAATGAAGATCATCAGCGCCCGCAGGCTCGCCGAAGATGGCGCTACGCTTGAGGAACTCGGTGCAGATCTCGGCATTTCCAAGGAGCGCGTCCGGCAGATCGAAAGCCGGGCGATGGAAAAACTCCGCAGCGCTCTCGTGAGTGCTGACCCGTATATGGCCGCATCGGCCTGAAAGAGCTTACTCCCCCAGTGATGCAATTGGCCCGGTGAAAACCGGGCCTCTTTTTATTCTGCAATAATCTTGACGCGGTCGCCGGGAGAGACAGCGGCGCCGGTCGGCAGGGCATTGATAAGCTTGAAGAGATCGAGCTTTCGATCCGTGCCCATCATCCGCGAAGCAAGCGTCGTGATGTTCTCGCCCGGCCGTACCTTGACGACCCGGACCCGCAGAGGCTTCAGGGAAGCCGTTTCATCCGGGGTCATGCGGCGGAAGCTTGCCCGCAAGACGTCGGCCGTCTGCTGCAAGACCGGGCTTCCCTTCGGGACGGCCGTCAGGAACCTGAAAATCTGCGCATTGTTGCGGATCACCGTGACGTCGAAATCCCATCGATCTGCACTCGCGCGTGCCGTTGCGGCCTCCATACCGTTGACCGTGATCTGCTGAATGGTCGACGGATCGAGACCGGTAACCCAGCCGCTCGAGATATAGTTGGTCAGGCTTTGGTTCTGGTTATCGGCAACACCATCGAAGCGGATTGCGATGTCGCCCGGACCGGTCGCCATAACCGCCTCGACCTTGTTGTCGATCTTGAAATCGGGAGGTACGTCGAAGCGAATGCCAAGCCCGCCATGCAGGAAGGTCTGGCCGCGGACATAGCCTTCCTCCGGGCTGTCGCCGTAGAGCAGGCCATCGATCCCATCGAGATAATAGTCCCTGCCCGTATCGCCAACCTTGCCTTCCTGGCCGAAGGCACGTGCATGATCGCGCGCGAGTTCGATGCGCTGCGCAGAGTTCGGGTGGCTGGAGAGGAAGTCGAGGCTCTGATCCGCCTCAGGATCGACCGACATGAAACGACTATAGGCGGCCATGGAGTCCAGGAACCGCGCAGCGGCATAGGGATCATAGCCTGCTTCACCAAGCATACGGACGCCGATCACGTCGGCCTGCAATTCCTGCTGCCGCGAGAAAGCAGCCAATCGGAGCTTGCCGCGCGCCAGAGCCTGCTTGCCGGCAATATCGCTCGACAGCACCTCGGCAACGACGCGGCTGGCAATGACTTCCGCCTCCTCGCGCTTCTGCCGTTCGATGCCGTGGTTTGCCGTAACGTGGCCCATCTCATGCGAGAGAACGGCAGCGACCTCGGATGCATCGTTGGCGAGCGCCAGCAGACCGCGTGTCACATAGAGATAACCGCCCGGCAGAGCGAATGCGTTGATAGCCGGGGAGTTCAGGATGGTGATGCGATAGGACTGGCTCGGGTTCTCGGAGACGGCTGTCAGCGCGCCCGTGATCCGGGCGACCAGGCGCTCGGTCTTTGCGTCCTTGTACTCGCCTCCATAGCTCGCAACGATGCGCGGATGTTCGCGCGCACCCATGGCCGCGCGCGGATCGTTCTTCTGGACTTCATCGACGATCTGCGGATTGGAGGACGGCGCAACGCTTGGCTGATAGGACTGCTCGAGAATGGACTGACAACCGTACAGCGCCATGCTCGTCGCACAGACGACCGAGGCTCGTCGCACCAGACGGCACGCAGACGAGAGCACATCACTGGAAGGCGCGGGGAATTTCCACGTCGGCATACTGTCCAGTCTGGCTCTCCAAGTCATCTTGCGTGTCAACCGGTCCGCTTCCGCGACCCGGCCGGTCTCATCGTGATTCAACAGGCGTCCGTCCCCGCTCTTGCACTGCACAATCGGGGACACAAGTCTTTGCTGTAACTGATTTCCGCATCGGTTGCATAGCGAGACTCTAAGTAAATGTGGCGCCGTTGTATTTTAGCAAGCCTAACGTGCTTTGAGTTTCCTCGGTCGCCTCAAATTATGGCGAAAGTGCCGTTGCGACTGCCAGATTCGTCAACTGCGGAGAAATTGCGTCAATCCTGGATGGTCCGCTCGGCCCAGAAATTCGTCAATTGGAGCCGCCACGACAATCCTGCCGTCTTCAAGGAAAAGACCGAAGTCTGCGATGCGTTTGACCTCGTCCGGATCGTGCGAGACGACGACGACGGTATTGCCGGTTTCACGATGCATGTCGAGCAGCAGCGCCGCCATTCCGTTTCGCAGACCGGGGTCGAGGGCCGCGAAGGGCTCGTCCAGCAGCAGCACCGGCCGGTTGCGAACAAGCGCGCGTGCAAAGGCTACCCGCTGCCGTTCCCCGCCGGAGAGCGTCCCTGGCATCCGCCGCTCGAAACCGGCGAGCCCCACCTTTTCAAGCGAAGACGAGATGGTTCGGCAATCTGCGGTCGTGAGTTTCAACGACGGGCTAATGCCAAGGCCGATGTTGGTAAAGATATCGAGGTGCGCGAACAGATTGTTGTCCTGGAAGACCAGGGAGACCGGCCGCTGCGCCGGGTAAACCTCGGTCACATCTTTTCCGGCGATCAGGATCCGCCCCTTGAGAGCCGTGTCGAAGCCGGCAAGCAGATTGAGGAAGGTTGACTTGCCGGCCCCGGACGTCCCCGTCACGGCAATCACGGCACCGGTGGGAAGCCGGCAATCAAACTGAAAATTCTGATTGCCGAGCTGAAGACCGACCTGCTGCATCTCGATCGCGAACTCAGGATCAACCATGGACGGCAACCTCTCGGCGCGCTGGGCCCATCGTACCGGCGATCGTGAGCAACAGGCAAACGACACCAAGGATCAACGCCAGCCCATCGGCATCGTTCGTCCGATAGCTGCCCATGCGGCTATAGACGAGCCATGGCAGGGTGACGAAGCTGTCCGAACCGAACAGCGCAACCGCGCCCAGATCGCCGAGCGACAGCGCCATCGCGAACGAAAATGCCGTAAGCATCGGCTTGAACAGAGCCGGCGTGTCGATGAGGCGCAGCCGTGCCCAACCTGTGACACCGAGGCTCGCCGCAAGCTTCTGCGTCCGATGCTTGTGGACGATGAAAGCCGGTTCAAGGACGCGCATCACAAAGGGCAGCGACATCAACGCGTTGATGGCGACAATCAGCACCGGAGCGACGGCGCTCGCGTTACCGAGATTTCTCAAGGCAATGAACCAACCGGTCGCAAGGACGATTGTCGGCACGAGCAACACCAGCGACGACGCGCCGCCCATGGCGGCAAAAAGAAACCTACTGCCGAAGGCCCCTGAACCCCGGAGAAGCGCCGTGCGGCGCGCGCTCACCAACGTCATCGAAATCAGCAAAGCGAGAGCAGCCGCCGAAATCGAGATAGCCAGACTGGTCGCAGCCGATTGCCAGAAGATGGGCTCGCGCAAGAGCTTCATCAGATCGGACCGCAGGCCGGCCAGGACCACGGACATTAAAGGGAGCGCTAGAAACAGCGTGGCAAGCAGCAGGACGCCACCATCCACAAGCCGCGCGCCCGGCAGTCGCCCATCCGGACGCCTGACAGGCTTGCCAACTGTCATCCCCTCATCCTTTGGAGCGGGAAGAAGCGACAGGGCTCCGAGGATCATTGATGTAAGTACGATCTGAAGCAGGGAAAGCGTAACAGCCCGGCCAGGGTCGAAATCGAAGCGCAGGGACTGATAGATGGCAACCTCGACCGTCGTTGCCGCAGGGCCTCCGCCCAATGTCAGCACAAGCGTGAAGCTAGTGGCGCACAGCATGAAGATTAGGCCGGCGATACCGGGGATGACCGAACGCAGGACCGGCCATTCGATGAAGCGAAAAGTCGATAGGGGGCGCATGCCCAAGCCACTCGCCATCAGCCAGTATTCCGATGGGACGCGCTCCAGTGCGGCCAGCATCAGGCGCGCCGCCAGAGGCATGTTGAAGAAGACATGCGCCAGCAGGATCCCCGAGAGCCCGTATATGCTGACCGGTTCCGCCAGGCCGAACTTAAGCAGCGCCGAGTTCATGATGCCCTGCCGCCCCCAGATACCGATCAATCCGAGCGCCCCGATCAGAACAGGAAGCCCCATCGGCACGGCCATCAGCCTGATAATCCAGATACGGCCGGGGAAATGCCGTTGACGCGCCAGGGCTTGCGCGACCGGAATGGCAAAAACGATGGAGAGCGCGGTGGAGAGCACGGCCTGCAACAGCGTGAAACGCAATATCCGCAGGATGTACGGTTCAACCACGGTCGCAAGAATCGACGAACCACCGCTCGAGAGAAGCAAGGCAAGGACCGCAAGGCCGACGAAAGCGATAATGCCGGCGAGGCTCGCAGCCCCGCCCAGCATCGCCCGTCGCATCTCGGCCTTGGTCAAGAGCATCAGTTCATGCTCATGGCAGCCAGCCACTCGTCGATCCAGGCTTTGCGATTCTCGGCAACTTCATCCGAGCTCATCAGAAAGGTCTTTGACGGATTCACGAGCTTGCCGAACGCATCCGGCAACGGCTGCGATGTCGCCGAAACCGGCATCATCCAGTTGTTGGTCGGAATGGTGTCCTGGAAGCCCGGCGTCACCATGAATTTCAGGAAATCGCGCGCAAGCTCCTTGTCGGGCGCATTTTTCAGCAGTCCGGCCACTTCGATCTGTATGTAATGGCCTTCTGAAAATGCAGCCGCCTGGTAGCGGTCCGTATTCTCCGCGACCATGTGATAGGCAGGCGACGTCGTGTAGGAAAGCACCATCGGTGCTTCCCCCTTGGTGAACAGCCCATAGGCCTCTGACCAACCGGGCGTTACCGTCAACACCCGCTTCTTGAGTTTTGCCCAGGCCTCCGGCGCCTTGTCGCCGTAGACGGATTTTACCCACAACAGGAGACCGAGCCCGGGCGTCGAGGTGCGTGGGTCCTCGATGACGATCTTCTGCGCAGGGTCGCCTTCGACTAGATCCTTCATGCTTTGCGGAGGGTTCTTGATCGTCTGCGTGTCATAGATGACAGCGAAGTGGCCATAGTCGTACGGCACGAATACATCGTCCTTGTAGCCGCCCGGCACCTTGAGCCCGCCGACATCGATGCCGCTCGTATCGAACAGGCCGGTCGCCTTCGCTTCCGTGGTCAGGTTGGTATCCAGGCCAAGCACGACATCTGCCTTCGTGCCGGCGCCTTCGAGCTTAAGACGCGACAGCAGTGCCACACCATCCGCCACGCTGACGAAATTGACGTTGCAGCCGCAGGTCTTCTCGAACGCTTCCTTGACCTTCGGCCCCGGACCCCATTCGGATGTGAAGCTTTCATAAGTGTAGACGGTAAGCGTCTTGTCTGCCGCCTGCGCGTCCGCGCCGGCTAGGGCTTCAGTCGCAATGAAGATCGTGGCAAGCAACGAACGGCTCAGGGATTTGAATTTGAACATGGCACCTCTCCTCTGGTTTGCTTGAAGGGGAAAAGGGCGGTGCCAGATGTCACGCGTCTAATCCCTCCGCCGGTGTTAGCCGGATCAGGTTCCGCGGGTTGGCTTTCAGCCTCTCAGCCGCGTGCCTGATGGCACGGGCACCCCGTTAGAGCGCTTGAGATGTATCGCCACGCTAGGCGTCTTGCAAGAGGCGGCCTTAGGCCGCCATCGGCATTTACTCGGCGGCTTCGGCCCTTGCCGCCGGCCGCACCTCTACCACGCGGGGCAACTGCGTCGGTTTCAGCATCAAGGCGGCACAAAGGCCGATGAGAGCGATCGCGCAGGATGCCATGAAAAGCGGCGTGAACGCGCTGGCATAGGCGTCGGCGACGGCTTGACGCGCCTGTTCCGGCAACGCCGCCAGCATCCTTGGCGTCAGTTGCTCGATATCGGTCACGCCGGGAATGGAGAGTCCGGTCTTGCTGAGCTGCGAGCCGATGATCGCGCCATAAATGGAGATGGCGATCGATGCGCCGCCCATGCGCGACAGCGTCACCGATCCCGTTGCGGCGCCGACGTCGCGCGCCGGAGCGGCATTCTGGACGCCGATGACCGGGACCTGCTGTGCAAGGCCGACGCCGAAGCCGTGGAGAGCCATCACCGCCCCGATCACCATGACCGGTGTTCCGACATGAACCTGAGTGAGCAGCGCAAACGCGATGGCACTGCAGGTCAGGCTTGCGATCGCGAAGGGCTTGTAGCGCCCGGTGATGGAGATGATGCGACCGGCCGACAGCGACCCGCAGACGATGCCGCCGGTCAGAAGAATGAAGAACGCTCCGGCCGCCGATGGCGAGAGGCCGGTCGTCGTCTGCAGGAACAACGCGAAATAATTGACCATGCCGATGCCGATCGCGCCGCTCATGATCGACATGATGAGCAACAGGCTGAATGTCGAATTGCGAAACAGTGACAGGGGAACGATCGGCTCGGCGGCGCGTCGCTCGACGAAGATCCAACCGATGGCCGCCGCTACACCGAGCGCCATGATCGCCAGGCTTTGAGGAGCAACAAGCGAGCCGAAAACCTGAGAGCCATCGGCGGCAAGAACGATGCTAGCCGTCGTCAAGGCGAGCAGCAGGGCGCCGGCGTAATCGATCTTCGGACGGCGGTTGGGCTTCCGGTAGGGCAGCATCAAGGCCAGACCGACAAGGACGACGAAACCGATCGGAACATTGACGAGGAAGATCGAGCGCCAGCCGAAGAGATC
This sequence comes from Rhizobium sp. 42MFCr.1, assembly GCF_000377185.1. Classification (NCBI taxonomy): domain Bacteria; kingdom Pseudomonadati; phylum Pseudomonadota; class Alphaproteobacteria; order Hyphomicrobiales; family Rhizobiaceae; genus Rhizobium; species Rhizobium sp. 42MFCr.1. Next base: position 199,607 of record NZ_KB897821.1, read on the forward strand.
GCTCATTGCCCCGCCAAGGACGGGTCCGATAGCGCCCGACGCCATCAGAACGAGGCTGGAATAGCTCTGGTAACGCGCCCGTTCGCGCGGTTCGAAGAGGTCGGCGTTGACGGCGAAGATCGACACCATGATGCCGCCGCCGCCAAGCCCCTGCAGCACGCGGGCCGCAATCAGCGTGTTCATGGATACCGCCAGTCCGCAAACGGCGGAACCGACCGTGAAGATCATGATCGCGGCCATCATCACATACTTGCGGCCGAAGAGGTCACCGAGCTTGCCGTAAAGCGGCATCACCGCGCTCACGGCGAGAAGATAGGCGGAGCCGACCCAGCTGAACCGCTCGAGGTGGCCGAACTCGCCGACGATCGTCGGCAAAGCCGTTGCGACGATCTGGTTGTCGAGTGTCGCCATGAACATGGCTGCCATCAGGAAAAGGAAGAGGATGAACCGCCGGCGGTGATCCGTCACAAGCGGCGCTGCGGCAATTTGAGTATCCATGAAGCGTCGTTCCAAATTGGAGAGTGGCCATTTATGTGCTGTTAGCATATATTTGTCAACGTCACTTGATTGACATTGGCATATTCTCAATTGACGCCTGAGATGCTATGTTACCGCAATGAACGAGAGCTTGACGAATCCGACCGAGACTGACGCCGAGACGCATGAGCCGGACATCCTGCGCATTGGGCAAAGCATGACCCGTATGCGTCTCATGACCGGGCGGAGACTGATCGGTCGGCTCGCGATCCAAAGTGTCGCACCGGGCCTCGAGCTGTCACACCTCGACGTGCTGGACGCTGTGCGGCGTGCACAAGAGGCTGGCGACGTAACGGTTGGGACGATTGCCGAGATGATGCGGATCGACCCCTCGCGCGCAAGCCGCATCGTCGCGGAAATGGTGGGGCGGAATATTCTGCGGCGAAAGGCATCTCAGGCGGATGCGCGGCGGATCATCGTCGTGATGACGCCGCTCGGGCAGAGGTTGCTGTCGGAAATACGCGCGCAGAAGCTCGCATTCGTTTCCGAAGTGGTCAAAGACTGGAAGCCGGAAGAGATCGAGGCGTTCGGAGAGCTATTCGAGAAGTTCATTTCCGGCTTCGAAAGTGTTTTTGAGGCTCGCGTCAAGGATATCGCTGACGAAGCCTGAGCGGCGGCCCTTTCCCTTCCCCCCTGGTTTGCGCTATGGGCAGTGCCCATGAGCCAATCCACCTTCACCATTCTGCTTGGCGGCGAGTTGCAGATAACCGACCGCCTGCGACATGCCATCTCGGGCAGCCGTTTCATAGCCGCCGATGGTGGCATGCGTCATGCGGCAACACTCGGCGTCGTTCCGGAATTGTGGGTCGGCGATTTCGATTCCACGCCGGCGGATCTCGAAGCCGCTTTTCCTGACGTCCCCAGGCAACCTTATCCCGCTGCCAAGGCCTCAACCGACGGCGAGATTGCGGTTGCGGAAGCGGTCGCCCGCGGCGCGAAACGCCTCGTCTTGGCCGGCGCCCTTGCAGGCGAACGTTCCGACCATGCCATCCAGCACCTGCTCTATGCCGTCAGCCTGGCGGAGCAGGGTTATGACGTACTGCTCACGTCTGGCAGCGAAGAGGCTGTGCCGCTGATTTCAGGCGCAATCGAACTGGACCTGCCACCAGGCAGTCTCTTTTCGGTGCCTGGCTTCAGCGAACTTCGCGGCCTGACAATCGAAAACGCGCGCTACCCGCTTGCCGACTTCCATTTGCCCTTCGGCTCGTCACGCACCATTTCCAATGTCGCGAAAGGCAAAGTGCGCTTTTCGCTCGAGAGCGGCCGCGCCATTGTGCTCGCCCGCCCCTATGATCTTTCCGGAGTCTGATCTTTGGCGCCTCCCATTCTGAAACTCGACGACGTCTTTCTCAGCTTCGGCGGCACGCCATTGCTTGCCGGCGCCGCCCTGCAGGTGGAGCCCGGAGACAAGATCTGTCTCGTCGGCCGCAACGGCTCCGGGAAGTCGACGTTGCTGAAGATTGCTGCCGGTCTCGTCGAAGCACAGTCGGGAGAGGTCTTCCGCCACCCCTCCTCGACCGTGCGTTATCTCGAACAGGCTCCCGATTTCACCGGATTCAAGACGGTGCAGGCCTATGCCGAAGCCGGCCTCGGCCCGGGTGACGATCACTATCGCGTCACCTATCTCCTCTCGCATCTCGGCCTCACCGGTGAGGAAGATCCACAAAACCTCTCGGGCGGAGAAGCCCGCCGCGCTGCCCTCGCCCGCGTACTCGCGCCAGAACCCGACATCCTGCTGCTCGATGAGCCGACCAACCATCTCGACCTGCCGACCATCGAATGGCTGGAAGGCGAACTGCAGAAGAGCCGCAGTGCGCTCGTCCTGATCTCCCACGACCGCCGTTTCCTGGAGAAGGTTTCAACGGCAACAGTCTGGCTCGACCGCGGCGCATCGCGGCGGCTCGACAGGGGTTTTGCCCATTTCGAAGCCTGGCGTGACCAGGTTCTGGAGGCGGAAGAGCTCGAGCAGCACAAGCTCGGCAAGGCGATCGAGCGCGAAGAGCATTGGCTGCGCTACGGCGTCACGGCCCGGCGCAAGCGCAACATGCGCCGGCTTGGCGAACTGCAGACCATGCGTACTCAGTATCGCGGCCACAAAGGTCCGCAGGGCACCGTGCAGGCAACGGTTTCCGATGCGCAGGAGTCCGGCAAGCTCGTCATCGAAGCCGAGAAGATCACGAAGACCTTCGGCGACCGGCCGATCGTCGCTCCCTTTTCCATCCGCGTGCATCGCGGTGATTGCATCGGTCTCGTCGGCCCGAACGGCGCCGGCAAAACCACGCTGTTGAAGATGCTGACCGGGCAGCTCTTGCCGGACAGCGGCACGGTCAAGCTCGGGACCAATCTGGAAATCGCGACGCTGGATCAGAAGCGCGAAGACCTCAATCCGGAAGAGACGCTCGCCCATTACCTGACCGATGGCCGCGGCGAGAACCTCCTCGTCAACGGCGAGCAGCGGCACGTGACCGGCTATATGAAGGAGTTCCTGTTCCAGCCCGAGCAGGCACGCACGCCGATCAGGAACCTTTCAGGCGGCGAGCGCGCACGGCTGATGCTGGCCCGCATCATGTCGCGCCCGGCGAATCTGTTGATCCTCGACGAGCCGACCAACGACCTTGATATCGAGACGCTGGATCTGCTGCAGGAAATCGTCGCCGGCTTCCCCGGCACCGTGATTCTCGTCAGCCACGACCGCGATTTCCTCGACCGCACGGTGACGTCGACAATCGCGCCGGCTGTGCCGGATGCACCTGACGGTCGCTGGATCGAGTATGCCGGCGGCTATTCGGACATGCTGGCACAACGAAAGGGCGCTATCGACGAGCGACGGAAGGCCGAGAAGGCGGCCGAACGAGCGAAGCCGCAGGAGGCAGCCGCTTCCGCCGAAACGGCAAAAGGAAAAGGCAAGCTTTCCTACAAGCAGAAGTTCGCGCTCGAAAATCTTCCGAAGGAAATGGCCAAGGCGGAAGCCGAAATCGCCAAGCGCGAAGAGCGGATGGCAGATCCCAGCCTGTTCAGCAAAGACCCCACCACGTTCAATCGCCTAGCGGCCGAGATGGAGAAATTCCGCGACAGCCTGACGAAGATGGAGGAGGAATGGCTGGAGCTTGAGATGCTGCGGGAGGAGTTGGAGGGCTGAGACAGCACACCCTCCCATTCCGCCCCATCTGTTGCTGGGCAATCTGGCTTCACTTTTCATTGATTCGTCAGCCTTCGACCGGCGGGACTAAGCTGCGCCCCGTAGCCGCAGTTCGTACGACGGCAAGGATGCAGATCATGCCACACAATCTCAACGCATTGACCGGGCTCGTCTGGGCCGCGGGTTTCCTCACTATGGCGTCACACGGCGCGCTTGCCCAGGAGGCGCAACGCGTGCGCGGTGCGATCGAAAGCCTGAACGGCAACACGCTGGTGGTGAAAACGCGAGAGGGCACCGAGCAGACGGTAAAATTGAAGCCGGATTGGAAGGTCCGCGGCATCAGGAAGGCTTCCGTGGAAGACATCAAGCCAGGGGATTTCGTTGGCGTCGCCTCGTTGCCGAAAGCCGATGGCGGCGATGGTGCTCTAGAAGTGCTGATCTTTCCAGCAGCCATGAAAGGCACCGGAGAAGGCAGTCGCCCCTGGGACCTGAAGCCGAACAGCACGATGACCAACGCAACCGTGGCTAAGGCCGTCAAGGCAGTCGACGGCCACACCATCACGCTCACCTATCAGGGCAAGGAAAAGACGATATCCATTGCCGACGATACACCCATCGTTACCATCGCGCCTGCGGGAAAGAAGGATCTTGTCGCAGGAGCGCGCGTGATCGTAATGGGTGAAAAAGCTGCGGACGGCACTGTGTCCTCGGCGAATGTCACGGTCGGCACAAACGGCGCCGTACCGCCGATGTAAGTGATCAGAGTGCTGGTGCCGGCGCGTTCGGCGCCTTTGCCACGACCTTCATCTCAGGCTTCGCGTGCAGCGCTTCAAGATGCAGAACGCGTGGCTTGAAAGTCTCGACGTATGTGTCTGACCGACCGATGTAGATCATCGTTGCCTCAGGCATGGAAGCGAGGACCTGCATCATCGTCGATTGCCATTCCGGCTCCATGCCCTCCAGCACTTCGTCGAATACAATCCATTTCGGCCGCACGAGAAGCAGGCGAGCGAAACCGATCGCCCGCTGCTCGTCTGAGTCAAGCAGCTTGTCCCAGCGGGCTCGGGTATCAAGCCGGGAAACCAGATTTTGGAGACCTGCCTTTTCCAGCGCCGTAACGACATCGGCATTCTGATAGGCGTCCACGGGTTCCGGAAACGCCAATGCTTCGCGAAGGGTACCACCCGGAATGTAGGCCGATTGCGGGACGAAAAGCATGTCGTCCGTGGGCGGCAAGCCGATCTTGCCGCCGCCGCACGGCCAAAGCTCGGAAAGCGCAAGGAAGAGCAATTTGCGATTCACGTTGTGGTCGCCGTTGATCATGACCTTTTCGCCGGCCTTGATCGTCACCGCGCCTTCGTGCATGCGGAAACCACCGCACTGGTCGATGTCCTCACCGATCTTGGCGGCGATCCGGACATGCTCCAGCGTCAGGTTTCCGGAAGGGTTCCGTTCGTACTTGATCGTTCCCTTCATATTGATCTCGTCATTCATGCTGGTGAGCGCCTGCCGGAAATCGGTGACGCGCATCAGGGTGGCGCGCCATTCGGCGATGGGACCGAAATTCGCGACATACCAGCGAAGGGCCGTGTTGACCTGGTTGAAGGCGCCCACGGACACCATCAGCTGGCCAAACGTCAGGCCGCCGGAGAAGTAGGCGGGTGCGGCAACAATGATCGGGATGACAACGACGAGCCAACCGTAGCCGGCCGATACCCAGGTGAGGTTGACGTTGGCCATCGCCACCCGCTTGATGACGGCAAGCACCGCACTGATGTCGGTGTCGATACGTTTCTGCTCATTCTCCTCGCCGCGTGCCACGGTAATCGCCGGCATGTTCTCGTTGGCATGCATCAGCGCGAAGCGAAGCTCTGCTTCCTTCGAGAAACGATCCGCATTGAGCTTTACAAGCTTGCGGCCCACCAGTTGGCTGAGAATCGATGCGGACGCCGCATAAAAGATCGCAGCCCAAACCATATAGCCCGGAATGGAAAAGGAATGCGTGCCGAAACGGAAGATAAAGCCGCTTGAGAGATCCCACAGAACGCCGATGAAACTGATCAGCAGGATCGTCGCCTGCACCAGCCCGATCATCAGGCTCGTGGTGCTTTCCGCGAGGTTGCGGGCGTCTTCGTGCAAGCGCTGATCGGGATTGACGCCGATGAGGCCGCTGGCCGAAAGCCGAAGCGCACGCTTGCGCTGAAGCCACTGGTTGACAAGATCACGCGTCAGGCCTTCGCGCATGTAGACCGCGGTCATCTGATTGAGCCAGGCCTGCACGACGTTGAGCAGCAGCAGCATGCCGGCGATCAACGCGAAGACCTTCAACTGATGGAAGAAGCCGGGCAGATCACGCCGCGCGATGCTGTCGTAAAATGGCGCGTTCCACTGGTTGAGAATGACGGTTGCATAGGCGGTCGCAAGAATGATGGCGATCAGCGCAGTAGCGATCACCAAGACCCTTCCCCGCACGGGCGAATGCCAGAAAGCCGAGAACATGACCCTCAAGCGATAGCCCAGGCTCAGGTCGTATCCTACTCTGTCCTGCCCTTGAATGCTTGGCCTGCCTTTGAGGTCATCTGCCATTACGCGTCCCTAGTCGTCATTCTACTTCAATAAACGTGGTGATTCGCTGTGTCCACCAACAGATTCTAGCAACCTTTAACGTGTGAGTGACTTCGCATCGACCCCACTCTTCGTATGAGCAATTGATTCGCAGCCCGACTGGCGCTATTTAAGGCAATCCGTGGTGATTTGGCCGGCCGGCTTGCAGCCACGTTAAAGAAGTTGCTAAAGGGCCGCGTGCGGACCGATAGCGATATATTCGTTTCTTTGATCGAGTGACCGCAATGCCCATCAAGATCCCCGATACCTTGCCTGCGTTTGAAACCCTGGTTCAGGAAGGCGTACGCGTGATGACCGAGACGGCGGCAATCCGTCAGGACATCCGGCCGCTGCAGATCGGGCTTCTCAACCTCATGCCCAACAAGATCAAGACGGAATTGCAAATGGCCCGCCTGGTCGGCGCTTCGCCGCTGCAGGTGGAGCTTTCGCTCATCCGCGTGGGCAACCATAAAGCAAAGAACACCTCGGAAGACCATCTTCTCGCCTTCTACCAGACGTGGGAGGAAGTGAAGGACCGCAAGTTCGACGGCTTCATCACAACAGGCGCGCCGATCGAGACACTGCCCTATGAGGACGTGAACTATTGGGGTGAAATGCAGCAGATTTTCGACTGGACGGAAACCAACGTCCATTCGTCGATGAACGTCTGCTGGGGCGCGATGGCCGCGATCTATCATTTCCACGGCGTTCCGAAGTACGAACTCAAGGAGAAGGCCTTCGGTGTCTACCGACACCGGAATCTGAAGCCGTCGTCGGTCTACCTGAACGGTTTCTCCGACAATTTCGAAGTGCCCGTGTCGCGCTGGACCGAGGTTCGCCGCAGCGACATCGAAAAGTCACCAGACCTGGAGATCCTGATGGAATCCAGCGAAATGGGCGTCTGCCTGGTGCATGAACGCAAGGGCAAGCGGCTCTATATGTTCAATCATGTGGAGTACGATTCAACGTCGCTCTCGGACGAGTACTTCCGCGACGTGAATGCCGGCGTGCCGATCAAGATGCCGCACAACTATTTCCCGCACAACGATCCGTCGCTGGCGCCGCAAAATCGCTGGCGCAGCCACGCGCACCTGTTGTTCGGCAACTGGATCAACGAGATCTACCAGACGACACCTTACGATCTCAACGACATCGGCAAGGGCAACTGACAGAAGCCGATGCTAAGCGGCCGCGCCTAGTCTGACCGTGCTTCTTTTTTACGACACCCGTTGCGGTTTGCGGCAAATGGGGGCAGGTTCCCTGCCTCAATTAAAGATATATCTGGATGGTCGCTATGGCGGAAATGTTGAAACGGGAAGTTTTTGGGCAAACCCAGTCGGGCGAGACTGTCTTTCGTGTCGAGATCAAGGGTGGCGGGCTGACCGCCAAGATCATCACCTGGGGCGCCGTCATTCAGGATCTCCGCCTTGACGGTCACGATGCGCCGCTGCTGCTTGGCTTCGACGATTTTGACAGCTACCCCGCCCACTCCTCTTATTTTGGAGCGACGCCTGGGCGCTGCGCAAACCGCATCGGCGGCGGCAAGTTCACCTTGGATGGCAAGAACTATCAACTCGATCTCAACGAGAAGGGCGTTACCCATCTTCACGGCGGCAAGGACAACATCGCCAAGCGGAACTGGACAATCGTCGAGCATGATGCCGACCGCGTCGTGTTGAAGATCGTCGATCCCGACGGTCGCGGCGGCTATCCGGGCAACTGCACCATCCAGGCGACGTACCGGGTACACGGCAACGGCGAATTTTCCGTGACCTACGAATCGACGAGCGATCAACCGACGATCGCTAACGTCTGCCAGCATGCCTATTTCAACCTCGACGGCCGCGACGATGCGCTCGGCCACGACATCATGATTGCAGCCGACGGCTACCTCGTGACGAATGAGTTGCAGATCCCGACCGGAGAGGTACGGCCCGTCGCCGGAACGGTTTTCGACTTCCGCGAGATGTCGCCCATGAAGCGGTTCGACGGTAGCGAACAGGCGCTCTACGATCACAATTTCTGCCTCTCCACCGAACGCACCGCAAAGCGCTCCGTCGCGCTTGCCCGCAGCCTGAACTCAGGCGTTTCGCTGGAAGTTCGCACCACGGAGCCCGGCGTACAGTTCTACGCCGGCTTCAAACTCGACGTGCCTGTGCCAGGCCTCGATGGACGCAAGTATGGTCCCTTCGCCGGCTTCTGCCTGGAAACACAGATCTGGCCGGATGCGATCAACCACGAGGGCTTCCCCGATGCCGTTTTGCGCCCGGGTGAAGTGTTGCGTCAGGAAACGGATTACATTTTCTCGAAGAGCTAACGCTCTCGCCTTGTTCTCGAATGAGCCAACCCTCGCAGGCTTCCTGCGGGGTTTTTTTTTGCGCGTCATTTCTTGCTTGCGATTGGTTCTAAATAGGTTCTATTATTGCGAGATGGATAGAACCAGTCTGATAGCGGAACTGAACAGCCGTGGCCTGCGCGACGAGGCGTTGACCGGGCCGCTTTACAAGCGGCTGGCACAGGCGCTGACCGGTTTGATCCAGGAAGGGTTGCTGAAGCCCGGAACGGCGCTCCCCGGCGAGCGCGATCTGGCCGAAGCCTTGAAGGTCGGGCGTGTCACCGTTCGGACCGCCTATCGCGACCTGATGAATTCAGGCACGCTCGAGTCGCGGCACGGAAGCGGCACCTTCGTTTCCGCCAAGGTCGAGCGAATGGAACAGTCGCTGTGGCGGCTCTCGTCGTTTTCTGCCGACATGCGCTCGCGCGGTCGCGCTCCGGCCGCAAGGATCTTGTCTCGGACGGTCAACACGCCATCTCCGGAAGAGGCGTTCCTGCTTGGCCTTGGGCTTGATGAACCGGTTCTTCGCCTCGATCGTCTGCGCCTTGCCGACGGGCTGCCGCTTGCCATCGAACGCGCTGTCGTGCCGATAAAGTTTCTCGGCGAAGGCGGTGGCGGCGAGGGATCTCTTTATGAAGCGCTCGCGGCGAACGGCCACCGCCCGGTCCGAGCGCTGCAGAGATTGACGGCGGTCACACTCGATCCGTCGTCGGCCGCTGCGCTTAACGTGAATGCCGGCGCGCCCGCACTGCTGATCGAACGTGTGTCGCGTCTGGAGGACCAGCGTGTCGTTGAATACACCCGCTCCCACTATCGTGGTGATGCATATGATTTTGTTGCGGAATTGAGAATCGGAGATGACCTATGAGTGAAAGCCCGTCGCTAATGTTGCAGGAAGCCGGCCAGTCGCCGGAGGTCGTCGCAACGCTGCTGCAGAAAGAAAGGCCCGTCCTCGACGAAATTGCAAAGCTGTTTGCATCGGGCGCTCCGAGCGTCGTGACGACCGCGGCGCGCGGCTCTTCGGACCACGCCGCGACCTTCTTCAAATACCTGTTCGAGATTACCTGTGGCGTGCCAGTCGCATCGGTTGGCCCTTCGATCGCCTCGGTCTACAGCGCATCGCTGCATCTGAAGGGTGGCATCCACTTCACAGTGTCGCAATCCGGCGCGAGCCCCGACATCGTTGCCTTGCAGGATGCGGCAAAACGCGGCGGCGCAACGACGATCGCTGTCGTCAACGTCACCGATAGTCCGCTTGCCAAGCAGGCCGACATCGTTCTCGGGCTCAATGCGGGCGCCGAAAAGAGCGTAGCTGCGACCAAGTCCTTCATCGCCTCGGTCGCCGCGCTTTCCGGTGTCACGGCCGCCATCAGCGGCAAGCGCGATCTGCATGCCTCCCTTGAAAAGCTGCCCGATGCCCTCCAGGCAACCAGCGGCATCGATACGAAGGCCGCAGAGGACGTCCTATTCAACGCCAGCTCACTCTACACCGCTGGTCGCGGTCCTGCCTTCGCCATCGCCCTTGAGGCAGCCTTGAAAGCCAAGGAGACGGCAGGCCTGCATGCAGAAGCCTTCTCCCTTGCCGAGCTGATGCATGGTCCGATGCGCCTTGTTCAGCCAGGCTTCCCGATCGTCGCCTTCACGCCGGATGATCCGGCCTTCGGCAATAACGTGCAGGCTCTGGAGCGACTGCAAAAGCTGGGCGCCACCACCGTGCCGTTCTCGGCCAAGCCGGTTTCCGGCATCAATGTCCAGGTGCCCACGACCGGCAGCGGATTGCTCGATCCCCTTGTTTCGCTGCTCGTCTACTACCGCCTGATCGAGTCGGTCACCCGTCGGAAAGGATTCGACCCCGACAAGCCGGCCAACCTGCTCAAGGTCACGGAGACGATGTGATGGTTCGCAAGATCTTCTCCGGCGCGCGGATCTTCGACGGTCAGCGCTTCCACGACGACAAGGCGCTCATTGTCTCGAACGGCCGTGTCGAGGCGATTGCGGCGGCAGGCGACCTTCCTGACGGTGAGCACACGCGCTTTGAAGGCGGCGTGCTTTCCGCAGGTTTCATCGATGCGCAAGTGAACGGCGGTGGCGGCCGGATGCTCAACGACGAGCCGTCGCCAGCCTCCATGTACATGATTGCTGAAGGTCATCGCCCTTACGGAACGACTGCATTGCTGCCGACGCTGATCACCGATACCGCGGAGGCGACAGCAGCAGCAATCGAGGCAGCCAAGGAAGCCGTCAAGTCGAACCGCGGCGTGGCGGGTCTGCACCTCGAGGGCCCGCATCTGGCGCCTGCCCGCAAGGGAGCACACCTTGCCGAGCTCATGCGCCCGGTCGAAGACAGGGACGTGAAGGCGTTCATTGTGGCCAAGGAGGCGATCGGCACGCTGCTGGTAACGATGGCGGCCGAACAGGTCACGTCGAAACAGGTGCGCGAACTCAGCGAAGCCGGCGTCACCGTCAGCATCGGTCATTCCGATTGCTCCAGTGAGGCGGCAGAGGTACGGTTCGATGCCGGCGCACGTGGCGTCACCCATCTTTTCAACGCCATGAGCCAGCTTGGCCACCGGGCGCCCGGTCTGGTCGGTGCGGCCATCGATCACCCCTCGGTCTGGTGCGGCATCATCGCCGACGGCCATCATGTCGATCCGAAGGCGCTTCGAACCGCGCTTCGTGCCAAGCGGGGCGAGGGCAAGCTCTTTTTCGTCACCGACGCGATGTCGCTGGTTGGATCGGAGCAAGACTCTTTCACGTTGAACGGTCGTACGGTTCGGCGCGAAAGGGGCGGGTTCTGCTCGAAGCTGGTTCTTTCGGACGGGACGCTCGCGGGCTCCGATGTCGATATGGCGTCCACCATCCGCTACGGGATTACCTATCTGGAACTGACTCTCGCCGAGGCCCTTCGCATGGCGACGCTCTACCCGGCGCGCTTCCTGCGCCTTGACGACCGCGGCCACCTGTCACCGGGCGCCCGGGCCGACCTGGTGCATCTCACCGACGCCCTGGAGGTCACACGGACCTTCATCAGCGGTGAAGCCGCCTAGAAAGCGAGGATGTGATGACCGCGATCACCGATGCTTATTTCTCCAATCTGATTGGCCGGCTCGAGGCTTTGAAGACGGAACTCGCCGAGCCCATGGCTTTGGCGGCCAGAGCGATCCTGGAAGCCGCCCACAACGACAAGCGGGTCTATGTGTTCGGCACCGGGCACTCGCATATGCTGGCGGAAGAGCTCCACTATCGAGCAGGCGGCCTCGCCTTGACGATCCCGGTCCTCGTCGGCTCCGCAATGCTGCACGAAGGCGCCGTAATCAGTTCCGTTTACGAGCGTACGCAAGGATTGGTGCGGCCGGTACTGGAGCGCTATGGGATGCAGCCCGGCGACGTCATCATCATCGCATCGAACTCCGGCGTGAATGCAGCGCCGATCGAAGCTGCCGATTATGGCCACGAAATCGGCGCCAAGGTGATCGCCATCACGTCGGTCTCCTATTCGAGTGCGATTGCAAACGGCCGGCGGCGGCTGGCCGACATCGCCGATATCGTACTGGACAACGGTCTTCCCCCTGGCGATGCCGTGATAGCGCTCCCGGGCACGGAGCTAAAAGTCGGGCCGGTTTCCACGGCGATCGGTGCAACGGTCCTCAACGCGATCTTCGCAGAGGTTGCTTCGGAGCTGGCGAAGAGCGGCGACGCACCGATCTATCTCAGCGCCAACATGCCGGGCGCGGCAGCGGTGAATCAGCGGCTGGTGTCAAAATACCGACCGCGCAATCCGCACCTCTAGGAGAGCGCGGCGCCCGATTGTCAACGCCACGCCGACAGTCGGTCGCCAAAGTTCAATCTACCGGACCGTGCGAGTGAGGCGCATATTTCTTTCAAGAACAGCGGCAAGCTACGTCCCGCCGACTTGGAAAGGAACGGTCCCATGACGCAGATTATCTTGAATTCCGCGGTCGCCATCCTGATTGCGGCTGCATTCGTGACAACGGCCGCTGCCGCTCTTCGCGGCGAAGATCGCGCAATGCAAAAGGTGCCGGTCAGGGCTAAGGCAAGGCGTCACCCAAAGGGCTGAAAGACAGCCTAATAATTCCTCAAATCCGCCCCAATATCGACACCGGTTTGAACGACCAATGGGCCGTGGGGAATTCGGAGTGCAGGGCATGACCAGAATTATCGGCGCAGCCGCAATATTGACGATCGCCATGGCGACCTATGCGGCATACTTGAATCCGTACGATACGCGCAGCCAGCAAGGCCGCTATTCGCAGCAGATCGAGAGCCACGATAACGGCCTTACAGCCTCCATCCGCTAAACGAACAACTGGCCGCCATTGGCGCTGAGCGTCGATCCGGTAATGAAACCCGCATCATCGGAAACCAGGAAGACGACGCAGCGGGCAACCTCTTCAGGCTCGCCCAAGCGGCCGACCGGAATCTGCGGAATAATCCGTTCATTGAGGACTTTCTCGGGAACTGCGAGAACCATTTCCGTCCCGATATAGCCCGGGCAGATCGCATTCACGGTGATGTTCTTGGCTGCACCCTCCTGCGCAAGTGCCTTGGTGAAGCCGAGGTCGCCGGCCTTGGCCGCCGAATAGTTCGCCTGCCCCATCTGCCCCTTCTGGCCGTTGATCGAAGAGATGTTGACAATCCGCCCGTAGCTTCGGTCGCGCATGCCACCCCAGACCTGGTGCGTCATGTTGAAGAGTCCGGTGAGGTTGGTGTTGACGACCTCGTGCCACTGTTGCGGCGTCATCTTGTGGAACATTGCGTCCCGGGTGATCCCGGCGTTGTTGACAAGGACGTCGACCGGACCCAGTTCAGCCTCTACCTTCGCGATGCCCTCACCGCATGATGCATAGTCGGAAACATCCCATTTGAAGACGGGAATGCCTGTCCTGCTGTGAAAGGCGTTCGCCTTCTCGTCGTTGCCCGCGTAGTTGGCGGCAACTGCATAGCCTGCATTCTTCAGTGCGACGGAAATCGCGGCGCCAATGCCGCGGGTACCACCAGTGACAACAGCCACCCTGCTCATGTTCAGCTCCCTCATTTGAAGGCCCCGCTATCCTGCGGGGCTCAGGTTATGGTTGGATTGCCTGCTGTTCAAAGAGCTTCAAAGCACATCGCGACGCCCATGCCGCCACCGATGCACAACGTCGCCAATCCCTTCTTGGCGCCACGGCGCTTCATCTCGAAGAGGAGCGTGTTGAGCACCCGCGCGCCGGACGCGCCGATTGGGTGACCGATCGCGATCGCGCCACCGTTGACGTTGACGATCGAAGGATCCCAGCCGAGGTCCTTGTTGACCGCGCATGCTTGCGCGGCAAAGGCTTCGTTTGCTTCGACCAGATCGAGATCGCCGACAGACCAACCCGCCTTTTCCAGCGCCTTGCGCGACGCTGGGATCGGTCCGGTTCCCATGACCTGCGGATCAACGCCTGCCGTAGCCCAGGAAACAATGCGGACGAGCGGCTGGATACCACGACGGGAGGCCTCAGCTTCAGTCATAAGCACGGCTGCAGCAGCGCCATCATTCAGGCCCGAGGCATTCGCCGCGGTCACCGTGCCTTCCTTGTCGAAGGCAGGACGCAGCTTGGCCATCGATTCGAACGTCGCACCATGACGGATGTACTCGTCGGCATCGACAGTGACGTCGCCCTTTCGTGTCTGGATAACGTACGGAATGATTTCATCGGCGAAGCGACCCGCCTTTTGCGCGGCTTCCGCCTTGTTCTGCGACGCGACGGCAAAGCGGTCCTGCTCCTCGCGGGAGAGCTGCCACTGGCGGGCAATGTTCTCGGCGGTGATGCCCATGTGATAGCCGTAGAAGGCGTCCGTCAGGCCGTCCTTGATCATGGTGTCGACCATCTTCATGTCGCCCATTTTGACGCCGCCGCGCAGATGCGCAGCATGCGGCGCCATCGACATCGACTCCTGACCGCCGGCGACGATGATCTTTGCGTCACCGAGCGCGATCTGCTGCATGCCGAGCGCCACCGCCCGAAGACCGGAGCCACAGAGCTGGTTGACGCCCCATGCCGTCGCCTCCTTGGGAACGCCCGCCTTCATGGCGGCCTGGCGGGCCGGGTTCTGGCCTTCGCCAGCCGGAAGAACTTGGCCGAGAATGACTTCATCGACTTCGCTGGCATCGACGCCTGCACGCTCCAGCGCACCTTTGACCGCGGCCGCACCCAGTTCATGGGCCGGAACGGTGGCGAACGCGCCATTAAATGAGCCAACGGCTGTGCGGCCTGCACTAGCGATGACGATGGATGAACTCGACATGACGATCTCCTGTTAACTCCATCAGATACAGAGGAAACTGACAAAGCTTCAGCGCCAAGTCAAACGACAAGACGCTAACATTCAATTTTAGGCACTGCTTACGCTGGGGCAAATTATCTCTGCTGCAAAAGGGGTTGCCGCATCGCACAAAGAGATTGTCACTGGGCTTCGTTTGCGTCTACATTCCTCCGTGGAGGAATTTCCATAACAATCAGACGGGCTTCGGGAGACTGATATGGCGAAGAATGACGGGCAGATCGTAATCAAGAAATACGCCAATCGCCGCCTCTACAACACAGGCACCAGCACTTACGTAACGTTGGAAGACCTGGCGGAGATGGTAAAGAAGGGGGAGGATTTTACGGTCCAGGATGCAAAAAGCGGGGACGACATTACCCACTCGGTACTGACACAAATCATTTTCGAACAGGAATCCAAGACGGGCAACACGCTCCTGCCGATCTCGTTCCTCCGCCAGCTGATTACCTATTACGGCGACCAGATGCAGATGGTCGTTCCGAGCTTCCTGGAACACTCCATGCGCGCCTTTACCGAACAGCAGGCGCAGATGCGCGAGCAGGTCACGCGCGCTTTCGGCGAAACGCCGATCGGCAAGAACCTGCAACTGCCGATGCAGCTGGTCGAAGACCAGGTCCGTCGCAATACCGAGATGTTCCAGCAGGCCATGCAGATGTTTTCACCGTTCATGACGCCGCCGGCCAAGGAGAGCCGCAAGGCGGAAGCAAAGGACATCGACGAGCTGAAGGAACAGCTGCGCGCCCTTCAGAACAAACTCGATAGTCTCTAAGCGTCAGAGCCCGATCGAAACATCGCGCCTGGCGGTGCGAATAGATACGGCAAAGCCGCCAATCACATCGATCAACACAATCGTCATCAGGATGAAGAAAACCTGGGTGGCCGCATCCTGGACGAGGAGAAACTCGACCAGGAAGGCAATAAAGACGAGCATCGACAATATGTGATTGGTAAGGCTGCCGTCATTGCGGGTCGCCTTCAATATTTCGAAGAACAGAACTGCAAGCGCGATGACGATGAAGAGGTCGCCGAGCGACATGCTCCACATGGCCCCCGAAATCATCGACAAAACGATGACATCGTTTTCGAGCGATGGAAGCCCGCCGCCGCCCATCAAGCCCAGCATCGACATATTGTAGAGAATGAACGGAATAACCATCAGCGGCACAGCATTGAACATGTGGCAAATCTCCCCCAGCGAGAGAATAGTGCCGTAAATCGCCGCGTGACTTCAAGCCATCCAAAGAATGTATTTGTCGTCGGAAAAAGCAAAAGGCCGGCACATGGCCGACCTCGCAAGTCTTACTCAGACAGAGCGCAAATGTATTATGCGCTTTCCTTCGGCGTCAGAACCTGACGGCCGCGATACATACCGGTCTTCAGATCGATATGGTGCGGACGGCGCAGTTCGCCGGAGTTCTTGTCTTCAACGTAGGTCGCAGCCTTCAGCGCGTCGGCAGAGCGGCGCATACCGCGCTTGGACGGGCTCGTTTTTCTCTTCGGTACAGCCATTTCTCTTACTCCACTTCACGGGCAAACACATCCTACGGCCAGACTGGCGGCCGAAACGACGTATCGCGATTTCGGAAATTTTGCGCGCTTATACATGCCTTGAGGGGGCTTGACCAGTCCCCAAGCTTATTTTTTGAGATTCCTGCGATTCAAGGGTCAGACCTCGTCTTCCTCGACAATCCAGGGCTCGGATCGCGCCGCCTCTTCCCACTTTTTCCAGGCGGGATGCGCCTTGATGGCTGCAATATAACTGAGCGTGTCGCCGGCAGATACCAGGTCGTATACATCGAAACGACTGACAACTGGCGCGAACATCGCGTCGGCGCCTGAAAAACCGCCAAAAAGGAACGGCCCGCCGGAGTGGGCGCGCAGGTCGCGCCAGATCGTCTCGATGCGGGCGACATCGGCCATGACCCCATCAGCAAGCGCGATCTTGCCCTTCGGCCGCCGGATATTCATCGGGCAGGCGTTCCGCAGGGCTCCGAAACCCGCAAGCATTTCCATGGAAACAGCGCGCGCGACCGCTCGCTTCCCACGCTCCCTTGGCCATAGCCCGGCTTCCGGGAAGAGCTCGGCAACATATTCGATGATCGCCAGTGACTGCCAGACACGAACCTCGCCGTGCAGAAGCACAGGAACCTGCCCCGTTGGCGAGAACTCCCTGAAGCGAGGATTGCCGGCGGGAAAATCGAAGGGAACCAGCACCTCCTCGAAGGGAATGCCGGCGGCCGTCATGGCGATCCATGGCCGAAGCGACCAGGACGAATAGTTCTTGTTGCCGATATAGAGCGTGAGCTTGTCCATGAAATCTCCCTTTACGCTGCAGGCGCGAACACAAGCCGCTCCTCGAAATGGTTCATATCGTCGAAAGAGCAGAAGGCCGGAGGCTTCAATTCTATCACCGGAGCGGTTTCGCGCAGTGTGGCAAGCGCGCCATCGAGCATCGCCTGCCATGCCCGGAGCGCCGCTTCCGGCAGCCTTGCGATCGGATAGCAGAATGTGACGTGGAACGCATAGGTGTCATGATCCGGGTGCCGGTAGCCGAACACAGGGGCGAACGCATCCCGCCATTCCTTCATGGTCCGCCGGTCCGCTGCGGTAATGCCGTCCACCGTAAGTCCGACCGGCGTGACCTCGGTGACTTCAACCTCAAACGGGCCCGGTGGCTCGTAGGATTGCAGCCGATCCAGAAAGATCTCGCTCATGCGCTCGATCCCGGTATCAAGCGCCACGTCCTCCGGCCAGTAAGGCGGCGTGCGGCGATACTCGATAATACCCTGAAACAGGGTCATGTGCAGGCTGGAGATCGGCGTGAAGGCGAACTGCGAAGCTTCCGGCATCGCCAGAAACGTCTCACGCGCTTCAACGATCGCCCGCTGCGAGCGCGATCCCTCGACCAGATGACAGACTACCGTATTGCCGGGCTCGCGCAGAAACGTCCCAGTTGCGTCGTAGCGGGTCCCGAGATGCCTCGGCGGGACAGGATTATGAATGGCGGAATAGGTCAGAAGGCTGGGCGAAAGGGCAGAAATCATCGCTGGTAATCCGGTCGTTGATGGAGGGATTTCCGTCCATAATTTTAAAGCACGAATGCCAGATGACACTCATGAGCACCAACGACTTATTGCGATATCAATCATAAATGCATCTGATGTAATCGCCCGACCCTCGCGCGCGGCGCTCGATCAGGCCGGCGAGCCGTCGCAAGCCACGCCCGGGCTTGCCGGCGTTGCGATCGAAGGGGTTGGGAAGCGACACGGCAAGAAGAGCGGCCTGCCGACTGGTCAACTTCGATGCCGGCACGTTGAAATGGTGACGTGCCGCGGCCTCGATGCCGTATACCCCCGGCCCCCATTCGGCAATGTTGAGATAGATCTCCATCAGGCGCCGCTTCGACCAGACGAAATCTGCGGTCACAGCCAACGGCAGCTCCATCGCCTTGCGAACGAAGGACCGGCTATTCCAGAGGAACAGGTTCTTCACCGTCTGCATCGGGATCGTACTTCCGCCACGGGTCGCCTGGCCGCTCAGCGTATCCTCCAACAACATCCGCATCTCGCCCCAATCGACACCGCCGTGGAAGCAATATTGTCCATCCTCGGACATCATCACCGACTGGACGAGAACCGGCGAGATATCGTCGAGCGATACCCATTGCCGGTCGTAGCCGCGCAGCAGCACCAGATCGCGAAGCATGAGCGTGGAAACGGGGTGAACGAAAGGCAGCAGATAGAGGACAATCAGGACATAGGGAAGAATGACGAGCGCCGCCAGTGCGAGAGCGATGCGCATGATCACGGGCCGGCCCTTGAGCCAAAACAACGCGTGCCTGTGAAACGGCACGGTCATGCTTTCCTCTCTCTCCGGCGTGATGTCCAATTCCCCGACCCAGTCTCTTGCCCTTCTCCTCCATACCGTTTGCGAACTGGCATTGCCAGAGACAAAGGAAATCTTCGCCGGATGATCGACAATTCCGTTGCAGAGGGAAGGCAGCTCATGCCAAACAGCGCGCCATGGACGCAAGCTCTGAAACATTCGAAGCCAGATTGACGGCCACCGCGCGCGAGGTCGAGGCTGTGCTCGACACCCTGCTGTCGTCATCCGTATTGAACGGCGAGATCGCCCGTCCGGAACGGCTGCGTTCAGCCGTGCACTATGCCAGCCTGAACGGCGGCAAGCGGCTCCGCCCTTTCCTGGTCATCGAGGCGGCATCGCTGCTCGGCGGGGACAGAGACGCGGCGCTGCGTGTGGGCGCGGCACTCGAATGCGTGCACTGTTATTCGCTGGTTCACGACGATCTGCCGGCAATGGACGACGACGACCTGCGTCGAGGCAAGCCGACCGTGCACATCGCCTATGACGAGGCGACCGCAATCCTCACTGGCGATAGTCTGCTCACCTATGCCTTTGACATCATCGCTGCGCCCGAAACGAAATTGCCTGATGCCGCCAAAGTGGCGTTGACGCTCGCGCTGGCGCGAGCCGCAGGCATCGGGGGCATGGCAGGCGGTCAGGCACTCGACCTTGCCGCCGAGAAGCAGGCGCCGGACGAACAAGGCATCGTGACGCTGCAGGCCATGAAAACAGGCGCGCTCATCCGCTTTGCCTGCGAAGCCGGCGCCATCATTGCCGGCGCTTCGCCGGAGGATCGTACACGACTGCGTCAGTTCGGCGAGAGGATCGGCCTCGCCTTCCAGCTCGCGGACGACATTCTCGATCTCACCTCCGATGCAGCCACAATGGGCAAGGCGACGGGTAAGGACGCCGGTCGCAGCAAGGGCACATTGGTGGCACTGCACGGCATGGCATGGGCGGAAGCCAAGCTTGCCGAGCATGTGCGCGAGGCCGAAGCACTGCTGTCTCCCTATGCCGGGCGCGGCACAGTTCTGACTGAAGCAGCTCGCTTCATTGCCGGACGCAAGAGCTGAAAAAGCGTCACCGAGACAATATTTCCGCCACCTGACGAGATGCAGTCCCTTGTCGTTCGCGTGGAGCCGGGGCAAAAAAACCGGCAATAGCCGAGTGGCCGAACAAGAGACGCAAGATGCATGAGATCCTGACCTACCTGCCGCAGATCCTGCCGGCCTACGTCGCCTATCTGATCGCCGTCATCAGCCCTGGTCCGGCAATCATGGCCATCGTGTCGACGTCGATGACGCACGGCCGGAAGGCAGGCATGACCATCGCGCTTGGCATCTTCGCGGGTTCGTTCACCTGGGCCTGCGCCGCCGCTCTCGGTCTTGCGACCATCCTCCAGACCTACGCCATCGCGCTTGAGATCCTGAAGGTCTTCGGCGGCCTCTATCTGCTTTATCTCGCCTACAAGGCCTTCAAGGCCGTACGCGCCAACAATGACCTGCCGACAGCTGTCGTGCAGAGAAACCTTTCGACGCGGGCCCAGTTGCTACGCGGCTATGGTATCCACATCACCAACCCGAAGGCCATCTTCGCGTGGCTGGCGATCATCGCCCTCGGCATGCCGCAGGGCGCGCCGGCACCCGTCGCCGGCCTGATCATCGGAGTGTGCATGGTGACAGGCTTTACCGTCTTCATGGGCTACGCCGTGTTGTTCTCGACACCACATGCGTTGAAGATCTACCGCAACATACGCCGCTGGATCGAGGGGGCCATGGCCGCCTTCTACTGTGTCGCGGGGCTGAAGCTGCTGACCAGCCGAATCTGAGCGTTTTCGATTGCCGCTTATTCGGCGGCCGTCTTCTGCCCGAAGCGCTTTTCGATGTAGTCGACCACGAGCGCCTCAAAGTCAGAAGCGATGTTCGGCCCGCGCAGGGTCAACGCCTTCTTGCCGTCGATGAACACGGGCGCAGCCGGCGTTTCGCCGGTGCCGGGCAGGGAAATGCCGATGTCGGCGTGCTTGCTTTCACCTGGTCCGTTGACGATGCAGCCCATGACCGCAACGTTCAGCGCTTCGACACCCGGATATTTCTCGCGCCAGACCGGCATGTTCTTGCGAAGGTCGTTCTGGATGTTCTGCGCCAATTCCTGGAATACGGTCGAGGTCGTGCGCCCACAGCCGGGACAAGCCGCAACGACAGGCACGAACTGGCGGAAGCCCATCACCTGCAGCAGCTCCTGGGCAACCTGCACTTCGCGCGTCCGGTCGCCATTCGGCTCCGGCGTCAGCGACACGCGGATCGTATCGCCGATTCCCTGCTGCAGCACATAGCCCATGGCAGCCGATGAAGCGACGATCCCCTTGCTGCCCATGCCGGCTTCGGTAAGGCCGAGATGCAGGGCGTGGTCGGAGCGTTCGGAGAGCATCGAATAGACGGCGATCAGATCCTGGACCTGGCTGACCTTGGCGGACAGGATGATGCGGTTGCGCGGCAGGCCGATCTCTTCGGCCAGATTGGCCGAGATCAAGGCGGACTGCACGATTGCCTCACGCGTCACTTGACGCGCCGAAAGCGGTGAGCCAGCCTCGGCGTTCTGGTCCATCAGCGCCGTCAGCAACTCCTGATCCAGCGAACCCCAATTCACACCGATGCGCACCGGCTTGTCGTAGCGGATCGCCATCTCGATGATGTCGCCGAACTGCTTGTCCTTCTTGTCCTTGAAGCCGACGTTGCCCGGATTGATACGGTATTTCGCCAGTGCCTCGGCGCAGGCCGGATGGTCGGCAAGAAGCTTGTGGCCGATGTAGTGAAAATCACCGACGAGCGGGACGTCCATGCCAAGGCGCAGCAGCCGTTCGCGAATCTTCGGAACCGCGGCAGCGCTCTCGTCGCGGTCGACGGTGATGCGGACAATCTCGGACCCCGCTTTGAAAAGAGCCGCCACCTGCGCAACGGTGGAGTCTATATCCGCAGTGTCGGTATTCGTCATCGACTGGACGACAACAGGCGCACCACCACCCACGATGACGCCACCAACATCGACCGCAACGGATGCGCGGCGCGGCTTCGGATCAAAATCTGCAGCAGAAGACATATAGAGTTCTTGAACCCCTGAATTTCGTGTCTTTCAGGTGGATCATGCCCGCTTTGTTGTCAACCGCCCCGCACATCACTTTTGCTTGGAGCCGTCTCAGTGACCGCCACCCGATATGCCGTCGGCATAGCGTGCAAGGTTCGAAAACAGCAGCACGACGACCAGCAACACCGGCAAAGCCATGAAGACTACGCTGAAGCCGATATGCTCCGCCACGAAACCGATTGCCGACGGAGCCACCAGCATGCCGGAATAGCCCATAGTGGTTACCACCGAGAGGCCAATGCCGGCGCGCAGGCCCGGAATATTGCCGGCAGCCGAAAAGGCAATCGGGACCATGTTCGAGATCCCGATCCCGCAAAGCGCAAAGCCTAGGATCGCAATTTCCGCATTGGGCGCAAAGGCGGCGAGCAGCATGCCTGATATTGCAAACAGCGTGCAGATCCGAAGCGTCATCACGCCGCCAAGCCGGTCGCGAACAAGATCGCCACCAAACCGCATGACCGACATCGTCAGCGAAAACGCCGCAAAGCCGAAGCCGGAAAGCGCCACCGATGCTCCCAGTTCCTCACGCAGGTAGAGCGCGCCCCAATCCAGCACAGCGCCCTCGGGAACCATCGAGAACAGCGCCATCAATCCGATCAGCCATGGCAGCGGCACCAGAGGCAGCCGGAGCTTTTCCTTCTTCTCGTCGGGATGCGGAGGGTCCGCAAGGATCATCCTCCAGGCGATACCCAAAACGATCGCCGCAAGCGCAGTCGCAATCTGCGCATGCCAGATCACGCCGACCTTGGCGATCAGCAGGCCACCGAGGCCGGCACCGATCAAACCGCCCAAACTCCAAAAGGCGTGGCACGAGGACATGATCGACCGCCGCATCGATTGCTCGACCGCAACCGCATTCGCATTCATGGCAACGTCCATGGCGCCCATGAAGCCGCCAAACAGAAAGATCGAGATCGCCCCTGTCGCAACGTTCGGCGCAAGCGTCAGTGCAAGCAGCGCAGGCAGAAGGCACACCGCGGCGATCTGCGCGACAAGTTTCGAGCCATAGCGCGCGATTTGCGCCCCCGCGATTGGCATCAGGGTAAGCGAACCGACACCAAGAACCAGGATCATCAGACCCAACTGAAACTTGCTCAGCTGCAGGCGCTCTGCGAATTCGGGAATTTTCGGCGCCCAGCAGCCAACGATGAAGCCGTTGATGAGAAACAGCAGCGAAACCGCTATCCTGTTCTTCGTTACGTAGCCGCTTCTGACCATCGGCGCTGTGTTAACGTGGTTATCCATGTCTCTTCCCACAGTGTCTCGACGTCGGCACTCGCGCCCGACGCGTTTATTGAATGATAGTTACGTCGTTCCGCCAGCCACGATCGTCCTGCAGCCGCTGTCGCGATAGCGCGCCAGCATGGCCGGGTCGGCGTCCTGCTCGACCACCAGGCATTCGCACTGCGCCACCGGAAGTACACTGTGCGGCGCGGCAGTGCCGAACTTGTCGGACGTCGCGGCGACCAAAACCTTCTTGCTTCGCGATGCTGCAAAACGCTTGAATTCAGCATCTTCGAAGCCGAAAGTCGTCACGCCAGCCGTCAGATCTATCCCGCAAGCACCGAGGATGCAAAGATCGGGCGAGAGGGACTCCATGTCGCGCATGGCCTTCGCGCCGAGCGCGCCGCTGACCTGCCGGTCAATAAGCCCGCCGATCAGGATCACGTTAACCGCCGGCTTCTCGATCAAGGCGGCGGCGATCGCTGGCGCGTTGGTCGCTGCCGTTAGGGTCAAATCCATTGGCAGGGCCGTCGCAATTGCGAGGTTGGTGCTGCCCGCATCGAAAAACACGGTCGAGCCGGGAACGATCTGCGACACAGCGGCGACGGCGAGCGCCTGCTTGCGATCCCGCGCGATCCCTGCCCGGTGGCCAAGGCTCCCACCGGCGGGCGCAACCGGCAACGCGCCACCATAGACGCGCTCGCACAGGCCGGCAGCTGCCATCTCGCGCAGGTCCCTGCGGACCGTGTCTTCGGATACACGGAATTCAACTGCAAGATCTGCGGCTAGCACCCGACCATCACTCTGTAGCTTCCGCAGGATGACGCTTTGGCGCTCCTGCAGGAGAAGTTCGTTCATGTTCATGCCGACTTCAGCCTGGTTGATCAAAAACTGATAAAAACATGCATAAACGGATACAAACGTGCACGCAAGTGTGGTGCGCTATCTCGATCTTCACAAACTGAAACAGGGCGCGCCAAATCTGTGATAAATGAGAAAAATATTCGCAGATGCCGATTTTCTTCGCAGTTTTCTACGCTTCGCAGCGATCAGCTTTTCTGCGATTTTTCGTGCATCAAACACCCTGTGAATTGGATAAAGAAATGAACCTCCTGAAGACCATCGCCGCTGCAGCACTGATCCAGGCCGCCGCCCTTCTTCCCGCCGTTGCCGGCGAAAACCTCGCCGCCGTCAAGTCTGCGGGTGTCTTCAAGATCGGCACGGAGGGCACGTACGCTCCGTTCACCTATCATGACGATAGCGGCAAGCTGGTCGGCTTCGACGTGGAGATCGGCGAAGCGGTTGCTGCCAAGCTCGGCGTCAAGGCCGAATTCGTCGAAGGCAAATGGGACGGCCTGATCGCCGGTCTTGATGCCAAGCGCTACGACACGGTCATCAACCAGGTCGGTATCACCGAAGCCCGCAAGCAGAAGTACGATTTCTCCGAGCCCTACATCGCATCCAAGGCCGTTCTCATCATTCGCGACGGCGACGACAGCATCAAGGGCTTTGCGGACCTGAAGGGCAAGAAGTCGACTCAGTCGCTGACCAGCAACTTCGGCAAGCTTGCCGAACAGTCCGGCGCAGAACTCGTCGGTACCGATGGTTTCGACCAGTCGATCCAGCTCGTATTGACCAAGCGTGCAGACGCGACGATCAACGACAGCCTCTCCTTCCTCGACTTCAAGAAGCACAAGCCTGACGCTCCGGTGAAGATCGTCGCCCAGCAGGAAAATGCCGATTTTTCCGGCATCATCATCCGCAAGGGTGAGCCGGAGCTACTGGAAGCCATCAACAAGGCACTGGCCGACATCAAGGCCGACGGCACCTACAAGAAGATCTCCGACAAGTACTTCGGTCAGGACGTTTCGAAGTAACTCGTAACGCAGGCGGCTTGCTGCCGCCGCCACATCCTTTATATGTTCCCGAGAAAGCGTTCAGCGAAACCTCGCTGGACGCATCTTCTTTGAGGATTGAACCTTGCCGCACTGGCTTCAACTGATGGCGGAGTCGCTTGGTCCGCTCCTCTGGGCCGGCCTGATCTTCACGATCCCGCTGACGCTCCTGTCATTCACACTCGGTCTCATCCTTGGACTGCTGACGGCAATCGCACGGCTTTTCGCGCCGGCGCCGATCGCCGCCATCGCGCGCTTCTATGTCTGGGCCATCAGGGGCACACCGCTGCTGGTGCAACTCTTCGTCATCTTTTACGGCCTGCCGAGCATCGGCATCCTGCTCGACGCCTTTCCGGCAGCACTGATCGGCTTCACCCTCAACATCGGCGCCTATAGCTCCGAAATCATCCGCGCCGTCATCTCCTCCGTGCCGAAGGGGCAGTGGGAAGCGGCCTATTCGATCGGCATGAGCTGGCGCCAGGCGATGAGCCGCACGATCCTGCCCCAGGCCGGGCGCGTTGCTGTACCGCCGCTCTCCAATACGTTCATCTCGCTGGTGAAGGACACGTCGCTGGCGGCCGCCATTACGGTCCCGGAGCTGTTCCAGGCTGCGCAGCGCATCGTCGCGACCACTTACGAGCCGCTCATCCTCTACATCCAGGCCGCATTGATATACCTTGCTTTGAGCTCCGTCCTATCAGCGTTGCAGGTTCGCCTCGAGCGTCGCTTCGCGCGCTATGGCGGCATGCTGGAGGCAAACGCATGATCGAGCTTTCCCATATCGAAAAGCGCTTCGGCGACGCCGTCATCCTGAAAGACATCAGCATCCGGATTCCGGAAGGCAGCGTCACCGCACTCGTCGGCCCCTCGGGCGGAGGCAAGAGCACGCTGCTGCGATGCATCAACCTGCTGGAGATCCCGACAGCAGGCACGATCCGCCTCGGCGACGAGAAAATAAGCTTTACGCTGGGCCAGAAGACCGGCTGGCAGGCGATCCAGAAGATCCGCCGGCAGACCGGAATGGTATTCCAGAACTTCCAGCTCTTTCCGCATCAGACGGCCATCGAGAATGTAATGGAGGGCCTCATCACCGTGCTCAAGTGGCCGAAGGAAAAGGCGCGTGAACGGGCGATGGAATTGCTGACAAAGGTCAACATGGCGCACAAGGCCGACGCCTGGCCTTCGACGCTCTCGGGTGGACAACAGCAGCGCGTCGCAATCGCCCGCGCGCTCGCTCCCTCTCCGCGAGTTCTTCTCTGCGATGAACCGACATCGGCGCTCGACCCCGAGCTTTCCGCCGAAGTCGTCGATGTTCTCGGCCGTCTCGCCCGCGAGGGCACGACGATGGTAATGGCGACGCATGACCTGCGCCTTGCCTCGAAGATCGCCAACGACGTTGTCTTCCTCGAGGCCGGCAGTGTGGTCGAGACGGGAAGCGCAAGGAACATCTTCACGGCGCCGGAGCGAGAGCGCACCAAACGCTTCATCTCGACGATCAACGCCGCCCATACCTACGATATTTAGGGGGCGTGTCGAGTGACAGCGCGCAGCGCGTTCCCCCGACAATCTTGAGCTTGCTCATATCAATTCGCGCATAAAAAGCAGAAGGGCGGCCCGAAGGCCGCCCTGTTTTTGTCCTTCGCATCTTCGTCAGCCCGCGTAGCTGACCAACAGATCCTTGGCGTCGATCTGGTCGCCGGCTTTGACAAGCACTTCCGCGATCGCACCGTCCTTTTCGGCGTGGATCGCCGTTTCCATCTTCATAGCCTCGATGGAAACAAGCACGTCACCGGCATTGACCGCCTGCCCGGGCGAGACAAAGACGCGCGAGATGACGCCTGGCATCGGCGCACCGACATGCGCGGCATTGCCGGGTTCCGCCTTGCGGCGGGCGGCGGCACCGGTCGCACCATGGGCGCGATCCGGCACCTTGATGCGGCGCGGCTGGCCGTTGAGTTCGAAGAAGACAGTCACCATGCCTTGCTCGTCGGTCTGGCTCATCGCCTGGTTGACGACGACAAGCGTCTTGCCCTTTTCGATATCGGCAAACAGTTCCTCGCCATCGGCAAGGCCGTAGAAATAGGCCGGTGTCGGCAGGACGGAGACCGGGCCGTAGGTGTCGGAGGCCAGCGCAAAGTCGGTGAAGACTTTCGGATACATCAGGTAGGACGCGAATTCGAAGTCATTGACCTCGCGCTCCAGCTTGGTCTCGATCGTCTTGCGCTCGGCATCGAGGTCAGCGTCGGCAAGCAGCGAACCCGGACGCACCGTATAGG
Source organism: Rhizobium sp. 42MFCr.1 (assembly GCF_000377185.1). Lineage (NCBI taxonomy): Bacteria > Pseudomonadati > Pseudomonadota > Alphaproteobacteria > Hyphomicrobiales > Rhizobiaceae > Rhizobium > Rhizobium sp. 42MFCr.1. The sequence goes on from NZ_KB897821.1 coordinate 226,952, forward strand.
GCGCATCGCCCTTCAGTGCCTTCTTCTGCAGCGCCTCCGGCCAGCCTGATGGAGGCTGACCGAGATCGCCCTTCAGCATCGAGACAACAGATTCCGGGAAGGAGACTTCCTTGTCGGCGCTGACGACATCGGCAACCGTCAGGTCTTGCGAGACCATCATCAGCGCCATGTCGCCGACGACCTTCGAGGACGGCGTCACCTTGACGATATCGCCGAACATCTGGTTGGCGTCGGCATAGGCCTGCGCCACTTCGTGCCAGCGCGTCTCGAGACCGAGCGAACGGGCCTGTTCCTTGAGGTTGGTGAACTGGCCGCCCGGCATTTCGTGCAGATAGACTTCGGAGGCCGGTCCCTTGAGGTCGCTTTCGAAGGCCGCGTACTGATGGCGCACCGCTTCCCAATAGAAGGAGATACGGCGGATCCATTCCGGATCGAGACCGGGATCGCGTTCGGAGCCGCGCAGGGCCTCGACGATCGAGCCAAGGCAGGGCTGCGAGGTATTGCCGGACAGTGCGTCCATTGCCGCATCGACCGCGTCGACGCCGGCATCGACCGCCGCGAGAACCGTCGCCGCTGCAATGCCCGAGGTGTCGTGCGTGTGGAAGTGGATCGGCAGGCTGGTGGCGTCGCGCAGCGCCTTGAACAGCACCTTGGCGGCAGCCGGCTTCAGCAGGCCCGCCATATCCTTCAGCGCGATGATATGCGCACCGGCCTTTTCGAGCTCAACGGCAAGGTCCGTATAGTACTTGAGATCGTACTTCGGGCGCGCCGAATTCAGGATATCGCCGGTGTAGCAGATTGCCGCTTCGCAGAGCTTGTTCTCCTCGGCCACCGCATCCATCGATACGCGCATGTTCTCGACCCAGTTCAGGCAGTCGAAGACGCGGAAGAGATCGATGCCGCCGGCAGCAGCCTGCCGGACGAAGTATTTGACGACGTTGTCGGGGTAATTCTTGTAACCGACGCCGTTTGCGCCGCGCAGCAGCATCTGCAACAGCAGGTTAGGTGCGGCTTCGCGCACGAGCGACAGACGCTCCCACGGATCTTCCGTCAGGAAGCGCATCGAAACGTCAAACGTCGCGCCGCCCCAGCATTCGAGCGACAGGAGGTTCGGCAAAGCGTGCGCATAGGTGCCGGCGATCCGCGCGATGTCATAGGTGCGCATGCGGGTCGCAAGCAGCGACTGGTGGCCGTCGCGCATCGTCGTATCGGTCATCAGGATGCGCTTTTCGTTGCGCATCCACTCGCCGAACTTCTTCGGGCCGAGCTTGTCGAGAAGCTGCTTGGTGCCGTCGGCAATGCCGCTGCCGTTGGTGTAAGGGACGATCGGCTCGGCGATATCGGCGGACGGCTTCGGCCGATCCTTTGCTTCCGGATGGCCGTTGACCGTCACATCAGCGAGGTAAGTCAGAAGCTTCGTCGCGCGATCCTGTCGCTTGACCTGCTGGAAGAGCTCCGGCGTCGAGTCGATGAAGCGCGTAGTGTAGCTGTTATCCTTGAAATTCGGATGCGTGATGATCGCTTCCAGGAAGGTGAGGTTCGTCGCAACGCCGCGGATACGGAACTCACGCAATGCACGGTCCATGCGGGAGATCGCTTCCAGCGGGTTCGGGGCCCAGGCAGTGACCTTGACCAGCAGCGGATCGTAGTACCGGGTGATGATCGCGCCGGAATAGGAGGTGCCGCCATCGAGACGGATGCCGAAGCCGGATGCCGAACGATAGGCGGTGATGCGGCCGTAGTCCGGAATGAAGTTGTGCTCCGGATCCTCTGTCGTGATGCGGCACTGCAGGGCATGGCCGTTGAGGCGAATGTCCTTCTGCTCGGGAACGCCCGATTCCGGTGTACCGATCGCAAAGCCATCAAGGATGTGGATCTGCGCCTTGACAATATCGATGCCTGTAACGACTTCGGTGACCGTGTGCTCGACCTGGATGCGCGGATTGACTTCGATGAAGTAAAATTTGCCGGTGTCGGCATCCATCAGATATTCGACGGTGCCCGCACCGATGTAGTTGGTGGCACCCGCGATCTTCAGCGAGTATGCCGCCAAGTCCTGGCGCTGGGCTTCCGACAGGTAAGGCGCCGGCGCACGCTCGACGACCTTCTGGTTGCGGCGCTGGATCGAGCAGTCGCGCTCGAAGAGATGAACGACATTGCCATGCGTGTCGCCAAGGATCTGGCTTTCGACATGGCGCGCACGCTCGACGAGCTTTTCGAGATAAACCTCGTCCTTACCAAAGGCCGCCATCGCTTCGCGCTTGGCCTCCGTCACCTCGCGTGCAAGGTCGGCTTCCGAGCGGATGACGCGCATGCCGCGTCCGCCGCCACCCCAGGAGGCCTTCAGCATCACGGGGTAGCCGATCGCCGCCGCCATCTTGGCGACCTCAGCCATATCATCCGGCAACGGTTCCGTTGCCGGCACGACAGGCACGCCGACGGAGATTGCCAGATTGCGCGCGGCGACCTTGTTGCCGAGCTGGCGCATTGTATCGGCCGTCGGGCCGATGAAGATGATGCCTGCCTTGTTGCAGGCATCGACGAATTCCGGGCTTTCCGACAGCAGGCCGTAGCCGGGATGGATCGCATCGGCGCCGGAAAGCTTGGCGACGCGGATCACCTCATCGATCGACAGATAGCTCTCGATCGGACCGAGGTCGCGGGCAAGATGCGGGCCGCGGCCGACCTGATAGCTTTCGTCTGCCTTGAACCTGTGCAGCGCCAGTTTGTCTTCTTCCGCCCATATCGCGACCGTTTTTATCCCGAGCTCGTTGGCCGCGCGAAACACGCGGATGGCAATTTCCGAACGGTTGGCAACAAGTATCTTGGATATGGGCAATGCAGTCTCCTCACGGCATCGAAACGGGCAATGCTGCACCCGCGAAGAGAAGTCTTAACGCGCTGTCACGGAAAGTTCAATTTCCGGAGCCGTCCGAAATAGAATTTCTCTAAGACTAGGTGATCAGCCCATGCCGGAAGGCGACAGCGACCGCGTGCTGTCTATTCTTTGCCTTCAGCTTGTCTTGCAGGCCGTTCATGTACCAGTCGACGGTGTGGTTTGAAATCTTGAGGCGTTTGCCAATCTCAACCGAGGTCATGCCTTCCGCGAGATATTGAAGTATTTCCATCTCCCGGCGCGTCAAACGCGTGTCGATGCCGGAAACTTCTTCAAGCGCATCCGCCTCCCCCTTAAGCTCAAGAAGACGCCAGAAAGCCTTTCGGGCAACGGCATCAAAGAGCGAGATCTCGACAGGAGAGAGGTCTACCGGTGTCCCGCCTATGCTCATATTACCAAGGATGCCGTTTCTGCCCTGGATGGGGAAAATGTAGCCGTCCTTCAGGCCATGGCTATGCGCGTCGGCCATCATTTGCTCCATCCGGCGGTGATGCGGGTCCTTCCGGAAGGCCGCCAGACTATCCTTCCAGCGAAACGGCCTTTGCGCATATGCGAGATAGCGAACCGTCGGATCGCTGAGAACGTATTTTTTCGAAATATAGATCTGCGGCCATTTCTCTGGCCAATGACCGGCAAACATCAGACTGATTGGATCTTCAGTCGCTTTCAGGTGTCGCAAAAGGCCATAATACTGGAAGCCGTAGGCGTGGATGACATGCTCCAGTTCGCCAACAACTCCTTCGGGTCTTCGACACTCTTCCAGAACGACAAGCAATTGAATTAATGAATGAATACTCAAAATAAATGCCCCTACGCCAGTTGGGCTCCTAGCGGAATGATCACGACCAAGGGAAGTGTTTGGTTGGGCGCCCCTGCGACGCATTTAGACGTCAATCTATGGTGTGCCAGCGCGACCATGCAACGCAAGTGAAAATTGCGAGATTTGCGATACGTCCCAAAAAAGTTCAGTCCCTCGGAATGGATTGCTGTGGGTGCGCTCCGTAAAAGAATCTTGCCGCGACCGCTCGTCTGAACGCTTCGTTAATCGCTGGTTCAGGTATCTTTTTGTAGCGTTGCAGCGTCCATTATTTCGCAAATGCACAAGAGGTATCGCCGTGTCGCTATTCAAGGTCTATGCTAGAGCTTTGCGCTATCTCGGCGCCTACAAGCTCCGCGTATCCCTGGTCGTTATTGCGAACATCGTGCTTGCCGCGATCACAATCGCCGAACCGATTTTGTTCGGTCGCATCATCGATGCAATTTCAGGCAAGGGCGAAGTCAAACCCATCCTTTTCATGTGGGCCGGCTTTGCCGTTTTCAACACCATAGCGTTCGTTCTTGTCGCTCGTGAGGCCGACCGGCTGGCCCATGGCCGCCGCGCCACACTGCTGACGGAAGCGTTCGGCCGTATCATCTCCATGCCGCTGTCCTGGCATCATCAGCGTGGCACGTCGAATGCGCTGCATACGCTGCTGCGCGCATGCGAAACGCTCTTTGGCCTTTGGCTCGAGTTCATGCGCAACCACCTGGCGACTGCCGTTGCCATCGCGCTTCTGGTGCCGACTGCGATGTCGATGGACCTGCGTCTTTCGGGCGTGTTGGTCGTGCTCGGCGTCGCCTACTGGCTGATTGGTCGTCTCGTCATGAGCCGCACCAAGGATGGCCAGGCGTCGGTCGAAAACCACTACCACACCGTTTTCTCACACGTCAGCGACTCGATCAGCAACGTATCGGTCCTCCATAGCTACAATCGCATCGAAGCAGAAACCAAGGCACTGAAGTCGTTTGCCGAGCGCCTGCTGCAGGCTCAGTATCCGGTTCTCGACTGGTGGGCTCTCGCGGGCGCCATGAACCGCATGGCTTCGACCATTGCGATGATGATCATCCTCGTCATCGGCACGCTCATGGTTCAGTCCGGCGAGCTGCGCATCGGCGACGTGATTGCCTTCATCGGCTTTGCGAACCTGCTGATCTCGCGTCTCGACCAGATGCGCCAGTTTGCCACGCAGATTTTCGAGGCCCGTTCGAAGCTCGAGGATTTCTACTCGCTCGAAGACTCCGTGCGTGAACGCGAAGAGCCTGCCGGCAATGACGATATCGCCGACGTGAAGGGTGAAGTCGAATTCCGCAACGTGTCGTTCCGCTTCGGCAACACCGCGCAGGGCTTGCACAACGTGTCCTTTACCGCCAAGGCTGGTCAGACGGTTGCGATCGTCGGTCCGACCGGTTCGGGCAAGACCACGATGATCAACCTGCTGCAGCGCGTGTATGACCCGGATAGCGGCCAGATCCTCGTCGATGGTCACGACACGACGAAGATCACCCGCAAGTCGCTGCGCCGCTATATCGCGACGGTGTTCCAGGATGCCGGCCTGCTCAACCGCTCGATCAGCGACAACATTCGCCTCGGCCGGGAAGGCGCCTCGGATGAGGACATGCGTCGAGCAGCTGAAGCGGCCGCTGCCGCCGACTTCATCGAGACGCGCGAAGAGCAGTACGACACCCATGTCGGCGAACGCGGCAACAGGCTCTCCGGCGGCGAACGTCAGCGTGTGGCGATTGCCCGCGCCATCCTCAAGGATGCCCCGATCCTCGTGCTAGACGAAGCGACAAGCGCGCTTGACGTCGAAACCGAAAATCGCGTTAAGGCCGCAATCGACAACCTGCGCCAGAACCGCACGACATTCATCATCGCGCACCGTCTTTCCACTGTTCGCGAAGCGGACAAGGTCCTGTTCCTGGACGGTGGCCGTGTCGTCGAAGAAGGCAGCTTCGATGAGCTCAGCCATAGCAACGGCCGGTTCGCGGCGCTGCTGCGCGCGAGCGGCATCCTCACGGACGAAGAAGTTCGCAAGGCACACACGACCGAGGCCGCATAAGACGGATCGCTCAAGGGAAAAACAGAAGCCGGACGGTACCTGCCGCCCGGCTTTTTTCTTGCCCGCGGGGAGTTCGCGCATAGCTTAAGGGAAACGGTATTGCCGGAGGCGATATGAAGGTCCTGCGAATCGTAGCGAACATCGAAACAGCCGATCCGGCCGCTGCCAAGGTCTTCTATAAGGATATCCTTGGCCTCGACGTACTGATGGATCACGACTGGATCTCCACCTATGGCTCAAACCAATCAATGCGGGTCCAGGTGGGCTTTGCGAGCGAGGGCGGCTCAGACACACCGGTTCCAGGCCTCTCGATCGAGGTCGACGATGTTGACGAGGCCTTCGCAGCCATGAGTGCATCAGCCTTCGAAATCATCTATGGGCCGGCCAATGAGCCCTGGGGCGTTCGGCGCTTCTACGTGCGCGACCCCTTTGGAACAATCGTGAATATTCTTTCTCATAGACCGTGAAGCCGGCAACGCCCGACTCCTCGGGCGGGACGCGCTGCGCCATCCAGCGGCAATTCGCGCGAAGGTGTTAGACTAAAGTCATAATCCCAAAGCCGCTCTCTGTATGGATGAGCTTTTCTGTCACACTCTTGTCAGGCGAACCGCGACCCGAGGGTATGCTTTGAGGAGAGCATGGTGGTCGCGCGCCGCGTTTCACATCATTCTGTGGAGGACAGAAAATGGCAAATATCGCAAGCGTCGACGGCCCCAAGGCCGGTCCGATGACGGGCGAGGAGAAGAAGGTTATCTTCGCTTCATCGCTCGGCACCGTTTTCGAATGGTACGACTTCTACCTTTACGGTTCGCTCGCAACCTATATCGGCGCGACCTATTTTACCCAGTATCCGGAAGCAACGCGAAACATCTTCACGCTTTTGGCCTTCGCTGCCGGCTTCCTCGTGCGTCCGTTCGGCGCACTGGTCTTCGGGCGTCTCGGCGATCTCGTCGGACGCAAATACACGTTCCTGGTGACGATCCTTATCATGGGCCTCTCCACCTTCCTCGTCGGCATCCTGCCGGGTGCGGCGACGATTGGTATCGCAGCACCGATCATCCTGATCGGACTTCGCCTCTTGCAGGGTCTTGCGCTCGGCGGTGAATATGGCGGTGCGGCGACTTACGTGGCCGAACATGCCCCGCATGGACGCCGCGGATACTTCACGTCGTGGATCCAAACCACGGCTACGCTCGGCCTCTTCCTGTCACTTCTCGTCATCGTCGGCGTCCAGTTCCTGATGGGCAAGGAAGCCTTTGCGGCATGGGGCTGGCGCATTCCGTTCCTCGTCTCCGTCGTGCTCCTCGGGATTTCCGTCTGGATTCGACTGAAGATGAACGAATCTCCGGCATTCCAGCGCATGAAGGCCGAAGGCAAGGGATCCAAGGCACCGCTGACGGAAGCTTTCGGTCAGTGGAAGAACGCCAAGATCGCCCTGATCGCGCTTCTCGGCGCAACGATGGGTCAGGCGGTCGTCTGGTACGGCGGCCAATTCTATGCGTTGTTCTTCCTGCAGAACGTGCTCAAGGTTGATCTGCAGTCGGCAAACATCATGGTCGCCATTGCGCTCTTCCTGGGCACGCCCTTCTTCGTCATCTTCGGCGCCCTGTCCGACAGGATCGGCCGCAAGCCGATCCTGATGGCCGGCCTCTTGATCGCCGCCGTTACCTACACCCCGCTGTTCAAGGCCATGACCTGGACTGCCAATCCGGCGCTTGCGGAAGCCCAGGCTTCTATCCGTGCAACCGTGACGGCCGATCCGGCGGATTGCAAATTCCAGTTCAACCCAACTGGAACGTCGAAGTTCACCAACTCTTGCGATGTGGCCACTGCCTTCCTGACCAAGAACTCGGTGCCTTATGATGTCGTGCCCGGCCCGGCAGGCCAGCCTGCCACGATCAAGATCGGTGACGAAACCATCCCCAGCTTCGACGTCGTCGCCGCCGGCGACAAGGCAAAGGCAATGACGGGCGCGTTCGAAAAGGGCGTCAACATCGCCCTTCATGATGCCGGATACCCGCTGAACCGCGGCGCTATCAAGGTGCCGGATGCGAAGCTGGACCCCTTCATCGCGGCCAACCCTGAGCTTGCCCTCAACGCTGACGCAGTACGCGCCGGTGAAAAACAGACCGTACCGGTCGACAAGCTGGTTGCCGACAAGCTGCTGACGGCCGATGAAGCAAAGGGCGCCACCGACATGGCGGTCTATAACATTGCCAAGGGTGGCAGCTTCTCCATGGTAGCCGACCCTGCCCGTGTCAACTGGATCGGCACGATCGCCATTCTGTTCGTGCTCGTTCTCTATGTGACGATGGTCTATGGCCCGATCGCAGCCCTGCTGGTCGAACTCTTCCCGACCCGCATCCGCTACACCGGCATGTCGCTGCCTTACCATATCGGCAACGGCTGGTTCGGCGGCTTGTTGCCGGCGATGGCCTTTGCAATGAGCGCGGCCAAGGGCGATATCTACTTCGGCCTCTGGTATCCGATCGTCTTCGCAGCCATCACGCTGGTCATCGGCCTGATCTTCCTGCCGGAAACGAAGGACCGCGATATCCACGCCATGGATTGAGCCGATTGAGGACTGCAAACATCTGCCCGGCGCTCTCAAGGCGCCGGTTTTTTTATTTATGGAAGGCTAGAGAAGACGGCTCAGCCGCGGCGTCGGCCAGCCGCCATCGCGATCGATGGAGAACACCAAGCCGAAGCGCGCGAAGAGGACCGAGGTGGCAAAGGCGAACCAGGCGCCCAACGCAAGGCCGGCCACGACATCGCTTGGATAATGCACGCCGATGATGACGCGTGTGGCGCCAAGCCAAAGGCCTATGCCGATAAAACCAAGGCGAAAGCGCGGGAAGAGAAGTGCGAGCGCCACGAACAGCGCGCCGATGTTGGCCGAATGGCCCGACGGAAAGCTCTGATGCAGGAAGTCAGCATTGAAAGGCGCGAAGCTGAAGATACCCTCCTGCTCATAGATCAGCGGTCGGGCCCGGCCGATTGCAAACTTCAACACGTTGGCAATGATGCTGGTGACCAGCACAGACAACCCGACATAGGCCGTCATCTGTGTGAAATAGACCATGCGGAACCGCCTGCGCACCTTCCAGAGTCGGCGGCGAACGAGATAGCCGGTGGCAAAGATCGTGCAGAGGCCTGCCAGGATCCAGGCGAGCCTGCCGATATCGGTAATGTCCCCGGCAACGGTGATCAGCCGCGGCGCCAGGTCCTTGGCCGCCTGTCCGAGCGGACGGTCGAAGACGAAGAACGCAATGGCAACCGCGTTGATGGCGGTGAACACGAAGCCCTTCCAGGGAACCCGCCGATAGATCGTACGCCGCGCCTCGTAACGCCTTCGCAGATAGTTCCAGAAACTTGGCTTGCGATCGACGGTCCCGCTCATTCCACTCCGCTCTTTCCTCAATGCAGAAGGGAGATAGGGGCGACAATAACTGCCTTCAAGCAAAGGCCCTCCGCATCAACAGATGCGAAGGGCCAAAAGCGTGTTTCACGTGAAATATCAGGCAGAAAGCGCCTTGAACTCGGCGAGGATCGCGTCGCCCATCTCAATGGTTCCAACCTTCGTGCAACCTTCGGCCATGATGTCGCCGGTGCGGATGCCCTTGTCGAGGACGTTGGCGATCGCCTTTTCGAGGTTGTCGGCTTCCTTCACGAGGTTGAAGGAATAGCGCAGGCACATGGCGAAGGAAGCGATCATCGCGATCGGATTGGCGATGCCCTTGCCGGCAATGTCAGGAGCCGAACCATGCACCGGCTCATAGAGCGCCTTGCGCTTGCCGGTCTTGGCATCCGGGGCGCCAAGCGAAGCCGAAGGCAGCATGCCGAGCGAGCCCGTCAGCATGGCGGCAACGTCGGACAGCATGTCGCCGAACAGGTTGTCGGTGACGATGACGTCGAACTGCTTCGGCGCGCGCACCAGCTGCATGCCACCGGCATCCGCCAGCATGTGCTCGAGCTTGACGTCGGAATACTTGTCCTTGTGCGTCGCTGTGACGACCTGGTTCCACAACACGCCCGACTTCATGACGTTGCGCTTTTCCATCGAGCAGACGCGATTCTGACGCGTGCGGGCCATTTCGAAGGCCACGGCCGAGATGCGCTCGATTTCGTATGTATCGTAGACCTGCGTGTCGATCGCGCGTTTCTGGCCATTGCCGAGATCGGTGATGGTCTTCGGCTCGCCGAAATAGACGCCGCCTGTCAGTTCGCGGATGATCAGGATATCGAGGCCTTCGACCAGCTCCGGCTTCAGCGAGGAAGCGGAAGCGAGCGCCGGGTAGCAGATGGCCGGACGCAGGTTGGCGAAAAGCTCCAGATCCTTGCGCAGGCGCAGCAGGCCGGCTTCGGGGCGTACTTCATAGGGAACATCATCCCACTTCGGACCGCCGACGGCGCCGAAGAGAACGGCGTCGGCTGCGAGCGCCTTCTGCATGTCGCCTTCGGAGATCGCGGCGCCGTGCGCGTCATAGGCGCTGCCGCCGACCAGACCTTCGTCGGTGACGAAGCCGGCATTCATTGCCTCGTTCATATAGGCAATGATCTTGCGGACCTCGCCCATGGCCTCTGGGCCGATGCCGTCGCCCGGCAGCAGGAAAAGATTGCGCGCTGTCATGAAACCCTCCGCGGAAAAACAAGTTGCGGCTTCTTAGACCTGCAAAAACGGCATTTCAAGCGAGTGGGAGGCCGATTCGGTACGGTTGCGGAATTACTGCCGCGATCCCTCGTTGACCGATCGGCGCATGCGGGTCCACAAGAAGAGCGTGCCGGTCATTGCCGTCGAGACCGAAGGGGCCGCTTCGCTTTATGCCAGCCTTGCTGCAGGCGAGCGCCTTACCTTGCCGGCGATCACCTCAATCGCCAGTTCGCTTGGCGCACGTCAGGTGGCGCAGCACGTCTTCGATCTGCCGAAGCACCACCCGATCGAAAGCGTCACGGTCACGGATGCGCAGGCGGTCACCGCCTGCCTGAAGTTCGCCGATGCCTATCGCATTCTGGTCGAGCCCGCCTGCGGGGCCGCCCTGGCGGTGGCCGACGTGCATTCCGATATTCTCGCCCGCTTCAATAATCCGCTGATCGAAGTCTGCGGCGGCATCGGTGTCTCGCTGGAAAAGCTGAAGGTTTGGAAAGAACGGTTGCTGTAAGCAGCAAAAGAAAAGCCGGGCGAAAACCCGGCTTTCTCGAATGCTATGTTTTTAAGACTTAAGCAGCCCAGGGGCGCGATGCCGCGTTCTTGGCTTCGAAGCTGTCGATTGCCTTGCCCTTCTCGAGTGTCAGGCCGATATCGTCGAGGCCGTTCAGCAGGCAGTGGCGCTTGAACTCGTCGAGATCGAACTTGATCGAACCGCCGTCCGGACCGGTGATCTCAAGGTTTTCCAGGTCGACCGTCAGGATCGCATTGGAGCCGCGCGAGGCGTCGTCCATCAGCTTGTCGAGGTTTTCCTGGCTGACCTTGATCGGCAGAATGCCGTTCTTGAAACAGTTGTTGTAGAAGATGTCGGCGAAGCTGGTCGAGATTACGCAACGGATGCCGAAGTCGAGAAGCGCCCATGGCGCATGCTCGCGCGAGGAGCCGCAACCGAAATTGTCACCGGCAACCAGGATCTTCGCATTCTGATAGGCCGGCTTGTTCAGCACGAAATCCGGGTTCGGAGAACCGTCTTCATTGTAACGGGCTTCGGCGAAAAGACCCTTGCCAAGACCGGTGCGCTTGATCGTCTTCAGGTAATCCTTCGGAATGATCATGTCGGTGTCGATGTTGACAACAGGCAGAGGGGCAGCAACGCCCGTCAGCTTTACGAATTTGTCCATGGCCTGGCTCCAATGTCAGCAGACGTAGTTTTGTTGATCAGCGTTTAGTCCAGATTTCGGCCAAAATGAAGGAAAATTTACACCGCGGAAAAGGCTGCGCGCGGATTCGACGCGCAGCCATCCATGGATATCGTGAGATCAACTTGCATTCGCTGGCGCATTCATTGCCCAGAGAACCCCGAACGGATCGCGAAGCTGGCCATACCGATCGCCCCAGAACATCAGCTGAACGGGCATGATCACCTCTACGCCAGCCTGAACCGCGCGCTCCCACCAGAAATCGATATCGTCGATAACAAGCTGGAGACTGAAGCCCTGGTGCTTTTCGAAGGGATGACCATGCTCGGGGTAGGCATCGCAGAGCATCAGCGAGCTTCCGTTGACGTAGAGGTGAACATGCATCGTCCGCCCGTTTTCGTCAGGAGGAACGACAAAAGCCTCCTCGGCGCCGAACGCACGCTTGTAGAATTCCGCCGCCTTCAAAGCACCGTCGACGGTGACATAAGGCAACAAGCCATTCTTGACCGGCGGCATTTTCGTTGCGCCGGTTTCCGTTGCGGTATCCATTCTGTCCTCCATTGTTTGATTTGGTTTGGGCAAAAGCCCTGGCCTTTCAAAGACGCGGGAAGATCAGCCGAGCCGACAGCGATGTCGAAATTTTTCTGGAAACGACCCGACGGTCAGAGGTCGATGATCGTGCCGCGCCCGTCATTCCAGATACGCATGCTCTCGCCGGAATGTGACTTCGTTCTGGCGGTGGCGCGAACGGGGGCCGGTTTCATCTTCAGCGAAAGCGCGCGGCCAACCATGAGCACCGTCAGGATACCGCCAACTGCGAGCGTCACAGAAAATGTGAGGAGCGCCAACGCAATGAAGGCTGTGATGCCTGCGAGCAGGAGGAAGACGGAACGAATGCTTTGCATGGTTTAGACCTTTCTTCGGAAAGGAATGTGGTCCTTCATTTCTTTCTCTGCAAGGTGAGCATGGCTTTTTGTTGTCTTGCCACCCATCACAAAGCTTGGCACAGATTTGTGATGACCCGCAACTCTCCGACTCGTTCCTTGAATCTCCGCCGTTCGGTGCTAAGCGTTCCGGCCATCAATGCACGCGCCTTGGAAAAGACCCATGCGCTCGATTGCGACGCCGTGATCTTCGATCTCGAGGACTCGGTGGCGCCGGAGCGAAAGGCGGAAGCCCGCGACAATCTGAAAGCCTTTTTTTCGGGCCCTCCTCTGGTGAACAAGGAGCGGATCATCCGCATCAATGCGCTGGCTTCCACATTCGGCAATGCCGACATGGAGCTGGTCTTGGCATTGGAACCGGATGCCGTGCTTCTGCCGAAAGTGGCCGAGCCTCAGGATGTGATGTCCATCAGCGACCGGCTTGCCGATGCCGATGCGCCGGAAAGCCTCCGCATCTGGGCGATGATCGAAACGCCCCGCGGCATTCTGAACGCGGCGGCGATCGCCGAAGCCGGACGCACGCCGGGCTCAAGACTCGATTGTTTCGTCGTTGGCCTCAACGACCTGCGCAAAGAGACCGGTGTCTTGCCGCAGCCCGGCCGCACCTATCTCGTGCCCTGGCTGATGCAGGTGGTACTTGCCGTGCGTGCCTATGGCCTCGACGCGATCGACAGTGTCTTCAATGATTTCAAGGACGCAGATGCCTTCGACGCCGAATGCGCGCATGCCCGGGCCATGGGCTTCGACGGCAAGATGCTGATCCATCCTGCTCAGATCGAAGCGTCAAACCGGCATTTCGGCCCGGACAATGCGGCAATTGCCGAGGCGGAGGCAATCATCGCCGCCTTTGCCGACCCGGCTGCCGAAGGTCTGAACGTCATCAATGTCAATGGACGGATGATCGAGCGGCTGCATCTTGTCCAGGCGGAAAGTCTGGTTCATAAAGCCCGCCTGATTACTGAGCGCCAAACGGCGAAGTGAAAGACGACTCTAGATGAAGCTTTATCGCCTTCTGACCGGCCAGGATGATGCCGCTTTCTGTCATCGCGTAACCGACGCCCTCAACAAGGGCTGGTCGCTGAACGGCTCGCCGTCGCTGACCTTCAACACCCAGACCGGCCAGGTGATGTGCGCTCAGGCGATCGTCAAGGAAGTCGAAGGCAAGGACTACCACCCGGACATGAAGCTATCCGAACAGTAAGCGAAGGCTTAGCGTTCGGCCGCCTCTTCGGCACTTGCCTCGATCCGTTCCATGTCGTCGTCGCTGAGACCGAAATGGTGGCCGATCTCGTGGATGAGGACGTGGGTGATGATATCGCCCAGCGTCTCGTCGTTCTCGGCCCAGTAGTCGAGGATCGGCCGCCTGTAGAGGCGGATACGGTTCGGCAGTTCGCCGGTTTCCATCGTGAAACGCTCCGAGATGCCCCGGCCTTCAAAGAGGCCGAGAAGGTCGAATGGCGTTTCCAGCGCCATGTCCTCGAACACGTCGTCGTCAGGGAAATCCTCGATCTCGATGGTCAGATTGGTGGTCAGCGAGCGGAATTCTTCCGGCAGGTGGCTATATGCCTCCATCGCCAACGACTCGAAGGTACTGATCGTCGGCGCGTGGCGATCCCGCCAATCCTCGCTCTGGTCTATGCGGGCCATTAATATTCCTTCCTTTGCCGCCCATATAGAACCTTTGCGCACGATTTTCGAGAGCGGAATCAAAGGCAGGAATAAATTCACATCAAATGCCTGTTGACTCTTTCGCCCGCCTCTGGAATCCATAAGAACATAACAGGAACATCTGAGACTTGGAGAACGTCATGGCACAGTCGGCCGTGACGCGCGAGCGGCTTTTTGCGCTCCGCGAAACCATTGCAAAGCTTGAAGGGAAGCCCGCGCCGGCCTTGGCGGCCGCGCAAAGCGAAGCCTTGGCCGACAAAGGCCTCGCCGCCAAGAACGACAGCGGCCCGCGTCTTCCTCTTGGAATACCCGCACTCGACGAGGCGATCGATGGCGGCTTGCCGCTCGACGGGATCACCGAGGCTCGCACCGACCTCTTGCGGGAGGCCGGTGCCGGCAGCGGCTTTGTGCTGGCGCTTGCCGCCATGCTGCAGCGTCAAGTCGAGGAGAGCCACAGTGCGCCGCTACCGATCCTGTGGATCGCGGACATGGTTTCCACGATGGAAGCAGGCGTCCCCTACGCCGTAGGGTTACGAGATTTCGGTCTGAAACCGGACCAGTTCTTCTATGCCAGTCCGCGCAAGCTTGAAGACGCTCTCTGGCTTGCGGAATCTGCAGTCGAAAGCGGCGTTTTTCCTGCGACGGTTCTGGAGATCCGCGGCAACCCAAAGCCATTCGGCCTGACGGAGAGCCGTCGTTTGAGCTTGCGGGCGAAAGCATCGAAACGCCCGCTTTTCCTGTTGCGGCAGGCTGGAGAGGAAGAAGCCAGCAGCGCTTATTTCCGCTTCCTTGCAGCACCCGCGCCGGCACAGGCGCGCCCCTTGCCGGATGGCACGATGCTGGGCGGTAGCATCGGCAATCCGGTTTTTCATCTCACCCTGGAGAAGAGCCGCAACCCGGCTCCCCTCTCCTTTCTACTGGAGTGGAACCCCCATGACCGCCGTTTTTTCGCCGTCTCCCAATCAGCCAACCCTCGCCTTCCAGACGAACGCGCAACGCATTCTGGCACTCCACTTTCCGCACCTTCCAACCGACCGGATCGCAAGAAAGAAATGGGGGCTCTCCTGGCGTTCGCACGGACGTCCTGAAGCCGCACCGATCGTCTGTTCCAGCCGCCTCAACAATACGATGCGGCTGACGGCACTGGACGAGGCTGCCGAAACACTCAATCTCCGAAAGCATATGGGTGTCGCCGAAGCCCGCGCCATCTACCCCACGCTTGATGTGATCGAGGACGACCCAGCCGCCAACCGGCGCTTCCTGGAAGCGATCGCCGACTGGTGCGATCGCTATACCCCGCTTGTTGCTCTCGACGGCGTCGATGGCTTGTTCCTTGACATTACCGGGTGCGCCCATCTGTTTGGCGGTGAGACGCCCCTTCTCAAGGATATTCTCGCACGGCTCTTCCAGATGGGAATTGACGCCCGCGGCGCCATCTCTTCCTCGCCTGGATTGTCCTGGGCCATCAGCCGTTTTGGCCAAGGCGGCATCATCGAGCATGGGGAGGCAGAACAGGCGTTGGCTCCCCTGCCCGTCGCGGCCCTGCGTCTCGAGGACGAAACCATAGGGGGCCTGGACAAGATGGGCCTCAAATATGTCGGCGATTTGCTGACCGCGCCCCGCGCCCCCCTCGCCCGCCGCTTTGGGGGAGCTGTGCTCTTGAGGCTCGATCAGGCGCTTGGGACCGATGAAGAGCCGGTCTCTCCACGCCTGCCGGTCGCAAGCCTCTCGGTCGAACGTCGCCTGATTGAGCCGATCGGAGCCGAAGACGATATCCTCGCACTCACGGGTCAGGTTGCCGTCTCCCTGAAGCCCTCGCTGGAAGCCCGCGGTGTCGGCGGCCGTATCTTCGAGTTGGTCCTGTTCCGTGTCGACGGCAAGGTTTTTCGCATTTCTGCCGGGACCGCGCAGCCCTTGCGGGAGCCCAAGCGCATTGCCGCCCTCTTTGCCGAACGCCTGCAGGCAATTCACGACGATTTCGATGCGGGTTACGGATTCGAGATCCTTCGTCTCAACGTACTCCTGCACGAAGATTTCGTGACGTCACAGGGAGACTTCGAACACCGCCAGCGGAAGGACGCGTCTCTTGCTGCCTTCGTGGATCGGGTTTCAGCTCGCCTCGGAGAAGACTGCCTGCAAACCTTCCAATTGCGGGAGAGCCACATACCGGAAAGAGCCTACACTACAGTGCCGGCAATCGAACATCTGTCCGCCCCGAAAACCCGGGAGGGGCATCTGCCACCAGCCAGGAGCGAACGGCCCATCCGGCTATTGCGGAAAGCGGAGCCGATGGATGCCTTTGCCATCGAAATCCCTGATGGCGCACCAGCGAGCTTTCACTGGCGGCGCATGCAGCACCGTGTCTTGAAGAGCGAGGGCCCGGAGCGGCTGGCAATGGAATGGTGGCTCGATGGCGTAGATGGAAAGGATGCTGGGGATCGGGACTATTTCCGGATCGAAGACGATAAGGGGCGCCGCTTCTGGATCTATCGCCAGGGTCATTATGAGCGTGACACAACACAGAGTTGGTTCATGCACGGGGTCATTGCCTGATGTCCGCCTTCTTCGAAATCGGCGCCAAGACCAATTTCTCGTTTCTGGAGGGCGCCTCCAAGCCCGAGGAAATGGTCGTTCAGGCTGCCGTTATGAAGCTTGGAGGCCTTGGCATTGCCGACCGCAACTCAGTTGCAGGTGTCGTCCGGGCCCATGCCCAGGCAGAGGCGATCCGGAAGAAGTTCGAACGAATGAAAGCCGGGCTTCTGGAGGAGCGCGAGAAGAAGGACATCATTCCCGACCCGATCCGTTTCCAGCCGGGAGCCCGCCTCGTCTTTGCGGATGGAACGCCTGACATTCTTGCCTACCCCCGAGATCGCCAGGGCTGGGCGCATCTTTGCCGGTTGCTGAGCGCTGGAAACCTGAGAGCCGAGAAGGGTAAGTGCATTCTGTCGGAAGCAGATCTGATGGAATGGGGCGACGACATGATGCTTGCAATCATTCCGCACCCGTCCATTGCCGACGATAACAATCACGCCGCGTTCGAAGCCTGTCTGGAGCGCTTCAGAAAACGCTTCCGGAAAAACATCCACATGGCGCTCGCTCCCGCCTATGACGGCCGCGATAGGCGCATGTTTGCGACCATCTCCATGCTAGCTGACCGTAGCCGCATCCCGCTGATCGCCACCAACCAGCCACTCTACCACGATACGGCCCGCCGCCCCCTCGCCGATATCGTTACGTCGATCCGGGAGCATATTCCCATTCCCGAGGCTGGCTTTCTCCTGGCTCCGAATGCCGAACGCTATCTCAAGAGTGGCAACGAAATTCTGCGCCTCTTCAGAGACTATGCGCACGCCGTAACAAACACAGGGAAGTTCTTTGAAAGCCTTTCCTTTTCGCTCGACGAACTGGAGCACAACTATCCCTCCGAGAATGACGAGGGGGAAACACCCTATGAAACACTGGAACGCCTTACCAATTCAGGTGCAGCAAAGCGCTTCCCCAACGGCGTGCCTGAGAAAGTTCAGAATAACATCGAATACGAGTTGGATCTCGTTCGTCGTAAGCAATATGAACCATACTTCCTGACGGTCCACAGGATCATCCAGTACGCCAGGCATGAGAAAAAAATCCTCTGTCAGGGTCGCGGCTCCGCGGCAAATTCCGTCATTTGCTACTGCCTTGAGATAACCGAGGTGAATCCCGAGAAAAGCACCCTGCTTTTCGACCGCTTCCTGTCGATGGACCGCGACGAACCGCCGGATATCGATGTCGATTTCGAGCATGAGAGGCGCGAAGAGGTCATCCAGCATATCTATGAGAAATACGGCAAGGAGCATGCGGGTCTCACCGCAGGGGTGACCACTTATCGCACCCGGTCCGCCGGACGTGAGGTTTCCAA
The DNA here is from genome assembly GCF_000377185.1 of Rhizobium sp. 42MFCr.1. Classification (NCBI taxonomy): domain Bacteria; kingdom Pseudomonadati; phylum Pseudomonadota; class Alphaproteobacteria; order Hyphomicrobiales; family Rhizobiaceae; genus Rhizobium; species Rhizobium sp. 42MFCr.1. Next base: position 245,081 of record NZ_KB897821.1, read on the forward strand.
AGCCTTCGGTCTCTCAGAAGATGTCCAGTCCGCGATCGGCAGCTTGGTCTGGGGCTGGTCGGAAGAGAAGCTATCCGAACGGGAAGCAAAGGCGGCCGGGCTCGACATTTTCGATCCCATGACCAAAAACGTGCTGAAATATGCATCCGAGCTTCTCGGTTTTCCCCGCCATCTCACCCAGCATGTCGGGGGGTTCGTCATCACTAGGGACAGGCTGGATGAAGTCGTTCCGATCATGAAGACGGCAATGCCCGGACGCTACATGGTCGAATGGGACAAGGATGATCTCGACAATCTGAAGATCCTCAAGGTCGATATCCTGGCGCTCGGAATGTTGACCGCCCTGAAGCGGGCATTCGATCTGCTTCTCCTGCATTACGACGTGAAGAAGACCCTCGCCGATCTCGGCAACGATAAGCATGAGGATGAGGAGCCCGTCTATGCGATGATGTGCCGGGCCGACACGCTTGGCGTCTTTCAGATCGAGAGCCGAGCGCAGATGAGCATGCTGCCGCGCCTGAAACCCCAAAAATTCTACGACCTCGTCATCGAAGTCGCCATCGTCAGGCCAGGCCCCATTCAAGGAGACATGGTCCACCCCTACCTGAAACGCCGGGAGGAAAAAGCGCGCGGTATCCCAACGACATATCCAAGCGAGGAACTGAAGGGAGTTCTGGAGCGAACGCTCGGCGTGCCGCTCTTTCAGGAGCAAGCCATGCAGATCGCAATCACCGCTGCGGGATTCAAGCCGGCCGAAGCAGACCAACTGAGGCGGGCCATGGCGACCTTCAAACGAACAGGCACCATCGGCAATTTCGAAACGCGGTTCATCGAAGGCATGGTCGCGAAGGATTACCCCCGCGACTTTGCCCAGCAATGCTTCAACCAGATCAAGGGTTTTGGCGAATACGGCTTCCCGGAAAGCCACGCGGCCTCGTTCGCACTACTGGTATATGCCTCTTCCTGGGTGAAAGCCTACTATCCTGATGTCTTCTGTGCTGCGATGCTGAATTCGCAGCCAATGGGTTTTTATGCCCCCGCGCAGCTCGTCAGGGATGCAAGGGAGCATGGGGTTGATATCCGGCCCGTCGACATCAATGAATCGAACTGGGATTGCTTGCTTGAGGAGGCAGAATTTAACAAGCGTTCAGTCGATTTCCGGCATGCCAGCATGCGGGATGTCATCAAGACAAAGCGAGCCGTTCGGCTTGGCTTCCGGCAGATAAAGGGCCTTTCGGAAGCGAGTATGGAACAACTCGTCGCCAACAGAGGCAGGGGCTATTCTTCCATTCGCGATCTCTGGCTACGCTCAGGCCTGCAGAAAGCGGATATAGAGCGGCTTGCTGATGCGGATGCCTTTCGTTCCATAAAACTGTCGCGGCGGGAAGCGCTCTGGGCGGTGCGGGCGCTTGATGCGAAGAGCGCTGCCGAAAAGCTTCCTCTGTTCGACCAGGTGAGCCACATCGACTTGCAGGTCGAGCCTGAGACGCGGCTGCCGCAAATGCTGCCTGGCGAACAAGTCATCGAGGACTATCGCTACCTCTCGCTTTCCCTGAAAGGTCATCCGGTCTCGTTCCTCCGCGACGAATTCCGCAAAGCCGGGGTCGTGCGGAGTGTCGATCTTCTCACCGTCCCGAACGGCAGAAGGGTGACGATCGCCGGCCTGGTTTTAGTGCGTCAGCGCCCGGGCTCCGCCAAGGGCGTCATCTTTATGACACTGGAAGACGAAACGGGCGTTGCCAATGCCATTGTCTGGCAAAGGGTCTTCGAGAAATATCGCCCGATCGTCATGGGAGCACGACTCGTGAAGATTCATGGCAGGCTTCAGAGCCAGAGCGGCGTGATCCACACCGTCGTCGATCATATCGAGGATATGACCCCCGCGCTCGGCATCCTGCAGAAGGAAGCCCGTCGTTTTGGCGTTAGCGATCGTTCGGATCAAGCGCTCAATCCGACGATGGATCCGCGTCAAAGGAAACTCGCAAACTCAGTTGAGAACGCCGTGATGGAGAAGAGCCTCATCTCCGGCAGTCATGGAGCACGGGAAACAGCTCAGATCATGCCAAAGGGCCGCAATTTCCATTGAGAACGTGCATCAGAACGCCGGATTTGAGGCTTTGCAATGTAGCGGAGAGTACCTTCGACAGTCCCACAATGTGCGACGAATGGCCTATTCCGCGAGTCGATTTTTTCTTGACACCTATCATCTTCTTTTGCAGAAAAGGGGATAGTGAATGTCATGTTTGGAATGACGCCGTGCTTGTCTGCAGCTGCAACTACATAACCGATCACGAAATCCGGGAAGTCATCAAAGAACTTCTCGATGAGGATTGTTGGCAGCTTATCGTGCCTGCAAAGGTATACCACGCCATGGGGAAACGGGGCCGCTGCTGTGGCTGCTTCCCGAACGTGGTCGACATCATCATCCAGACGACCGAGGAATATCACGCCCGTCACCACTCGACGGAAGCCGAAATATTTGATTTCATGTCCCGCCTCAGAGAATTCCATGAAGAAAACAGGAGAGCGGACATTGAAAGGCGACAAAAAAGTCATCGAGCGGCTTAACGAGGCCCTCTTTCTCGAGCTCGGCGCCGTCAACCAATACTGGGTCCATTACCGACTTCTTGAAGATTGGGGCTACACCAAGCTCGCCAAGAAGGAACGGGCAGAATCCATCGAGGAGATGCATCATGCCGATCGTCTGGTCGCGCGCATCATCTTCCTCGAAGGTCATCCCAACCTTCAGACTCTTGCCCCGCTTCGGATCGGCCAGAACGTCAAGGAAGTTCTGGAAGCCGACCTCGCCGGCGAATACGATGCCCGCACGGCCTACAAGAAATCACGCGACATCTGTCATGAGGCCGGGGACTACGTCTCGATGAAGCTTTTCGAGGAGCTCCTGGCAGACGAGGAAGGTCACATCGACTTCCTCGAAACACAGCTGGAGCTGCTCGGCAAGATCGGCGAATCGAAGTACGGCCAGCTCAATGCCGACTCCGCCAACGAGGCCGAATAACGATTGACATGACCGGCAGCCCTGGCCGCCGGTCATTCACTCTGCGGCGCTTAGGCCAGCCAAGTGCCTGAACTCGTCGACCACCTGCTCATAGACCGCCCGCTTGAAGGGCACGATGAGACCGGGCAGGCTTTCCATCGACTTCCAATCCCATGCATCGAATTCCGCCGCATGGCCGCCGGGCGGCGGATTGATTGCGATCTCCTTCTCATCTCCATCGAAACGGAAGGCAAACCAGCGCTGCGTCTGACCCCGGAATTTCCCCTTTAGCCCAATGCCCACCAATTGGGGTGGCAAATCGTAGTTGATCCAGTTCCTGGCTTCCGCAAGCAGCGTCACCGTGCGAATGCCCGTTTCCTCGTAGAGTTCCCGATAGGCGGCATCCAGCGGATCCTCGCCCTTGTCGATGCCGCCCTGCGGCATCTGCCAAAGCTGCGGCGATCCATCATATTCGGAATTCTCTTCCGGAATCCGCCGCCCCGCCCATACGAGACCCTGGCGGTTGAGGATCATAACGCCGACGCAGGGGCGATACGGCAGGTCTTCGGCGTTGACGATCAGCTTGCTCATCAGCTCTCTCTATTTCAGGGTCTCTTCGGGTCGTTGGTCAGCGCAGCGACACCGACGATCTCAATGCCTCGCATCGCGGCCTCCTGCGTCCATTGCGCGATGGCATCAATACTCTCATCGAAGGCGGCGGCAACACCGATTGCCTGGCCATTGCGCTTTGCGACGCGTTCAAGCTCGTCCAGCTTCTGGATGATGGCGTTCACATCAAGCTGCTTGTCCAACTGCACATCAGCAAAGGCGTAGGGCGCCTCCGTTCCCTTTGCGACTGCCGCGGTTTTGGACTGGGCCGACGTTCCGTCGTCAAGAAACAGCAACCCGCGCTTTCCGATATCCCGCATCACCGGCTCCATGGCGTTGGGGTCGGAAAGGAAGCGCCCGCCCTGATAATTCATGATGCCCGTATAATTGGTGATCTCGCCCATCGCCCGGTGCAGGCTTTCAATATTCTTCGCAGCCGACGTCGACGTCAGCAACGTATCCGGCCCGGGATCGTTTGCCGGGTAATCAAAAGGCTCGAATGGAACCTGCAGCAGGATTTCGTGGCCGCCGCGGCGCGCTTCCTGCATCCAGCGCTGCAAGCTGTTGCCGCTGGCGGCAAAAGCGAAGGTGACCTCCTCCGGCAACTGCTGGATCGCCCGCTGCGTGCCTGTCTGGCTTAACCCTAATCCGCTCACAACGATCGCGATACGTGTTCCGTGTGCACCGGACCATGGTCGCGCGTACTGGTCCATCGGGCGACGTCCGTCCGGCCCGACGATCGGGAGCCGCCCCAACGGCGTATTTTCCAGAAGCGCATCGTTCGGCAACGCCGCCATCCGTGGGTCCTGCCCGACCTGCGAGGCATCAACTAGCACCGGGCCATTTCCGTCGCGTTGTCTCGGGGAGTATTTCGTGACGACAGATCCATCGCCCGTGACCATCTGCTCCACATTGGCACCCGATCGGGGATCGGATGGCACCATACCATTTGGAGCGGCAGGGGTCGAAGACCGCGACGGCACCTGATTCTGAATAGTATCGGATGGCGGCAAAGCCGCCTGGTCTTGAACTGGCGGCTTCTCGCGCTTCAGCCCATCTCCGCGGAATGCCGTATAAAGCGACGAAACCCCGATCAGAACGAGGCAAATCCCGGCGACGACACGGCCCGTCCGCAGAATACCCGGCCGCTGCCGCTTAACCTTACGGCCCTGTCCTAGTGGTGCGTGCAGATCGGTATTCAAGCTCGTTTCCGCTTCAGAATCAGGACAGCAAAAAGGCGTCAGGCCGGATACACCATCCGGCCTGACGCCTCAAATTGCAATTACTTGGCGCTAACGGCCTTGTCCGGATTGGGCGGGAAGGACGGGTCCGTCTTCTTGCCGCGAAGCAGGTCAAGCGCGTAGTTGAGCTGAACGTCGTCCTTCGGATCCGGCGGAATATAGGCAACCGAACCGGAGCCTTCGTCCGTCTCGCTCTGGCCCTTGATGTGCCCACGCAGGCTGGACTCGCCTTCGGTGGTCATCTTGCCCTTCAGATCGTCCGGCAGCGGCTCTTCGACCTTGATATCCGGCGTGATGCCGGTGCCTTGGATCGAGCGGCCCGACGGCGTGTAGTAGAGCGCCGTCGTCAGTCGCAGCGCGCCGTTTTCGCCAAGCGGGATGATCGTCTGAACCGAGCCCTTGCCGAACGAGCGCGTTCCGAGAACGGTAGCACGACGCAGGTCCTGCAACGCGCCGGCAACGATTTCCGAAGCAGATGCCGAACCGCCGTTGATCAGGACGATTACCGGCTTGCCGTCCGTGAGGTCACCCGGACCAGCGTTGAAGCGGCGGGTCTCATCGGGATTGCGGCCGCGGGTGGAAACCACTTCGCCACGCTGCAGCAGCGCATCCGACACCTGGATCGCCTGGTCGAGCAGACCACCCGGGTTCAGACGAAGGTCGAGGACGTAGCCCTTCAGCTTGTCAGCCGGAACCGTCTTCTTGATCTTCTCGATCGCCTTCTCGAGATCGGGGTAGGTCTTCTCCGTGAAGGAGATGACGCGCAGATAGCCGACATCATCCTCGACGCGCGACTTCACGGCCTGCACAGCCACAACGTCGCGAACGATCGTCAGCTCTATAGGCTTGTCGGCACCCTTGCGGATCAGCGTCAGCTTGATCGGCGTGTTGACCGGGCCACGCATCTTTTCGACCGCGTCTTCCAGCTTCAGGCCGCGAACGGACTGACCGTCGATCTCGGAAATGTAGTCGCCAGCAAGAACGCCAGCCTTTGCCGCCGGCGTGTCGTCGATCGGCGTGATGACTTTGACGAGCTCGTCTTCCATGGTGACCTCAATGCCGAGACCGCCGAATTCACCCTTCGTCTGGGTCTGCATGTCAGCCGCATCCTTGGCATTCATGTAGCTCGAATGCGGATCCAGCGAAGAAAGCATGCCGTTGATGGCATTTTCGATGAGTTTGTCCTCGGCCGGCGGCGTCACATACTGTGCGCGCACACGCTCAAAAACGTCACCAAAAACGGAAAGCTCCTTGTAGGTGGAGGCTCCGGCTGCTTCCGCAGGCACGCCTGCCGAATAGATGACGCTCATCGCGGTCGCACCCATCAATGCGCCGACCAGAACAAGAGAAGCCCTACGAATCATTGCGTGCCTTTCCAGTGTCTTTAGCGGTCCACCAAGGCCGGGAATCGACCGGTTTTCCATCTTTTCGAAATTCAATGTAAAGCGTCGGACGGTTGGTTTCCAGCGCCAATGCTGTCGCGCTCGCCACTCTTTTCGCGCCCATGGCTGCAAGTGGCTCGCCGGAGAAGACGAACTTCCCCTGGCGCGTGCTGATCGTCTCCATTCCGGAGAGGACAAGGTGGTAGCCGTTGCCGGCATCGAGGATGATCATCTGGCCGTAGCTGCGAAAAGCACCCGCGTAAACGACAAGCCCATCTGCGGGAGCGGTAACCACCGTTTCCGGATTGGTGGCAAGCGTCATTCCCATCGCCTCATGGCCGGTTCCGTCGGCATCGCCGAACTGGCGGAGGATATCGCCTGCCACAGGCAATTCCAGCTTCGCCTTCAATTCTCCGAAGGGATATGCGGGCGCAATGCGGTTTTTATCAGGCACGCCGCTCTCCGCGAGGGCCTTGGCCTGGGCACGCTGCTCGTCGGTTAAGAGCTTGCGGTTTTCCTCGGCCTGGCGGGCCGCGGCGGCGGCGTCGCGAACCGATGCGATCTCGGTTTCCATCGATGCCACCAGTCCCTCGAGACTTGTTGCCTTGCTGGCAAGATCCTCCGACCGCTTCTTCTCCGCATCCAGTTCCGCCACGCTGCTGCGGCTCAGCTTCTCGTTTTCAGCGAGAAGCAAGTCCATCCGGCGCTCTTCCTCGATGCTATTGGTCATCGTCGTGGTGAGCGCCGTTTTCTCCGCAGCGCTTGCCGTTTGCAACGCAGACAGGTTGGCAAGATCGGCGACGAGCTTGTCAGTTTCCTTTCGGATACCGGGAACCACCGCGCCGAGCAGGATTGCGCTGCGAACCGAAGCGAGCGCGTCGTCAGGTGTCACGAGAAGGGCCGGCGGCGGATTGCGGCCCATCCGCTGCAGGGCACCCAGCACCTCGGCCAGCAGGCCACGCCGCTCATGCAATGACCGGCGGACGGCGTCTTCCTTGACGCCGAGATCGGCCAGTTTCTTCTCGCTCTCCAGGATCTGCTTCTCGAGCGACTTGCGCCGCGCCGCGGAATCGATCAGCGCCTGGCGAACGCTGCTGGTGCTCTTGTCCAGATCCGCGATGCTCTTCTGAAGCTCCGCAACCTTATCGGACGAGAGGCTGATGGTCTTCGATAGGGCTTCAAGCTCGGCGCGCGTCTCGTCTCGCTTCTTCGCAAGGTCGGCCGCCGGATCGGGCGGCGGCTGGGCAACCGTTGCGCTTGCCAGGGCAGGGGCCTCCGGCGGCGAGATCCGCGCAGCTTCCGGCGCATCCTGCGCGAAGGCGCCGGAAGCGAAGGGGCGGTTCGCAACTGCCGCCACAGACACGCTCAAGCCTGCAGCCAAGGCCGACAGAATGACGTATTTTGGCTTGAACGCGCGTGTCGGCATACGAGCTTGAAATCCCTTCAAATCGCGCGGAGATTAAGCTGATTTGACATTCTTTGCCAGATCGATTGAGGGACTGAGCACACCAGGACGGACACGCTCACGTGAGCAACGCAATCCATCAGACGCGATGATAGGGGTGGCCGGAAAGGATCGTGACGGCTCGATAAAGCTGCTCGGCGATGAGCGTGCGAACCAACTGATGCGGCCAAGTCATCTTGCCGAGACAGAGGGTTGCATCGGCAACGTCGTATAGCGACGGATCGAGGCCATCGGCACCGCCGATGGCAATCATCAGGTCGCGCTTGCCCTGGTCGCGATAGTTTCCAAGGAGATTGGCAAAGCCTTCACTGTCCAGCGCCTTGCCGCGCTCGTCCAACAGGATGAGAACACTCCCCTCGGACAACGACTTCTGCAGCATCGCCGCTTCATCGCGCTTGCGCGTATCGGCATTCGACGCACGACTTTCAGCCACTTCGGCCACGCGGGAGAATTCGAGGCCGACCGCAGGACCGGTCTTGGCAAAGCGATCGAAATAGCGGGCCGCAAGATCCTTCTCGGGGCCGGACTTCAGCCGCCCCACCGCAAAAAGACCAACACGCATCATCCGCTCCCGCAGTTCGGCAACCGGCGGCACACACCTGCCGCCAGCCGGATTCGTCCGGCCAATAAATGCCGTCTATCAGGCCGCGGACACAGCGTCCAGCAGCCTGTTAGTGCACCGTTTCCTCGTCCATATCGGGCGCGGCCCACATCTTTTCGATGTTGTAGAACTCGCGTATTTCTGGACGAAAGACATGGACGATGACATCGCCGGTGTCGATCAGGATCCAATCGCCGCCTTCCTGACCCTCGACGCGGGCGCTTCCAAGGCCCTCGTCTTTGAGATCAGACAGCAGGTGGTCCGAGATCGCCATGACATGCCTGCTCGAGCGCCCGGAGACGACGACCATGAAGTCTCCCAGTGCCGATTTTCCAGCAATGTCGATGGTGACGATATCTTCAGCCTTAGAGTCCTCAAGGCTAGTGAGGACGGCGTGCAGGGCGCGGGCGGCAGCATCGGCGCCACGTTCCGGGCTCTTCGGGACAACGGCAAGCGTTTTTCCCTTGGCGTGTACTGTTGTCAGTGCTTTCCCTTTCTCGGAATGACAAAACATGCACATCACTGATTTGGTGACCAAATCATAGTTAAGATAGGCACCAAACCATTAACGTTTCAAGACGCGCACAATCACAAAGCGTGAACGACCATTTGACGCGATAGATCATCTGTGGATGAAAGACCGAATGTGGCCCGGCTGTGTACAGTCCTTGCAACCACACGTAAAGTAAGATCGTTTTCGACTATAGAAGACTTGCCGATGAAAAGCCCCGCCGTTGATACGCTCACACCGATACTCCGCATCAGTTTTCCTCATGAAGACCGCCTCGGGCGCGGCAAGATGGAACTGCTCGAACATATCAGGGAAACGGGATCGATTTCCGCGGCAGGCAGGGCGATGGACATGTCCTATCGTCGCGCCTGGTTGCTTGTCAGCGATATGAACCGGATGTTTCGCGAGCCCGTCGTCGAGTCCCAGCGCGGCGGCCCAAAAGGTGGAGGTGCGGCGCTGACGCCGTTCGGCGATGAGCTCCTCGCCCGCTTTCGCAAGATGGAGCAGATGATGAAAACCACTCTTGCGGAAGAACTGGCATGGCTGGAGGCCAACCGATCGCCTGAAAGCAATCGCTGATCATGGCTCAAGCGCGACCGTCTTTATCACAGCAAAAACAGGCGACCCAATCCGCACGCCCAGCCGCTCTGCCGAAAAGCTTGTGATCCGGGAAAGAATGGTGTCCCCACCGCAATCGACGAGAACGTCAATGGTCGCGTCGTCTGCCTGCGTCATGTTCTGAACGGTACCTTCAAGCACGTTGAGCGCGCTCAGCGCTTCCGGCTTTCTCATCGCCAGCATCACGTCGCGAGATGGAATGCGGACGCGAACGGGCTTACCGAGGTTTAGCATCGCTCCCGGGACGTGAAGCCGAGCTGATTTCAGGGCAATTGTCGCAATGCGGTGCTGCACGTCGAGGCTCTCCACCGTCCCTTCAAGAAGAGCCCCCGCATCACGCCGCTCGAATGATGCAGGCGGATGGCTTAGCACATCCACGGCTGAGCCGACTGCCTCCACCTTTCCGTCGCGCATGACCACGACCTGATTGGCGAGGCGGGCGACTTCGGCGATCGAATGACTGACATAGACGATCGGAATGTCCATCTCGTCGCGCAGGCGCTCGAGATAGGGCATGACCTCGGCTTTCCGGGCGTCATCCAACGCCGCCAGCGGCTCGTCCATCAACAGCAGACGGGGAGCCGAAAGCAGGGCTCGCCCAATGGCAACGCGCTGCTTCTCGCCACCGGAGAGCTTTTCCGGCCTGCGCTCGAGCAGGCTTTCGATGCCCAGCAACGAAACAATATGATCCAATCCCTCTGCCGAACCGGTGGCTCTGGCAAACCACCGGCCATAGGACAGGTTGTGACGGACACTGAGGTGCGGGAACAGCCGCGCCTCCTGGAAGACATAACCGAACCTCCGTCGATGCTTGGCGACAAAGATCCGCCGCTCGGTATCTGTCAGGACTTCGCCATCGAGGACGACCTGGCCCGCGTCGGGCCGCGCCAACCCGGCAATGATACGGATCATAGAGGTCTTACCAGAGCCGGAACGGCCGAAAAGCGCGGTGATCCCGCGCCCCGAGGTAAACGCGGCATCGAGCGCGAATGCACCAAGCCGCTGTTTTGCTTTCACGACAAGCGTCATTCCGGATCAATCCTCCGGCCGACGATGCGCGACAGCAATTCCGAGGCAAGCAAGGCAGCCATTGAAATCACGATAGCGACGAGCGTCAACCGCAGGGCGCCGGCATCACCACCCGGGACCTGCGTGAAGGAGTAGATCGCCGCCGAAAGCGTCTGCGTTTCCCCCGGGATGTTGGAAACGAAGGTGATGGTCGCTCCGAACTCCCCCATGGCCTTCGCAAAGGAAAGGATCATTCCTGCTATGATGCCAGGCAGGGTAAGCGGCAATGTTATCGTCATGAAAACCCAGAATGGGCTGGCTCCCAAGGTGCCGGCTGCCTCTTCCAGCTTTCGATCGACCGCTTCGATCGACAGCCGGATGCTGCGCACCATCAACGGAAAGGCCATGACCCCGCAGGCGAGCGCGGCACCCGTCCAGCGAAACGAAAACACGATGCCGAAGTAGTGATCGAGAAAGCTGCCGATCGGTCCGCGCCGCCCGAAAAGGATCAGCAAAATGAAGCCCGTGACGACAGGCGGGAGGATCAGCGGCAAATGAACGACACCGTTGAGAACGGACTTACCCCAAAACCGCCCCCGCGCCAGCAGCAGCGCAACGCCGATGCCGAATGGCAGGCTGGCCAGCATCGCCACCACCGACACGCGCAGGCTGAGCAAGATTGCCGTCCATTCATCATCGCTCAGGCCGAGTGCGTCCAAGCCATTCTCTCCAAAAATAGAAGGCCCGTATCGACGGGCCTTCTCACGCTATGTCTTCGTGCGAGAATTCGCAATCATTTCAAGATGGTGAAGCCCTGCTCGGTAAAGAAATGAGCCACCTTTTCCGATTTCAGGAAGTCGAGGTATGCCGCGGCGTCTGGGTTCTTGCTCTCGGACAGAATAGCGACCGGATAAATGATCGGCGGGTGCGAATCCGCCGGGAAGGTGCCGACAACGGCAACGCCCGGGTCCGCGGAGGCGTCGGTCTGGTAGACAACGCCATAGGGCGCCTCGCCGCGCGATACCAACGCGAGCGCGGCGCGAACGCTTTCAGCTCCGGCAACCTTCGCCTCAACCGAGGGCCAGACGCCCAGCGCTTCAAGCGCAGCCTTGCCGTACTTGCCGGCCGGAACCGACTTCACCTCACCCATGGCGAGCTTGCCATCACCGAGCAGCGTGGCGAGCTCGAAGCCCTTTTTGATCTCGACCGGCTTGGCGTGGTCCCTGGTTGCGACAAGTACGATTCGGTTGCCCAAAAGATTGGACCGGCTGTCGGCCTTGATCAGATTCTTCTTCGCAAGATAGTCCATCCAGTCCAGGTCGGCGGAGATGAAGATGTCGGCGGGTGCGCCGCCTTCAATTTGCTTTGCAAGCGCTGGGCTCGCAGCATACGAGGCGACGGCCTCCTTGCCGGCTTCCTTCGCCCACGCGGCATTCGCTGCATCAAGGGCGTTCTTCAGGCTGGCCGCTGCAAAAACGCTGACCTTTTCCGCAGCGGCGGCTGGCGTTGCGGCAACGCCTAAGAAGACAGCCGAAATGGCTGTGACGGCAAACTTCATCCATTGGCGACGACTGTGCATGATCTCTCCCGAAGCTTTGGAAATATCTGTAGAAATATAACGTCGCTTGCGACTTGGCTAGCGCTATATTTTGGCAAGCATAACCGTCTGCGCGTCTCAGACTTCACACATACGTGATGCGCATGACTGCGGAGATCCCAGTTCCAAAAACGGCGAAAATTCCCCGCCATTTTAGGGGGGAAACCGACAGGAGTTTGAAATCTCGACGAAAATCGTCTCGAATGCCAAAGAATTGGGCAAAATAGAGGAGGGTTTTGGCTACGGCCATGCTTGTAGCGCATTGCTGCAATGCAATGGACCCGCTTCAAGAATCCGGGGACTATGGTACAACACACTCATCGAACGGCGATCTCCTCCTCCCAAAGCCGTTGGATAGGATCGACAACACTCCTCCTCCCAGTTGTCGATCGAGTTTACGAAGCCCGACGGATCTCCTCCCCCGTCGGGCTTTTCATTTGTACGTCTTCCCTGAAAAGTCGAACTATTTTACGGCGCTGTTGGTCGCGCGGATAGCGGTCGAGCTATGACCGGAGCGGGGACCGTGTATGAAGGTCCAGGCTGGTGCCTGGCGCTTCCAGAGCGCGCGGGAATCGTCTTCGTCAACGCGGGCAAAATCGAACGTCCTCGCCATCTTCGATGACAGGAACGACAGCGTGGAGCCCGGGCGGTCGATCACGGCAATCGGAAATGTGTTGACGATATCCTGCCAGCGTTGCCACTGATGGAAGGTCTTCAGGCTGTCGGCCCCCATGATCCAGATGAAATGGACATGTGGGTTGCGCGCCTTGACGCGCGCCAGCGTGTTTGCCGTGAAACTCGTCGCGAAATCGCGTTCGAACGCGGTGACCTTGATCGAAGGGTGTCGGGCTAGCCGCTCGCTCAGAGCGATGCGCTCGGCAAGCGGCAGCAGATGTCGCCGATCCTTCAGCGGGTTCCCGGGCGTGACCATCCACCATAGCTGGTCGAGGCCGAGCCGCTTGATCGCGATTTCGGCGACCAGCGCATGTCCGTCATGCGGCGGATTGAAGGAACCGCCGAAAAGACCGACCACCATGCCCCGCTCGCTATGTGGCATGCGAAGATGGCGCCGGTCGATTTCGTCGTTGATCACGTCAGGGCCGGGTCTGTCCGGTGCCGTGCACGCGGTATTTGAAGGAGGTGAGCTGCTCGACGCCGACAGGGCCGCGGGCATGCATCTTGCCGGTCGCAATGCCGATCTCGGCACCCATCCCGAACTCGCCGCCATCGGCAAACTGCGTCGATGCATTGTGCAGCAGGATCGCGGAATCAACCTCGGTGAAGAACCTCTGCACCACATCGGGATCGTCGGCAATCACCGCCTCGGTGTGGTTCGAGGAATAGGTCTGGATGTGCTCGATCGCACCCGAAATGCCATCGACGACAGCAACCGAAACGATGGCATCCAGATACTCGGTCGACCAGTCCTCCTCGGTGGCTGCCTTCGCGCCAGGCATTGCCTGGACGACCGCAGCCGAACCGCGGATTTCGCAACCGGCTCCAGCAAGGGCCTCCAGCAGCGGGCGAAGATGGCTCTTGGCCACGGCGCTGTCGACGAGAATCGTTTCCACCGCACCGCAGATACCGGTGCGCCGCATCTTGGCGTTGACGACGATCTCCTTGGCCATGCCGAGATCGGCCGATGCATCCACATAGATATGGCAAAGCCCCTCAAGGTGCGCGAAGACGGGCACCCTCGCCTCGTTCTGGACACGCGCAACAAGGCTCTTGCCGCCGCGCGGAACGATAACGTCGATCGCACCATCCAATCCGCGCAGCATCGCGCCGACGGCAGCTCGATCGGTTGTCGGCACGAGATGAATGGCATGCTCTGGAAGTCCCGCGGCCTTCAGGCCCTGCACGAGGCAGGCATGAATTGCGTGCGATGAGCGCCGGGAATCCGAGCCGCAACGCAGAATGACCGCATTGCCGGCTTTCAGGCAGAGCGCGCCGGCATCCGCCGTGACGTTCGGACGGCTCTCGAAGATCACACCGATGACACCGAGCGGCGTCCGAACGCGCTCGATCTTCAGTCCATTCGGGCGTTCCCAGGCGGCGATCACCTCGCCGACCGGATCCTTCAGCGCCGCGATCGCGCGGATACCCTCGGCCATCTCGGCAATGCGCTTGTCGGTCAGTGTCAGACGATCGACGAAGGATGCGAGCATGTCCGTGCCGGCGACATCTTTCAGATCCTTGGCATTCTCGGCGAGGATGTGATCCTTGTTGGCGAGGATCGCATCCGCCATGGCGTTCAGCGCCTTGTTTTTGGCTTCAGTGGACGCAAAGCCTAACGGTCGCGCCGCAGCCTTGGCCTTGCGGCCGATGTCATTCATCAGCGCGTCAATGTCAGGGCTCGGCGCAACTGTATCAAGCATAGCTTGTGTCCTTCTTCTGCCTTTCCGATTTTGAACTGATCTGCGACGTCATCACCATGTCATCGCGATGGATCATTGCCGCACGTCCCGCGTAGCCGAGGATTGCCTCGATCTCCGTCGACTTGCGGCCGGTAATCTGCCGCGCCTCTTCGGCATCGTAGCCAGCAAGTCCGCGCGCGATCTCCCGGCCATGCGGGCCGACGATCGCCACCGTATCGCCGCGGCTGAAAAGCCCGACAACCTTGCGAACCCCGGCAGGAAGCAGGCTCTTGCCGGCGCCGAGCGCAACAACGGCACCCTCGTCGACGTGGAGTTCGCCCGCCGGCTGCAACTGACCAGCAATCCAAGTCTTTCGCGCCGTGACGGGCGTCCCTGAAGGAGCAAACCAAGAGGAGCGCGCCCCATTCTCGATCGCCGAGAGCGGGCTGTCCGCCTTGCCTGAGGCGATGATCATTGCGCAGCCGGCCGTCGTCGCAATCTTGCCGGCGTCGATCTTGGTGCGCATGCCGCCACGCGACAGCTCGGACGCAGCGCCACCCGCCATCGCTTCGATTTCAGGCGTGATCTCGGCGATCGTGGCAAGAAATTCCGCCTGCGGATCGAGGTGCGGCGGCGCCGTATAGAGACCGTCAATATCGGACAGCAGAATCAGCAGATCAGCACCGGTCATGGTCGCGACCCGCGCAGCCAGGCGATCATTGTCGCCGTAGCGAATTTCGCTGGTAGCAACGGTATCATTCTCGTTGATAATCGGCACGGCGCCGATCTTCAGGAGCTGATTGATGGTGGCACGCGCGTTGAGATAGCGACGGCGCTCTTCCGTATCGCCGAGCGTCAAAAGGATCTGACCAGCAACGATCTCGTCGTGGGACAGACTTTCCGACCAGGCACGCGCCAGAGCGATCTGGCCGACGGCCGCCGATGCTTGACTTTCTTCGAGCTTCAGGGCTCCCGAAGGGAGATCGAGGACCGATCGGCCGAGAGCAATCGCGCCGGACGAAACAACAAGGACGTCGACGCCCTTGGCCTTCATGGCCGCAATATCGCGGCACATTGCGTCGAGCCACGCCTTCTTCAGACCGGTCTTGCGATCGACGAGGAGAGCCGAGCCGATTTTAATGACGATGCGGCGATAGCGCTCAAGCGACTTACGCGTCGTCATGGGCCTCGCCTTCATCATCCGACACCGTATCGCGATGGCGGAGCTTCGGTGCCTTGGCGAGCTTTTCCGCCCCGCCGGCATTCGCCTCGACAATGACATCCCGCAAGGCTCGCAGCACTTCCGTCATGCCCTTGCCCGTCGCCGCGGAAATCTGGAACGGCGTCTTGCCGCAGGCCTTGGCCAGTTCCCTCGTCTTCTTCTTCAAGGTGGCGTCATCGAGAACGTCGATCTGCGACAGGGCGACGATCTCGACCTTTTCGCCAAGATCACTGCCATAGGCCTCGAGTTCGCGCCGGACGGTCGTGTAGGCCTTGCCGACCTTTTCCTCTTGCGAGGAAACGAGATGCAACAGAACGCGCGTACGCTCGACGTGGCCGAGGAAGCGGTCACCGATCCCGACGCCTTCATGCGCGCCTTCGATCAGCCCCGGAATGTCGGCAAGGACGAATTCTTGACCGTCAACGGTCGCGACACCCAGGTTCGGGTGCAATGTCGTAAAGGGATAATTTGCAATCTTCGGCCGGGCACGGGTGACGGCTGCAAGGAACGTGGACTTGCCGGCATTCGGCAATCCAACAAGGCCAGCGTCTGCAATCAGCTTCAAGTGCAGCCAGATTGTCTTTTCCTCACCGGGAAGACCGGGATTGGCCCAGTCCGGCGCCTGGTTGACCGAGGATTTGAAGTGCGCATTTCCGAAGCCACCATTGCCGCCGGTAGCGAGCCGGTAGCGTTGGCCTTCCTCGGTGAGATCGCAAATGAGCGTTTCCTTGTCTTCCTCGAAAATCTGCGTGCCGACGGGCACCTTAAGCGTCACGTGCTCACCATTGGCGCCGGTACGGTCCCTGCCCATCCCGTGCGTACCGATCTTGGCCTTGAAGTGCTGCTGGTAGCGGAAGTCGATCAGTGTATTGAGACCGTTGACCGCCTCGACCCAGACATCACCGCCGCGTCCGCCGTCACCGCCATCGGGGCCACCAAACTCGATGAACTTCTCGCGTCGGAACGAGACGCTGCCCGCGCCGCCGTCTCCGGACTTGATGTAGACTTTTGCTTCGTCGAGAAATTTCATCTTACTTCCATTGTGGCCGTTCATCGCTCCTCTTGCCGCTTTCGATATAGGCGGTTCAATCGGAGGTCAAAGGATTATCGTGAGGTTTGCGAGCTATAGCATACAGTACGGCTGCGGTCTTGATGGTATCTACGACCTCGACCGTTCGGCAACATCATCGCATCCAGCAACCTGAAATCCGCGAAGATCGACATAGCTCCGACCATTTCCGCATCTGGGTCGTTATTCGGTAGTTGGGGTTGAGGCGCCCCGACGATCGGGACGCCTCGCGTTCGTCTCAAGCAATCCTGGCCTGTTGCAGGGCACCCGGCTTCAGCATCGTCTCGACATGCGTGACCATGGTGTTGCGGGCGAAGCTGTAGATTTCGCTGCAACCGGTCATGCGGAAGCCGAGCCTTTCCTGCAGCTTCAACGAAGCCGGGTTGTCCGCGAAGACCCCGGAATGAACCGTCGTCTCCGGCATACGGCGCGAAAAGCGCTCCAGCACCGCCGTTACCGCCTCGCTCATATAGCCGCGCCGCCAGTAGAAGCGGTTCAGCCAGTAACCGAGGTGCCAAAGGCCATGGCGAAGCTCGATGGCGGCGACGCCGATATGAGCGTCGTCGCCAGTCGTGATGGCAAACTGCCAGTCGGCCATGCCACCCGCCGTCACCGGAACCAGCCAGTCGAGTGCGTCCTGCCTGTCATAAGGCGCAGGAACGCGCGCGAGCATGCGGGTAACGGCGAAGTCGGACAGCGTGTCCGCGATCGCATCGGCATCGCTCAGCCTGTGCGGGCGGAGCACCAGCCGGTCGGTGGTGATGACCGGCAATGGGCCGGGCGTCATCGACTGGCTCCTGGGTCTCTGAAGGCTGATCGCGTTCATAGGACGCTCCCCCAGCTTCTCAGCGACATCCAGGTCTTGCGGTCGAGCCTGTACCATTCGACGGGCACATTGCTGCCGAGAGCCAGCGATGCCGCCAACCCCGATCCCTGGAACTGGAAACCGCACTTCTGGATGACCCGCCGCGAAGCGACGTTCATCACCCGGCAACGAGCATCGATCTGATCGACATCCTGCCGCGTGCGAAAGACCATATCGACCAAAGCATGGCATGCCTCGGTCATAAAGCCTTGATTCCAGTACGGTTCTCCAAGCCAGTACCCGATCTCGACGGTCCGCCCGTCAAGATGCGGTTCGACCCCGCAGCACCCTACAAAGGCGCCGTTCTCGGCCTTGGTGATCGCATAGACGCACTTGCCAATCTCGCCATTTTTCGTGCGTCGCACGAAGTCGGCGGCATCATTGGCCGTGTACGGGTGCGGCATGCGCGACACCATGGTGGCGACTTTGGCGTTGTTGGCGAGATGGGCAAGGGCGTCGATGTCTTCTTCGTGCGGTGCGCGCATGACGAGCCGCTCCGAGAGTAAGACAGGGCAATCGGTCCTTAACCGCTCCGGCCTCAGCCGTTCCTTGGGAGACCGCTGGTCTTCCCTGAAAGACCGCGATTGGCCTTCCCTCAATAGTTCGCCTTGCATGTTCAGTCCTCCTTCGTTGGACAAGAAAAAAGGGGAGATGGCGCCCCATCTCCCCTGTTTTCTGGACTGAACCTGATACGCTCAGCCGGGTCGATGAGACGCCGGCTGTTTTAGAGCGCTACCGGCTTATTCCGCTGCTTCCGCTTTCGGCATTACAGACACGTACACGCGGCCATTGGCCTTCGTACGGTAGTTCACATTGCCGGCCGTAAGCGCAAAAATGGTGTGGTCCTTGCCGAGGCCGACGTTGGCGCCCGGATGCCACTGCGTACCGCGCTGACGCACGATGATGTTGCCTGCGATGACGGTTTCGCCACCGAACTTCTTCACGCCAAGGCGCTTGGATTCGGAATCACGACCGTTGCGCGATGAACCGCCAGCTTTTTTGTGTGCCATTGGTGTTCTCCTTTAAACCTTAAAGTCCCGTGATCTTACTTGGCAGCCACGATGTCCGTGATACGGACAACAGTGTGGTGCTGGCGATGGCCGCGCGAACGCTTCGAGTTCTGACGACGGCGCTTCTTGAAGGCGATGACCTTCTTGCCGCGGTTGTGCTCGACCACTTCGGCCTTGACGGAAGCGCCCTTGACGAAGGGAGCACCAATCGCAGCGTCGGCGCCTTCGCCGATTACGAGGACTTCGGTGAATTCAATTGCGTCGCCAGCGGTTGCTTCAAGCTTCTCGATGGTCAGCACGTCGTTTGCCGCCACACGGTACTGCTTACCGCCGGTCTTGATGACTGCGAACATTTTTTATCCTTTCATGTTCGTTCCGGCTCGTGCCCGCCAATCAGCAGGTGGCCGTCTTTTTATCAGTCGAGGTTAAGCAGGGATTTCAAAGGCTTTGACCCAGAACTCTCGCTGCCGGTGATCTGCCTCGCGAGCGCGAAGCAGGCAAGGCGCGGACTTATCCACACCTATTGCGCAGCCGAGATACGCGAGCATAAAAAAACTGTCAAGGCAAAAGGATGAAAAGCTTTGAGATTTCGTCTTGCCAGCCCGTCATTCTGTCGCTATGTAGCCCCCCGCGCCGAACAAGCGCCGACCTGACCGCGGAGAGGTGGCAGAGTGGTCGAATGCACCGCACTCGAAATGCGGCATACCTGCAAGGGTATCGTGGGTTCAAATCCCACCCTCTCCGCCATTCTCCCCAATTAGCTGCCTTGTTGTGGTTTTCTCTAACTCCGGCGGCGGAGCCCGTCTTGGTAACGAGCCGGATCCAGCGCGTGAAGTGCGCCCGGCGACCATGCTCGCGGCGACCGCGTGAGCTGCACGCTGAATGGCACCGCTCACGCCAACATGCATGCGCCAGCAGAACAATCCTCGTTATCGCTAGTCGACGGTATCAGGATGCGTCGATGCCTTCAGATCGGCCAGACCGCGGTTTGCATCCTTGTTGCCGATCGCGGCCGCGGCAGTGAATATCCGCTCGGCGTCGCCGTACATCTTCATGTTCAGGTAGGCATATCCGCGGAGCACCATCAGATCGATGGGTTCCTGGCGAAGCTGGGCGCGCTGATCGAGGTATATCAAGGCCTCACGATAACGCTTTGCGTCGAAGGCGGCGAGAGCCCGGTCGGCCAGGATCGCAATCTGCAATTCGGCCGCGCGCTGTTGCGTCTGCGGTGCCTTCGTCGCGGCGACGGCAGCATTGTTGGATAGGCCGGCGCGCAGGTAGGCGAGGCTCTGGCCATAGGCTGCGTCCTCGCGCGTCTTGCGGTTTGGACTGGCGAGCGCTGCCTCGAAAGCCTTGGCTGCCTCCATCGGACGATTGATGTCCATCAGGCACCAGCCCCGTGACAGTGCGGTTTCCGGATCGAGCAGTTGCGCATTGACCGTAGTCGTGCATCCGCGCAGTTGCCGTGCACCGCGGCGAACCGTGACCGTTTGCATCGCAGGCTGGCGTACGACCTCGGTGACGGCTGGCGGGTTTGCACTTTCGATGCGCTCCGGCGGTGCCCGGACAATCTCCGGTGACGCGGCCGTTGGACCTTGCGGCACCATCTGCCCGGGAGGAGCGGGCAGGGGAGGTGTTGTGGTCCGTTGGTTCGTGGCCTCACCCAACTGTGCGATGCGCTCGGACCTGCCAGCCCACAGGCGCTGGATCTCAACTACGCCCGCCCGGTCCCGCAACTGCTGGCGCGTGATGGCCAATCCGTAAGCGGACGGTTCGTCATCCGGCTTCCAGCGTAGCGCCGTCTCGAACCAGCGCGCCGCTGTTTGCGGTTGATTGAGAGTGCGGGCAAACCAGCCGAATTGCTGTGCCGTCGGCACATATTTCTGGGCAATGATTTCGCTGGCGATGCGCGAAAGTACCTCTTCGCTGAGGTTGGCAGGCGGCTGCAGGGCCATCAGGTTCGCCGTCGCAGCAAGATATGTCGCGGTCGCATCCTTGGAGGCACCACGCCACTTGTACATGACGTCCTCCGCCTCTTGCGGTTTCTTCTCGGCAATCAGCGCCAGCGCCAGACCCTGGGAAGCGATTGCCGAGTCTTCCTTCTCCCGCGCTGCCCGAAACCATCTTTCCGCATCGGGATAGTTTTCCCGGCGAAGCTGGTACCAGCCGAGAAGAAGGCTGTCGGATGCCAGCCGCTCCGTTTCAGCAAGTCGTTGCACGATTGAAAGATAAGCCGGCGCCACAGCCAGATCGGGGTCATCGTTGCCGGCGGCGACAAAGCGGCGGGCAAGCTCATTGCGAATGCCATCGAATTCGCGGCCGCCGTTGCCATCGGGGCGTTCAAGCGCCAGGAGATCCTGCATCACTGCGTAGGAAAGCAAGGCGGCCGCCTTCTGAATGGTCGCCACACGCTCTTGCGGATTTGTGCAATTCTTCAGGATATAGACATAGGCATCCCGGGCGCGCGGTGCGCGATCGGTCTTCGCGAAAGCTTCGGCAACCCGCCATAGCACGTCGATGTCGCTGCATGTCAGGAGGCTCGGTGTATTGGCGCCGATCTGGACGACGGTTGCATATTGCTTCAGGTCCGACGCATTGACGAGGCGCGCGCGGGCCTCGGCGACATCCAGCCGGTCAAGCAGGTCAGGCGGCGGCTGCCATCCCGATTCGGACGCCTGCCGGTCGGCAATCGCCTTGCGGAGTTCCGCGTAGCGTCCCTCCGAATACAGTTGCCACATCTGCTCCAGCTGCCTGTCGCCACTCTGCGGAACGGCCAGAGGATCGGCGGGCGGCACCCAGTTCGGGTACAGCGCCTGAAGCCGCGCGATCTCGGCCTGCAGGCGCGCCTTGTCGCCGCGGCTGGCGAAATAGCGCAAGGCACTCTCATCGACTTTCGGCTGGGCTGACTTGGCTGGCTGAGCCGCCGTAGGCTGCTGTTGAGGCGCCTGCGCGACCATCAACGACTTTTCGGCCTCGTCACCGGCGGTCTCACCCTGTTGAGGAAGCGGCGGAACCAGTGTTGCTGCGTGTAGCCGATCGGCAATGGCCTGGACGTCGATCTGCGGCTTGGGACTGGTTTCCGGTCCCGTGACACGACCCATGAGCATGAATTGTGGCGCAGCTGCGTGACCCGACTGCCCGAAGCCCAGCATCTCCTGAAGTGCCACGCGGTCCCTCAGGGCGGTCACCAGACCAGCCACCGCCACCGCAACGACAATTGCAACGGATGAGGATTTCACAGACACTCCGGATGCTTCTCCCCGACAAATGCCAACCCAAGAAGATGAAGGGTCGATGGATAGTAGAGCGACGGCTCAAAATGCTGCGACGACTCAGGCAGCTTGGTTCCTTCCGTCACACAGGCCACGACATCGTTAACAATTCGATAACCCGGGTCCGACAGCAGCGCCTTCGGCTTGCCGGACGAGAGGTCGATTGTCGCCGGAGTGCCCTCCTCGGCGGTCATTCCCTTTCGCAATCTTGACAGCAGAGCCTTGTCCGAAACTCCCGCGCGCACGAGATAGAGCGGGATGCGCAGGCTGTTGTATCCGAATTCCGCGTCGAAGCCGGCTGCGGGCTCCGGCATGCGATTGAGGCTCACCCAATCGGCGGGCAGTTTTCGTGGTCCGAACTGCATGGCCTGCAGCAGCTGCAGACCGTCGTCCGACAGCTTCTGCCAGGCGTTGGACGGGGCTAGGAGCGCCATGACCGGGATCGCCTCATACACCCAGTAGGAGGGATTGATGACGGGGCCGTCCTTGCGATCAGGGGAATTGAAACCGCTGACGCCAGGGAGCAACAGGGTGTGTCCGTTTGAACTGATGACGACATGCGAAAGAAGGGCCTGAGCCATCTTCGCAGCCGCCTCCATATAGTCGGTCTTGTTCCACGCAGACCCCGCAAGGGCCAACGCATAGGCGATCAGCAGATCGCCATCCGATGCATTGTTGCTATCGGTGACATGCGGCGTGACGGCAGGATCCCATCTCCAGGCGGCCAGGCCGTCATCGCGCAGCAACAGTTCGGTGCGCGTGAAGTACCATATCTGTTCGAAGTCAGCTGGGTTGTTGGCAAGGTAGGCAAGCAGCAGGCCGTAACCCTGGCCTTCGCTGTGGCTGATATTGCCGTTGCCATCATCGACGATGCGGCCGCTGGCATCCAGGAACTTCGCCTTGTAGGCGCCCCATGCCTGCGGGCTAATTCCGGGACCTTGCGCCTGCGCGGGCTGGCAGACAGCAACAACCGCGAAGCTTGCGGCGCAGAGCAGTTTCAGCAACCTCTTCATTCGCGCCTGCCCAGCCGGGAAAGCATGCTTGCCGTGGTAACACCGATCAGCAGCGAAAGGACGACCAGAAGGAAGGCGTAGGACAGTATGTTCGTTGATAGCCAGTTCGCAGCAATCAGGCGATAATTTGAGAGGGACCAGGGCTGAGAGGCCACGAAATCGAAGCGACCGACCGGGACGCTTTCGACCTTGCCGGTCTTGCTGGAATAGGTGGTGATATGACCTGCGATCTGCGGCCAGTTGACCTGTGTGGTAACGGCTTCGGCGCCCTCGCGCAGGTCCTTGGCGGAAGGAGCCGTTACAATCGTCCAGGAGGATCCCCCGGCAGCGCTTTTGCCCTGAGCGATCAAGAAGCTGTCGTCGTTCGAGGGCGTGAAGACTTCCTCGGACCCTGGTACGAACTGCAGTGAACTCAGCGAAATGTCGAAGTTGCGGCGCAGCCACTCCTGAAATGATGTGATCTGCCCGCGCCATACCCCGCCGCTGACCTTGGAGCGCCAATCGTCAAAGGTCACAGAAGGCTCGGTCTGGTTCGATTGGACGGCGGCGGGCGGTCGCCAGGACGCCTGACTGGTCGTTGCTACATTCAACTGCGTCAACACGGCCGGCGGCATCTGCGAGATCGAGCCGATGAAAATCGCATCCCGTTCGCCGATGGCGCCCGGTGTCGCGGCCGGTTCAATGTCGAGCGGGCGGCCGGCAACCACTGCCATTTGCCCGAGTAGCGTGGCCGTCGCCGACAGCGTGTCGCTATCAATCCGGTCGATGAACAGCGGAATGGGCTGTGTCGCGCGATTGTAGGGATAGCCAGTCCCTGACAGTCCGGCGAGGTTTGGTCGCTGCCCGATGCGGGCAAAGTCCGGAATGTGAATCTCGCTGGTGTCGAAGAGCGCAAAGCGCGGCGTGGTACCGGCCGTCGTGCCCGGCACGCATATGTCGTCCTCTTTCGTCATCAGGATGGCTTCGAGAGACAGTGTGTTTAAGCCCGGCTTGAAATGCCGCATCGTCACGCGAATGGGCAAGTGCCGGAAGATGCCCCCACCCGTTGATGAAATCGGCACCGTTGAAGCGATGTTGCCGTTGACGTAGATGTCGATATGGCTGCCGGGCAGGACATTCTGCGTGAAGGCGGCGTCCAGCAGTACCGTCGCATCGCCATAGGCGTTCGCGTAGAAATCAGACGGCACGGCGATGTTGAAACTGGTCCGGAAGCGTCGTCCCGAAAATTCCGTTGTCTTCACGCCCAACTGCGCAAATGTCAGGTTTGTGGCCGAGAGAACAAGCGGTGCATCCGGTGCGCTCCAACGCTGGGTTACCAACGTATCGCGAATGGCGGTCGCGGGCCGATCCACCGTCGACACAATGGTTTCAATCGCGGCCGAAATTGCGGGCCAGGACGGGCCGCTGATCAAAAGAACGGGTGCCCCCGACTTCGGGTCGGTCACAAAGGAGGCCAGCGGCGCCGCTTGCGCGGCCGGCGGGGGGGCGAAGAATGGTTGGAGCTCTGCCGGCGTTCCGACAACCACAGTCATGCGCCCGGGACCAGACTGGGGCAGTGCATCCGCGCTGAAGGAGAATGTCTCGTTCGGCATGCCGCTCAGAACCGAGAGTCCCTGGGCAAGGCGCAGAAGAGGTTTTGTCGTGCCTGGCTGCTCGAGTGCCGGTACGACAAAATTGAACTGCGTCCTGCCGGTTTCATCGACGCCGATCGCGCGAATGGCGTCCGTGCTGGAAAACTTCGCTGCCTCTTGACCGCTGAAGCTCAGATAGGTCTTGGCCGGGTCGATATCCGTCCAAAGCTCGTAGGTCGATTCAATGGTACAATCGGTGCGGTGGCGTTGTGTGGCTTCGAATGTCAGAAGATTTGCGCCCGGTTGCAGCAGTCCCGCTGGGACATCAAAGGAGACATTCGATGGTGCATCCGGTGAGGCGATCGCCTGTTGGCCGACGATCCGATTGTTCAGAAGAACGGTCAGTTGTGACGCCTCCGGGGCGACAACAACCGCATTCTGATAGGCGAAGTTGAACTTTGCAGGCGCGGCGGCCTGCTCCGGCGTGATGTAGACCGACCACGACTTGCGATCATACTCGCCATCCAGGCCGAGCTTGGCGAACGGAACAACATATCTTCGAAGCGCGGCGCTTAGGCTTGATTGGACGGCAGGCAGAGGGGGTGGCGTGGCAGTTTGTGGGCGAGGCGCTTCCACCTGCGCGGGCGGCGGTTGAGCCGCGGCTGGCGGTGAGGCGGGTGCGATGGCGAATGGTGGCGTCGGGTTAGCAGCGGGTGCAGGCGGCGTGGAGGGTGTTTGCGGGCCGGTCGCCGGCGCAGGCGTGGCCGGTAATGTCAGGCGCGGCACCATCGGGGCGCTCCCTTGCTCACGCTCGCCCGACATGTCGAAGGGCGCGGTCTGTGCATAGGCAACCGCGGAGGCGGAAAGGAGAAA
Organism: Rhizobium sp. 42MFCr.1; assembly: GCF_000377185.1. NCBI lineage: Bacteria > Pseudomonadati > Pseudomonadota > Alphaproteobacteria > Hyphomicrobiales > Rhizobiaceae > Rhizobium > Rhizobium sp. 42MFCr.1. The sequence continues at coordinate 270,363 of NZ_KB897821.1, forward strand.
CGCCAGGATTGATGTGATCTTCCTCATCAGTTTCCTGCCTTCGCGACCTGATGCGGGCGCTCGCTCTCAGATCTCGTGCTCCGGAAGAGGTACACGAGGCCACGGCTTGTCTGATAGAGCGAAAGGCCGAGAAACCAGATTGTTCCTCGAATGAGGCCTGGGTTATGGCGTCGCGCCTGCTGGAACTGTGTCCACTGATCGGAATTCGCAAAGATCAGGTCGGCGATCAGGCGGTGGTCGAGCGCGCGCTTCGGAATGTATTGGCAGCCAACGGCCAGGATCTCGCCGGACGGCTGGATATTGCGGACGATTAGGGGGAGTGTTTCCATGCTTGCGCCGCTATGAGGCTGAAAGCGAATTTCCCCCTCGGTCCCGATCACCATGGGATCCAGCTGCTTGTTGAAAACATGCAGTCGCGCGCCGTGCACCGACACGTCTTCGATCGATGCCGTGTACCACTTGCCACCGACCCCGAATTCACAACGCCGGTTCACACGCACGCGTCGGGACGCAGCCCGCTCGCCACGTTCGGACACGACCCCGAGGGCACAGCCGGCCATAATGAGGTTGATGACGTTCCAGCCACCGACCACCAAGGTCACATCGGCCTTATATGGCTCGGCATAGATGCGATAGATGGTCACCGCCAGAGCAATCAGCTGGACAGCAAAGATCACGAAGAACGGCCGGCTGATTTCCGATAAGCGGCTGACGGCAATCGACTCGTCCTTCGCCGTCACCTTGAAGGTTGGCTTGCGCGGATTGAGCATGACCGAAACCACCGCCGGGAGCAGGTGGACCGTCTGGACATACTCGTAGAGCTCCGAGATCCACGGCCAGCGGAAGGACCCGTAGAGATAGTTCTGCATCATCAGGTTCACGAGCATATAGGCAAGCGTATAGGCCAAGAACTCGCCGCCCGATGCCGTGAAGATCTCAAGATCGAAGAAGAGATAGAAAAGCGGCGCGAACAGGAAAATCGTACGCGGGAAGGGGAAGAGCCAGAAGAGCGTCGACGACATATAGCAAAGGCGTTGCGGCAGTGTCAGGCCACGCTTCAGCAGCGGGAAACGGAAACGCAAGATCTGCATCATTCCCTGCGCCCAGCGGCTGCGCTGGCCGATGAAGCTCGCAAATGTCGCGGGCTGCAGCCCGGCGATCAGCGGCTTGTCCACATAGATGCTGTTCCATCCGCTGCCATGAAGCGCAAGCGCGGTTTCGCAATCCTCGGTGATGCTGATGCCGCTGAAGCCTCCCTGGGATTCGAGCGCCCTCCGGCTAAGGACGGCGGCTGAACCGCAGAAGAAGGCGGCATTCCATTTGTCGAGACCGCGCTGGATGATGCCGTAAAACATCTCGTTCTCGCTCGGCATCCTCTCGAAGGTTCGAAGATTTCGTTCGAGCGGATCCGGATTGATGAAGAAATGCGGGGTCTGGACAAGAAACAGCTTCGGATCGTCGTCGAAATAGCCGACGGTTTCGAGCAGGAAGTCGCGTGCCGGCGCGTGGTCCGCATCGAACACGGCGATCAGCTCGCCGCTTGATTGCTTCATTCCGTTGTTGAGGTTGCCCGCTTTGGCATGCTCATTGCGGTCACGCGTGAGGTAGCGGACGTCGAGATCCTCGCAAAGCTTCTTGAGTTCGTCATGGCGCGCCACCGCGGCCTGGGCTTCGAGAAGCTTGTTGGAATTGCGCTTCTGCAGTGTACCACCGTCATCCAGCAGCCAGACGTGCAGTCTTTCGGCCGGATAATCCATGGCCTTTGCCGCGGCCAGCGTGTTGGCGAGAAGGTGGGAGTCCTCGTTGTAGGAGGGGACGAACACGTCGACATGCGGAAACCGCTCTTCCTTGCTCGCGCGCGATGGACGCGGAGGCAAGGGCGTGGCGACGATGAACAGGCTGAGTGCCAACATCGCCACGCTATACATTTCCGCGAGATAGAGCAGCAGGCCAGGGATGAAATTTTCCGGCTGGTTGATCGGCGGCAGCGTATTGGTCGTTCGCCAATAGACATAGCGAAGAACGATGGAGGTGCCAAAGGCAAGCGCAATCAGTCTCCAGGTGCCTTCAGCCTTCAGCCCCTTGATGATCGCCATCACGGCGACGACAACAAAGCTCGCGATCAGCTGTGTCTGCAGGTTCACAGGCAATGTGATCAGAACGATCACGCACAGAGAAACGAAGGCCCACGTAATGATGCTTCGGGCTTTATGCATCAACATCCCTTTGACAATGCGGGCCGGGCGCTTAGGAACACCGCAGCCGTCTCACGTCTACTTCTTCTGGCACGCGGCCGTCATGGCCGAATCCCCTATGCACTCCGGTGACGGCACCGTCAGGCCGCTCGCCACCGCGGTTCTCGGTTGCGTCTGTTCGGCCGAAGGCGCGGCTGACATGTCTGGCTGCGGCAGACTGCTCGAGCCATCAGGCAACGGAACGCGAGGGCCGGTCGGCGGCGGCAATTGCACGGGCGCCTCCTCGACTCTCGGCTGAACGCTGCGTACGCGAACGACACGAGATTGGATTTCCGGACGGGCTGGTTCATAGCCAAAAGCCATCCGCGTGTTTCTATAGCCGCCCTCGTCTGGATAGATCGGATTGCCGGGGCGCCCGAGCGTCGGATCAGTGCCCTGCGGATGCCCGAACGGATTCCAGATTTCTCCATCCAGCATCCCAACGATCGTGTAGCCGTACATGATTCCGAGCAACTGTCTTTCGGTTGCCCGGGCATCACAGAGGCGCAACCGCACCTGGATCATTCCGAAGTTGCGCGCTTGCGTCTGCGCGGATCTGCTTGAGCGGATCTGCTGCCAGCCATAAATACAGGTATCGCCCGAACCGCTCAGGCCCGAGGCATAGCCGAACGGTCCATAGCTGTTTTGCAGATAAGTCGCCGAGCGCGTCATCTGCACGCCGGGAACGGCCGCAAAGGCTTCGCGGATTATCCCGTCCTCGCTGACCATCCTAAAGGAGGCGTTTCCGATGCCAGGATTGGCTCCTGATGCCCCAAAAAACTGCACCCCGAGAAAATTCTGACCGGACACGGAAGACGACGTGTAGAGCGAAATCGTCTGCTCTGTGCCATTGCCACGCTTGCGCTCGACGACACTGACGATCGAGGGACCACCAGGCGGGGGCAAGGCCAGCGCCCTTTCGGCGGGCACCGTCTCGGAGACGTTTGGGCGCCTGACATTTCCTGACGACTGACATCCGACCACAAGCCCGGCAAGCAGTGCCAAGCATGACGCCTTCAGTACACTGGACGTTTCGGGTCGCCGCAATCGTCTTTCCTCACGTCCATGCGAGATTACGCATTGGACTTCCGAATCAACGACCCTTGAGGCCGCTACCTATGGTAAACGACGATTATGGTTAACCCATAGTTAATGTGCGACAGCGAGTGTTGATCTGGGAAGGGAATGGCACTCGGTGCAGCTGTCCGGCAACGTCGTCGACGGATTCCGATCCTCGCGGTGTTCTCCGTCTGGCGTTGAACACGGTGTGTCGATCATCCTGGATAGACTGCGAAATCACCTCGCGAAACTGATTTGCATTTTATTAAACATGTAACCAAATCGCATTCTTCCTTGAGGACCGATTTGCTCTCCTGGCGCGTTAGACCGGCATCCGAAACGGAGTATGCGAGTAGTGGCAAAGATCCTTATCGTGGAAGATGAACCCCTCATTCGCTTCGTGCTGGCAGACCAACTGCTTGAGGAAGGTTACAGCGTCATCGAATGCGGGAACGTGCTTGAGGCGATCGCGGCACTTGGAGTGAACGATGACGTTGATGCGATCGTGACCGACGTGGAGATGCCTGGGGCACTCAACGGCCTGGATCTCGCGAGGCTCATCAAGGCGACAAAGCCGTTCATCCACGTCTTGGTGACGTCTGGTCGTGAAATCGATCTTACTGACCTGGATTGGGACGCGAGCTTCTTTCCCAAGCCTTACGATCTAAAGGCTATCGCCAACGAAATCGGGCGACGGGTCGGTTCCCACGCGTCGCGTTTTTTGCCGAAGCGGCCAAACGCTACCAGATAGCGCGAGGATGTCGTGACCATCCTGAAGGTCATGCGGACGCGGAGTCTGGCTGCCCCCATACAATTGATGCCAGCGCCACAACAGAAGCGTTAGCGATCCTGGCGCGAGCTCTCAAATCCCTGACCCGTCGAGCTCCTGTGCGTCGTCGCCTTCCCAGGGTGAGGGCATCGACGCACGATTGAGATTGGCCGAGGGCATCGGCATCCAGCACTTCATTTCGGGCTCGGCATATTCAATGATTCGGCCTGGCGAGGAATCAGAGGCACGCCAGCCTTCCGCACCGAACTGATCGCCATTCGACCAATAGGCGAGGTCGACTTCTGCCGGCCCCTGTTCGGACTGGCGGATCGTGACGAGGATCCGACTGCCGTCTTTCGGCGCGCTTGCCATGTGACGCCAGCGGTCTTGCTCGTCCATCGTTCTCTCTCTCCCGCCTTGCTGCAGGTTGCAAGTGTCGTCCCGCCATCGAAAACGGTCAACTCATTCTTTGTAGAATCCGTCCTCTATCGGATCTGCTGGTTTACGATCTCCACTGTGACGAAGATGAACGGTTGCGGAGGGGCGGGGGTGCACCAGCATGGTTTCACCTTTCTCACAAAAAAAGCTTGCCAGAATCTCCGGCTCCTCCCAGCAATACCCCGGCGACGGGTGCACTTACTGTCCGTCGAACGGACTTTCCGCCGCAGGAAATTGGCGATTTGATCGATTCGATTGTCAAAAAACCATAATTTGCTTGACCTAGATCGCACATTGACTCTCGGCCTTAAGAATTGGATCAACGCTGAATGCGCATAACCTATGTTTTCCTTGGTGCAGTTCTTGCAATCGTACAGCCTGCATATGCTGACGTCGCGTCTCCGCCTGTTTTGCAGCCGCAAAAGCAACAGGCACAAGCCGCTCAGCTAAGTGCGCAATTCCTCACGCGGTTCAGCTATAAACCCATTCCTCTTGACGACGCCTTGTCGGCCAAGGTCCTGGATCGGTACATCAAGTCCCTCGATCCGGACCACATGCTCTTTCTGCAAACGGATATCGACAAGTTCATGTCTGAACGGAACGAGATCGACGATTCCATCAAACGGGAGGACTTGAAGATCCCGTTTGCGATCTTCAACGTGTATGAGAAACGCGTTGTCGACCGCATGAACTACGCGCGCACCTTGATTAAGCAGGACTTCGATTTCGGTGCGAAGGAAGATTTTTCCGTCCTGCGCGATAAGGAACCTTGGCCGCAGTCGGAAGCCGACAGCAACGAGCTTTGGCGCAAGCGCGTCAAAAGCGACTGGTTGCGGTTGAAACTAGGCGGTAAAGCCGACGCGGCTATTCGCGAGACGCTCGACAAACGGTACGCAAACACGCTCGAGCGCGCTTACAAGTACAAGAGCGACGACGTTTTCCAGTCGTTCATGGACGCCTATACGACCTCGGTCGACCCGCACACGGACTATTTCGGCGCGACCGCTTCCGCCGACTTCGATATCGCGATGAAGCTTTCACTGGTTGGCATCGGTGCGGTGCTACAGGAACGCGACGACTACACGACAATCCGTGAACTCGTGCCTGGGGGGCCGGCGCAGCTATCCGGTAAGCTCTCGGTCGGAGACCGCATCACCGGTGTCGGTCAAGGCAAGGACGGGGCGATAAAGGACGTGATGGGTACACGCCTCGATGAAGTCGTGCAATTGATACGAGGCAAGAAAGGCTCCGTCGTGCGCTTGGACGTCCTGCCGGCGGATGCCGGAGCAGATGCCACCCATCGCACCATCAGCCTGGTGCGCGACAAAATCAGCCTCGAGAAGCAGGCTGCCAGCAAGACCGTGCTGCCCGTGAAAGTGGGCGACGCCACGCGTAAAGTCGGGGTGATCACCCTACCGGCATTCTATGAGGATTTTGAAGCCAAGCGCAAAGGCGACAAGGACTATAAAAGCGCAACCCGCGACGTCGCAAAGCTTCTCGGCGAACTGGAGCAAGAAAAGGTCGACAGCGTTCTTATTGACCTGCGCAACAATGGCGGCGGCTCTCTAGACGAAGCGGTCGATTTGACCGGTCTGTTCATCGGCAAGGGTCCGGTCGTTCAACAACGCGGCAGCGACGGCAAGGTCGCGGTGAGACGCGCTGATTTTAAGGCGCCAGTCTGGACAGGCCCCGTGGGCGTCCTGATCAATCGCGGATCAGCATCGGCGTCGGAGATCTTTGCCGCGGCGATCCAGGATTACGGTCGAGGCGTGATCGTCGGCGAACCAAGCTTCGGTAAAGGTACCGTTCAAACCGTCGTCGATCTTGATGACATGGTTCGCAACAGCAAACCGGAATTCGGCGAGCTGAAAGTGACGATTGCCCAGTTTTTCCGGATTAACGGCGGTACGACGCAGCTGCGGGGCGTGACGCCTGATATCAGCTTGCCGGGGTTCTCGGATCCGACAAGCTTCGGCGAGACCAGTTATGATAACGCCCTGCCCTGGGCGCAAATCAAGCCTGCGAACTATACGCCGGCAAAGGTTGTAGCGGCATCGCTGCCGACGTTGCAAAGCCGCCATGATGCACGGGTCGAGAGCGACCCGGACTTCCAACGACTGTTGAAAGACATTGCTGACCTGAAGGCGCAGCGCGAGAAAGGGGTTATCTCCCTGAATGAAGCCGAACGTCGCAAGGAAGCGGCTGCTCGCGAGGAGCGGCTCAAGTCTCAAGCGCAAGCAAGCGATAGCGAAGATTCTGGTTCAGATGATGGACTGCAGTCAAACGAGCGCAGCCTGAGCGCTGATATTGCTATGGAAAATGCCCGCAAGAACGCAAAAGACGTCTTGCTGAACGAGACCGCCGCCATTCTTGCCGATGAGGCGGACTTACAAGGGAAGGCAAAGACTGCCGCAAAACTATCGGGAAGCACCGACGGAAAATAGCTCTATCCGATGGCGTGGCAGGCGATAAACCTAACCGAGTTCGGCAAGCGAGTTCTCGTGACTGCCTGCGGCCCCATCGGATACACTTGCGGCGGCCCGCGCTCGTAGCTCGCCGAACGGTAGGCGAAGCCGATTTTATCTTGAGCTGCATTGCTCTAAGCTGTCGGCTGAGCACTCCGTTGGGTTGGTGTATCATGGTCGGCCAGCTAACCATCAAGGTATTGGGCGAACTTAACGTCACGCAGCAGGGACAGCTTTTGCCTCTGCCGCAGTCAAAGAAAACCCGTGCCCTTCTTGCCTATTTGGCTGTCGTCGGAAGAGCCCAACGTCGCGAGCATCTTTGCAAGATGTTCTGGGAAGTTCCGGACGACCCTCGGGCTTCCCTAAGGTGGAGCCTTCACAAGCTGAGGCCAATCGTGAATACGGAAGGTCATGTGCGTCTGCATGCGGACCACAATTCCGTTCTCCTCAGCCCCCAGACGGTCGAGGTGGACTTCAAGGGTATGGCTTCTCTGAGGCCCGCGGACCTCGACCGCTTGGACACGGAGAGATTGGAGTCGCTTGCCGCGACATTTCGTGGTGAATTTCTCGATGGCCTATGCCTCCCGCACTGCCCAAACTTTGAAGCGTGGCGGCTATGTCACCGGGATATTACGCTTCGGGTGCACATGGAGATTCTGCGCGCCCTTGTTCGACGCCTGCAAGACCGACCTGAGCGAGTAAACGTCTATTCCCTGGTGCTCGATCGCCTTACCAACGAGATTGCCGCCGTCGATCGCCCCGAACAGTGGCCGGAGCCTTCAGTCTCCGGCGTGAGCAACGGGTCTCGCGATGTCCCGCTCCGGTCACTTCCACCTTCACAGCCTGGATCAGCTTTCATCTCGCGGAACTTTGAAACGGATGTCCCGTGGCCAGCAGTGACGCCCAGCAAAAGATCGCAGGAAATTCGCTTCTGCAAAACCGCGGATCGGGTAACAATCGCTTACGCGGTGTGTGGGCGGGGATCACCGATCGTAAGAGCCGCACATTGGATGTCGCATCTCCAGTATGATTGGGAAAGTCCGGTGTGGACGCATTGGATCGACGCCCTGTCGGAGAAGACGAAGCTGATACGCTACGACGAGCGCGGCACCGGACTCTCGGACTGGATTGCCGAGGATATCTCGTTTGCGGCGATGATTGCGGACCTGGAGAGCGTGGTCGACGCGGCGGGCCTCGATCGGTTCACGCTGCTGGGTGTATCGCAAAGCTGTGCCGTCTCCGTTGCCTACGCTGTCCGACACCCCGAACGGATTTCGGGGCTCATCCTGTACGGAGGATTTGTAAAAGGCTGGCGAAAGCGAAGCGACAGCCATGAGGTGGCAACGCATGAGGCAATGACCGCTTTGATCAGGGAAGGATGGGGTCAGAACAATCCGGTTTTTCGACATCTGTTCACTGCAATGTTCATTCCAGGGGCGGACGAGGTGCAGATGGATTGGTTTGACGAATTGCAGCACATTTCTGTGTCGCCCAGCAACGCAGGTCGCCTGCACGAGGCGTTCGGAGAGATCGACGTTTCGGATGTCCTGTCGCAGGTGACGATTCCGACGCTGGTCTTGCACGCAAGAAAAGACATGGTCGTTCCCTTTCAGTGCGGAAGGGAGTTTGCGACCGGCATCCCCGGGGCTCGATTTGTCGATCTCGATAGCGCCAACCACATTCTCCTCGCCAACGAACCCGCCTTTGAGCGGTTTGTTCGTGAAGTAACGCGCTTCGTCGCCGAAACAGCGTAGCCTTGTGACTGGCGCCTTGGCGCGCCCGACGGTCTTGGAGACGCTATCAACCGAGTTTGGCTCCCGCCTCTCGTTCAAGCGCGATCGCACCCGAGGGGCGCCTTTTCAACGATCCGCCCGGCATTTTCAACGATTCCTCCCACACTCCTTCTCACGCCGGCAGAACAAAGTGCTTCCTACAGTTCTCGACGCTGACGAGGAGGCACGACGATGAAGGTTCACACTGTAACCGGCGGCGCAGGATTGCGACTGCATGTTCGCGAGTGGGGAAAAGAAGACGCTCCTTCGATCCTCTTCATCCACGGGTGGTCACAGAACCATCTCTGCTGGAAGAACCAGTATGAGAGCATGCTTGCCGAGGACTTTCGCCTCGTAGTCCTGGACCTGCGCGGTCACGGCATGTCGGAGGCCCCGCTCGAAACGGAGTATTATACCGAGCCGCAGCTTTGGGCCGACGATATCGCCGCTGTCGTAGATCAACTCAACCTCCGCAGTCCCGTTTTTGTGGGCTGGTCCTACGCCGGCTTCATTATTTGCGACTACCTCCGGGCCCATGGAACGGCGAAGGTTGCGGGCATCAACTTTGTAGGCGCGGCGACCACGCTCAATAAGGCAGCATTCGGCACCTTGATTGGCCCGGGCTTCCTTGACCACGTCATTGGTGCCACGAGCGAGGACCTGCCTGGCAACATCGAAGCAATCCGCAATTTCGTGCGCGGGTGTACTTATTCGCAACTGCCTTCCGAAGTATTCGAAACGGCGATCTGCTGGAACATGGCCGTGCCAGCGAAAATCCGGGCTGCGCTGCTCACCCGCGAGATCGATTCTGACGATGTACTGACCGCTCTTGCGGTGCCCATCCTTGTCACGCACGGCCAAGAGGACACGGTGATCCTGCCGGCGATGGGGCGGCACCTTCTAGCGTTATGTCCTGAAGCCACGGCATCGTGGTATGCGGCAACGGGCCACGCACCTTTTTTGGAGAACCCTACCAGGTTCAACGATGAGCTATGTCGTTTTGCAGATGACGCAAAGGTGTCCCGGGAAGGTATCTCTTCGAGGCTGGAAGGGAGCACATTGGCTGGAACAAGTCCCGTTTTCAATCGCACTTGACCGCGCGGACGAGTTTCAGTTCCTCCAGCGGCGAAGGATACGGCACCAGTACACACACAGCTGGCTTCGAATGTCGGATAACTGGCGCGCCCTCGCGGCCATCCGACCTCACACGCCGCCTTCACCGTGCCGCCACTGACCGGTCTCGAAGCTTCCCGTTATCGATTCGACCGCCGCTTTTCGAAGAAGGCGGTTATGCCCGCCTGCGCCTCTGTGGTCTCCCAGCTATCTGCAAGCTGGGAAATCACGCTCTCGATGATCTCTTCCGTGATGGGCGGCGCAAGAGACAGCGCAAGGGCCTTGGCGCGTGTCGCTGCCTCCGGTGAGGCCGCGATGAATTCCGCGATCTCGAGGTCGACAGCACGGTCGAGGTTCGCAGCGGGAACAACAGAGGCGACGAGACCGATGGATTTGGCATGGGCAGCATCGAAGGTTCGACCGGAGACGAAGAGGGATCGTGCCGCAGGGCTGCCGATCCGCGCTACGACGTAAGGGCTGATCGTTGCCGGTATCAACCCAAGCCGAACTTCCGTCAGGCCGAAGCGCGCCGCCTCCGAGGCAATCACTGTATCGCAGACGCTGATCAGCCCGATACCGCCGCCAAAGGCGCTCCCGTGGACGCAGCCAATGAGCGGCTTCGGAAGCTCGTTCAGGGCCTTGAACATCATCGCCAGCCGCCGCGCTTCGGCGATTCTCTCCGCCCGGCTCGCCTTGAACTGGGCTCTCATCCACTCCAGGTCACCGCCGGCACAGAAGCTCTTGCCCGCTCCAGCAAGCACGACGACTCGCACCCGTCCATCCGACCCGAGCGCGCTTGCGGCCTCCGTCAACTCGTCGATCATTTCGGCGGACATGGCATTGTGCTTGTCCTCACGGGTGAGGGTAAGCCGCGCAACGCCGCGTTCGTCGATCGAAATCATCAGCGTTTTCGGCATTATGCCTCGCTCCTTAGGCTCTGGGCAAAATCGGCGGCCTCTTCCAGCTTCTCGGGCGCGAGCCCGGTCCGATAGCCCTTGCGGGTAAGGAACTCAGCGACAGCCAAGGTATCGACATTGCCCTTTGCGCCCGGAGCATAGGGGCAACCGCCCAATCCGCCGACCGACGCGTCGAAAACCCGCAGCCCGTGCTTCAAGGAAACCCCGATATTGTCCAAGGCCCAGCCGTCGGTGTCGTGGAAGTGACCCGCAAGCATCGTCGCCGGCGCACAGGAGAGGACCGTTACCAGCATCTGATCGACCTCTTCCGGTCGTCCCTTGCCGATCGTGTCGCCGAGACTGATCTCGTAGCAGCCCAATGCATGCAGGCTCTCGACGACGCGCGCCGTCGCATCCGGCGAAATGGCGCCCTCATAGGGACATTCGACCACGCAGCTGACATAGCCACGCATTGGAACGCCACGTGCACGGCTTGCTTCGGCAACCGGCTTGAAGCGTTCGATACTCTCGGCGATGGAACAGTTGATATTCTGTTGCGAGAAGCTCTCCGAGGCGGACGCAAAGATCGCGACTTCGTCCGCGCCCGCGGCCATTGCAGCCTCAAACCCCTTCATATTCGGGGTCAAAGCGGCATAGCGGACCCCCGGCCTGCGCTTGATGCCGGCCATCACTTCGGCGGCGTCAGCAAGTTGCGGCACCCACTTCGGGCTGACAAAGCTCGTCGCCTCGATCCGCTCGAAACCACATTCCGAGATCATGTCGATGAGGGCGATCTTCGTCGCCGTCGGGATCAGGTTCTTCTCGTTCTGGAGGCCATCGCGCGGTGCCATCTCGACGATCGAGACGTCCCGGGGCAGCAATGACGATTCTCCGGGCTGCATCACGTCTCCTCTACCCGCAGCGTCAGAAGTACGGCGCCTTCGTCGACTTGCTGCCCTTCGCTCACCTCGACGGCTTCCACCGTCCCATCGCGGGCTGCGACAAGCGTCAGCTCCATCTTCATGGCTTCCATGACGACAAGCGCATCACCCTTGGCGACCTCCGCCCCCGAACCCGTCCGCACGATCTTCACAAAGCCCGGCATCGGCGCGATCAGTCTGTTGCCATCAGCAACATCCGTGGCACTGAAATCGAGCGGGTTACCGAGATGGAACACATGCGTTCGGTGGTCGACGCTGACGACCAGGTGATGTGCCGCCATACTGGCCTTGACCTGCACCTGCCGGGCATCGACCTCCACCCGGCAACCATCGTCCTGCCGGCTGACGATCTTCACGGGAATGACCCGCCGTCCATCATGCACGGCGAAGAAATCGAAACCCTTAGCCGCAATCCGTAGCGTTGAATGCCCTCCTTCATAGTTCAGAACGACGATGCGCTGCATCTCGCTCCAAAGCTGCCAATGTCCCAGCGTGAGCCAGGGATCGCCATCCGATGATCGCGCAAGCGTACCCAGTGACAACACGCCGGCAAGCGCGATCACCGTGTCCGCAGGCGGCTCAAGCGCGGTCAGAGATTGAAGATTGCGATCGATCAGCCCGGTATCCGGATGGCCAGCGACAAATTCGTCCTGCTCGCTCAATCTGGCGAGGAAGTCGAGATTGGTGGTGACACCGACGACATGCGAGCTCTGCAAGGCCCTGGTCAGTCGCAACAGGGCGACACTCCGGCTGGGCCCGTGTACGACCATCTTGGCGATCAGGGGATCGTAGTGAGCCGAGACGGTATCGCCCGGACGGATCCCGGCATCGATCCGCGCCGTAACCTCCGGAAAATCCAGATGCCTGATCGTCCCCGTCGCGGGCAGGAAGCCTTTGGCCGCATCCTCCGCGTAGATCCGGGCCTCGAAGGCCCAGCCATAGATCTCAAGCTCCGACTGCTTCTTCGGCAGCGGCTCGCCGAACGCCACACGCAATTGCCACTCGACGAGATCGACCCCGGCAATCGCTTCGGTAACGGCATGCTCGACCTGAAGACGGGTATTCATCTCCATGAAATAGAAACGATCCGGCCAGAGGCCGTTCGAGACATCCGCGATGAACTCGACGGTGCCGGCACCACGATAGGAAATGGCACGCGCCGCGCGTACCGCGGCTTCACCCATGGCACGACGCATCTCCGGCGTCATTCCCGGCGCCGGCGCTTCTTCGATCACCTTCTGATGGCGGCGCTGGAGCGAACAATCACGTTCGAAAAGATGCACAACATTGCCGTGCCGATCGCCGAAGATCTGAACCTCGATATGGCGCGGGCGAATGAGGTAGCGCTCGATCAGAACGGCATCGTCGCCGAATGCGGCCTTCGCCTCTCGCCGCGCAGCAGCAAGTGCTTCGGGAAAATCCTCCTCGCTGTCGACGCGGCGCATGCCCTTGCCGCCGCCACCCGCGCGTGCCTTGATCAGCACGGGGTACCCGATCAGGGTCGCCTGATCGGCGAGAAACCCGTCGTCTTGTTCCTCGCCATGGTAGCCGGGAACGACCGGCACGCCCGACTGATCCATTAACGCCTTTGCGGCATCCTTCAATCCCATGGCACGAATGGACGACGGCTGCGGCCCAATGAAGACAATGCCGGCGGCCTCTACGGCTGCGGCGAAGTCTGCATTCTCCGAGAGAAACCCGTAACCAGGATGAATGGCTTCGGCGCCAGTTCGCTGCGCCGCAGAAAGGATCCGCTCGATCGAGAGGTAACTCTCCTGCGCGCTCGCGGGCCCCAGCCGAACCGCTTCGTCGGCCATCTCGACGTGCAGCGCCCCAACATCGGCATCCGAATAGACCGCCACCGTGGCGATCCCCATGCGCCTGGCGGTTCGGATCACCCGGCAAGCAATCTCGCCACGGTTTGCGATGAGAATTTTCTGGAACATCGCTACCTCACATCCGGAACAGGCCGAAGCGCGTCTCTTCAATCGGTGCATTCAGCGCCGCAGACAGCGAGAGACCGAGCACGTCGCGGCTCTTGGCCGGGTCGATCACCCCATCGTCCCATAGCCGCGCCGACGCGTAGAGCGGATGGCTTTGCCGTTCGAAAAGATCGAGCACCGGCTGCTTGAAACTGGTCTCCTCCTCCGGTGTCCATGGCGTGCCGGCACGGGAGAGCGCCTCGCCCCGCACAGTCGCAAGCACGCCGGCCGCCTGCTCTCCGCCCATGACCGAGATGCGGCTGTTCGGCCATGTCCAGAGAAAGCGCGGCGAGAAGGCGCGACCGGCCATCCCATAGTTGCCCGCACCGAAGGAACCGCCAACCAGCATCGTCACCTTTGGCACCCCGGTCGTTGCGACTGCGGTAACGAGCTTCGCACCATTCTTCGCGATGCCTTCGGTTTCGTATTTGCGGCCAACCATGAAGCCGGTGATGTTCTGCAGGAAGACGAGCGGTATCCTGCGCTGCGAGCAGAGCTCCACGAAATGGGCGCCCTTCAGGGCCGACTCGGAGAACAGCACGCCGTTGTTGGCGACAATGCCCACCGGGATACCATGGACATGTGCAAAGCCGCAGACCAGCGTCGTCCCGTAGCGCGCCTTGAATTCATCGAAACGCGAGCCGTCGACGATACGGGCGATAACTTCGCGCACGTCGTAGGGCACGCGCAGGTCGGCCGGGACGATCCCTGCGATTTCCGAGGGATCGAACAGTGGTGCCTCAACCGCCTGGCGCTCGACGCCACCCCCCTTGGATCGATTGAGATTGGCGACGGCGCGCCTCGCCAATGCCAGGGCATGCGCGTCATCTCGCGCAAGATGGTCTGCGACACCGGAGAGCCTTGTGTGCACATCGCCACCGCCAAGGTCCTCGGCCGAAACGACTTCGCCGGTTGCGGCCTTCACCAGCGGCGGGCCGGCGAGAAAGATCGTCCCCTGCCCCTCGACGATGATTGCCTCGTCGGACATGGCAGGCACGTAGGCACCACCTGCCGTACACGAGCCCATGACGACGGCGATCTGTGGAATTCCTGCCCCCGACATATTGGCCTGATTGTAGAATATCCGACCGAAATGATCGCGATCCGGAAAGACCTCGTCCTGATTCGGCAAGTTCGCGCCGCCCGAATCCACCAAGTAAATGCAGGGCAGATTGTTCTGGGCCGCGACTTCCTGCGCGCGCAGGTGCTTCTTTACCGTCATCGGAAAGTAGGTGCCACCTTTGACGGTCGCGTCATTGCAGACGATCATGCAATCGCGGCCTGAAACGCGGCCGATGCCGGTTATCAGCCCAGCACCCGGCGCCTCATTGCCGTACATGCCGTGGGCTGCGGTCAATCCGATTTCGAGAAATGGCGTAGCCGGATCGAGCAGGGCGGCGATCCGATCCCGTGGTAGCATCTTGCCGCGGGCAACGTGACGCTCGCGCGCTGCAAGTCCGCCCCCATTCGCCGCACTCAAGGCTGCGTCCTCGATGGCACGGATAGCTTCGGCCATCGCCGCGCGATTTGTCCTGAAGCTCTCCGAATTCGTCGAAATCTGCGACTTCAAAACCGTCATTGTTCACCAGGATGGTTGTCGGATGAAACGTTCGGATCAGGCCGTTTCGGAAAAGAGCTCGCGGCCAATCAGCATGCGTCTGATCTCAGAGGTTCCGGCACCGATCTCGTAGAGCTTGGCGTCACGCAGCAACCGGCCGGCGGGATAATCGTTCGTGTAGCCATTCCCCCCGAGCGCCTGGATTGTCTCAAGCGCCAACAGCGTCGCCTTCTCGGCGGCATAAAGAATGCAGCCGGCAGCATCCTTGCGCGTCGTCTCGCCGCGATCGCAGGCCGCCGCAACCGCGTAGACATAGGCGCGCGCCGTGTTCATGGTCACGTACATATCGGCGAGTTTTCCCTGCATCAGCTGGAATTCGCCGATCGCCTGGCCGAACTGCTTTCTTTCGTGAAGATAGGGCACGACGACATCCATGCAGGCGGCCATGATGCCGATCGGTCCAGCGGAGAGGACGACACGTTCATAGTCGAGCCCCGACATCAGAACGCGCGCACCACCGCCGAGTGTGCCCAGCACATTTGCCGCGGGAACCTCGCAGTCCTCGAAGATCAATTCGCAGGTGTTGGAGCCGCGCATGCCAAGCTTGTCGAGCTTCGGGCCAGTTGAAAAGCCCTTGAAGCCTTTCTCGACGAGGAAAGCCGTGATGCCACGCGGACCCGCATCAGGGTCTGTCTTCGCGTAAACCACCAGGACATCGGCATCCGGGCCGTTGGTGATCCACATCTTGTTGCCGTTGAGGAGGTAGCTGTCGCCTCGCTTCTTCGCCCGAAGCTTCATCGAAATGACGTCGGATCCGGCGCCCGGCTCGGACATGGCGAGTGCGCCAACATGTTCGCCGGAGATGAGCTTCGGCAAATAACGCGACTTCTGCTCGTCCGTTCCATTGCGGCTGATCTGATTGACGCAAAGGTTGGAATGGGCGCCGTAGCTGAGGCCGACGGAGGCGGAAGTGCGGCTGATTTCCTCCATCGCGACGCAATGGGCCAAGTATCCCAAGCCGGCGCCGCCATAGGCCTCCTCGGCCGTGATCCCGAGCAGTCCCATCTCACCCATCTCGCGCCAGAGTGGCGTTGGAAAACTGTTGCTGCTGTCCGTCTCGGCAGCGAGCGGTGCAATGCGCTCCGTCGCGAAACGTCGAACGCTGTCGCGGAGCGCCTCGATCTCGTCCGCCAGACCAAATCTCAAACCACCGGAATACATGCCTTCCCTCCCAAGTCCGGCGCGCGACTACAACAGCGTCCGGTATGCGTGTGCCGTCATTCTCCCGTCATTGTTCTTCACGCGCGTATCTTGTCGGCAGCTCCTCCACTGCCGGTCGGCCTGATAAATCTCGTTGAAGAACGCGAAAATGGCAAGCATTTCCGGTCGGCCAGACGTTTCTGACCGCCAGATTGCCCCAGCGACTATTCGATCGATCTTCCGCCGGCATCCGCCCTTCCTCCCGAGATAGGCGACGCACGGGATCTTTAGAGATCCGCGTGAGAATAAAGGGATGCTAGCACCGGGCGCGCGGAATTTCTGAACCAAGACGGTTCATCCTGCGCAAAATATGGAAAGAATTCGCCGCCGGGACGACGCGTTCAACCGCTCAGGGCCGTCCGACAAAATCGACGGCCCAAGTGGCGATATGAGCCACCTATGACGCTAGCGCTTTATGGCGCGGCCACTGCGGCTTTCTGCGATTGCCCGCACTTGATGACGGCGAACCAGCTCGGCCTGTACCTCGGCCTGAAACGTCATGACCTGTTCGCGGACCTTAGCTTCGGAGCAGCCAAGCGACGTCAGCTCATCAGCCAGCCGGCGGCATTCTGTCTTCCAGAAGCGTACTGCATCCTCGCCGTGGCGACGGTCCAGTTCGGTCGCGCACCGTTCAATGTCTCCGGCGCGTGAAGCGACCGGGAAAAGTACGATCTCGCTTGTCGTCATTGCTTGCAGATTCTTGTTTGACTGTACTGACATCGACTCATTCCGTTGCGTCCGACTCATTCCTAGCTGACCATGGTTAACGCTTTCCTCTTCGCCCCCCACAAACGCGGCGTTCAATTCATCGCGGCGGTCAAAACGGGCATCGACACGGTCTCCGCCACAAGCAGGACTTCCGAACCATCGGAAATGCCGCTAGGCTTCTGCAGGCTGCTTTATTGATGCAGCGAGGGGGCTGAAATCAGTGAGACGTGTAGTTGCGAAGCCTGTTGCGGCGGCAATCGTGGTGTTCGCGCGCGCCATTACCGCGGTTCGCGCTATCTGGCCGAATGACGGCATTCCCCAGGGCCAGTGTGTTTACTTCGCCAATCACTCCAGCCATGGCGATTTCATCCTGGTCTGGGCCGTCCTTCCGCCGAGCTTGAGACGGCAGACACGCCCCGTCGCTGGCGCGGAATATTGGCTGAAGTCATCGATCAACCGCTTCATCGGCTGCAACGTCTTCGACGCAGTTCTTATCGAGCGGGACCGCGACAAGCGCACACGCGATCCGATTGAAGTCATGGCCGAAGTGCTCGATTCCGGAGCGTCGCTGATCCTCTTTCCCGAAGGAACGCGCAACCAGACGGATGCGCCGCTGCTGCCGTTCAAGAGCGGACTGTTCCATCTCGCCTCGACCCGGCCGGACATTCAGCTTGTGCCGGTCTGGATCAACAATCTCAATCGGGTCATGCCAAAAGGCGAGATCGTCCCGATCCCCTTCATCTGCACCGTGACCTTCGGCAACGCCATTCGGATCGACGCCGGCGAGACCAAGGAAACCTTCCTCGACAGGGCGCGGACGGCGCTGCTTGATCTGTCACCAAAACACCTGGGCGGTAAAGAATGAACGCAGCGAACGCCGACCTGTGGACACTCGTCCTTGGCATCTTCACGCTCCTGATTGTTTCGTCGACCATCGGCTACCTGCTGCAGCGGCGACTGCCGGCCGGCCAGTCGAATGCCGCGATCGAGAACCTGAACGCACGCATCAAGGCGTGGTGGATCATGGCCATCCTGATCGGCCTTGCCTTTCTTGCCGGTCGGATCGGCGTGCTGCTGCTGTTTGGCTTCTGCTCTTTCGCAGCACTACGCGAGTTCATTACGCTGACCGACACCAAACGCGCCGATCACTGGGCGCTCGCAGCCGCCTTCTTCGTCGTCCTGCCGCTGCAGTATTGGCTGTTGTGGGAGAGGCAATACGGCATCTTCTCGATCTTCATTCCGGTCTACGCGTTCCTCTTGATGCCGATCATCTCCGTACTGCGCGGCGATACCGAGCGTTTCCTGATACGCATTGCCGAAGTCCAATGGGCGCTGATGATTTGCGTATTCTGCGCCTCCCACGTTCCCGCGCTGCTGACGCTGACGATCCCCGGCTACGAAGGCCGCAACGTTCTGCTGATCGCTTTCCTGGTGATCATCGTGCAGCTCAGCGACGTGCTCCAATATGTCTGGGGCAAGCTGTTCGGTCGAACAAAAATCGCACCAAGCCTGTCGCCTTCAAAGACCGTGGAAGGCTTTGTCGGGGGCGTCTTGAGCGCGACGTTGATCGGTGCCGCCCTATGGTGGATCACACCTTTCACGCCGCTCCAGGCCGGGGTCATGGCTTTCGTTATCACCATGATGGGCTTTTTCGGCGGCCTCGTCATGTCGGCGATCAAGCGAGATCGCGGCGTCAAGGACTGGGGTCACCTGATCGAAGGCCACGGCGGACTGATTGATCGGCTCGATTCCGTCGTCTTTTCCGCGCCGATCTTCTTTCACATTGTCCGCTACTGGTGGTCGATCACATGATGACGCCGGTCCGTCGGCTGGCCCAGAGCAGTGCGATGCATGTGCTTTTCGCATTTGTCGCCATGGGCGGCTGGGCGGTCTTCGCCAACAGCAGCCACCTGCTGCAGCGAGCCCTATTTGCCGGCCTTGTGCAGGGCGCACTCTCGGCCGGCCTCACCTTCTTTCTCAAGACGGTTATCGAGCGGCTCGCAAAACAGTTCAAAGGGCGCGCCGGTCTCTGGGCACCGCCGCTGATCGCATGTCTGGCATCGACTGCCGTGCTGATCTCGATCCATGCGTTGAGCGGCACCCCGGAAATCCTGAAAACCATAGCGGTGCCGCTAACCGTCTCGACGACCTACGCGGCAGTCTACAATTACTTTGTCTACCAACAGAGGATCGTGGCATGACGGAAACGGGCGATCGCCGGCCGCTGGCAAGCAGAGACACGCAATGGGCAAAGCGCATTGCGAAATGGCTGGCGACACGGTCGGTCACGCCGAACCAAATCTCTCAGGCAAGCACGATCGCCGCGGCATTGGCCGGCGGCGCGTTCTTCCTTGCGGGACGGGACGACGGGTGGACAAGACCGCTCCTCCTCGTTCTCGCGGCCGCGTTCTGCCAATTGCGGCTGTTGTGCAATCTCTTCGACGGTATGGTTGCCGTTGAGGGCGGCAAGGGCGCAGCGGACGGCCCCTTCTGGAACGAATTCCCCGACCGCGTCGCCGACATCCTGATCCTGGCCGGTGTTGGGTATGGCATCGGATCGCCCGGCCTTGGCTGGGCGGCGGCATCGTTTGCCGTATTGACGGCCTATGTTCGCGAGCTCGGTCGAGCAACCGGGACACCGAGCGACTTCTCCGGCCCGATGGCAAAACAACACCGAATGGCGACAATCACGGCTGCGGCAATCCTCTCGATCCTCGAACCGCTTTGGAGCGGGCACAATCAGGTTCTACTCGCTGCCCTCTGGCTGATTACGATCGGTGCTGCCTTCACGGCGCTGCGACGGGGCAGAAACGTCGTTCGGAATCTGAAAGGTGGCCACGAGGGCAATTGACGCGCTTCACTCAATCCTCGTCAGGCGTACCGAAAAGCTCGAAAGTGCGCTTTGCAGTCGAGCGCACCAGCAATACAACAACCGCGCCGCTTCTTCTTTTCCCCGAAGCGGCCTTGGACTAGCCTCGCTTCGGCGAGGCATTTTTCTTCCATCGGCATTTATAAGATTTTTATATCCGCGGCCCGCCGCCGATCTCGAACGCTTATGCGGTTCGACCGCATATTAATGTCCGAGAGATCCAAGGATCATCTCCAGCCAGAAAGCATAAAAGGTGCCATCCTGAGGATGGTGCCCTTTGTCTTGTCTGACTCCAGAAGAACAACAGGAGTCACGATCGATGATGGACATAGTTCTACTCGCCACAGCAATCGTATTTTTCGCCCTCTGCTTTGCTTACACCAAAGCCTGCGACCGACTTTAACCGGAGAAGCGCCATGACACTCGACTATATTCTCAGTGGTGCCGTCACCGTGTTCCTCACGGTTTACCTCACCTACGCTCTCATTCGCCCCGAACGCTTCTAGCATCGCGCCTCCTCCCAAGGCGCGAACGGCGAAACAAATCGGGTATTGAAAGTTACCTCCCATGACCCTCAACGGATGGCTTCAGATCCTACTTTACTGCGGGATCATCATTGTGCTCGTCAAACCGCTCGGCGGTTACATGACACGCGTCTTCAATGGCGAACGCACGTTTCTCTCACCCGTCCTCGTTCCGATTGAACGGGGACTTTATGCGCTTGCAGGCACCAGCGAACGCGACGAACAGCACTGGACTTCATATGCGTTCGCCATGCTGATGTTCAACCTGCTCGGCTTCATCGTCCTCTACGCGCTGCTGCGTATGCAGGACATCTTGCCCCTGAACCCGGCCGGAATGGCTGCGGTTGGCCCCGAACTCTCTTTCAACACCGCCACAAGCTTCGTCGCCAACACCAACTGGCAGAACTACGGCGGCGAAAGCACGATGTCCTATCTCACGCAGATGGCTGGCCTCACCGTGCAGAACTTCGTATCTGGCGCGACCGGCATGGCAATCGCCATCGGCCTGATCCGCGCCTTTTCGCGCGCATCCGGTAAGGCGGTCGGCAATTTCTGGGTCGATATGACCCGTGCGACGCTCTACATTCTCCTGCCGATCTGCATCGTGCTGACGCTGGTCTATGTCTACCTCGGCGTGCCGCAGACGCTCGGCCCTTATGTCGACGCGACGACGCTCGAAGGCGCCAAGCAGACGATTGCTCTTGGACCGGTGGCCTCGCAGCTTGCCATCAAGATGCTCGGAACCAACGGCGGCGGCTTCTTCAACGCCAACTCCGCGCACCCCTTCGAAAACCCCGACGCGATTTCCAACCTCCTCCAGATGGTCTCGATCTTCGCAATCGGTGCTGCCTTCACCAATGTCTTTGGACGCATGGTGGGCAACCAGCGCCAGGGCTGGGCAATCCTCGCCACCATGGGCGTACTCTTCATTGTCGGCGTCGGCGTCACCTACTGGGCGGAAGCCGCAGGCAATCCGCTGATGCACGCCTTCGGCCTGCAGGGCGGCAACATGGAAGGCAAGGAAGTGCGCTTCGGCGTCACGTTGTCCTCACTCTTTGCGGTCATAACAACCGCTGCCTCCTGCGGTGCGGTTAACGCAATGCATGGCAGCTTCACGGCACTCGGCGGCTTGATCCCTCTCATCAACATGCAGCTTGGCGAAGTCATCGTCGGCGGTGTTGGCGCGGGCTTCTACGGCATCATGCTTTTCGTGATCATCGCAATCTTTGTCGCAGGGTTGATGGTCGGCCGCACGCCCGAGTACCTTGGCAAGAAGATCGAAGCCAAGGAGATGAAGATGGCCGTGCTTGCCATTCTTTGCCTGCCGCTTGCGATGCTCGTGTTTACTGCGATCGCCAGCGTGCTGCCCTCCGCCGTCGCCTCGATCGGCACGGCAGGACCACATGGCTTCTCCGAGATCCTTTATGCCTACACGTCCGCTGCGGCGAACAACGGCTCGGCTTTCGGTGGCCTGACCGGCAACACACCCTGGTACAACATCACGCTCGGCCTCGGCATGCTGATGGGACGCTTTCTGGTGATCGTCCCGGCGCTCGCAATCGCAGGCTCCCTGGTCGCCAAGAAGACCGTCCCCGCCTCGGCAGGCACGTTCCCGACCGATGGCCTGCTCTTCGTAGGCCTCCTGACGGGCACGATCCTGATTGTCGGCGGACTGACCTTCTTCCCGGCCCTGGCGCTTGGCCCGGTCGTCGAGCACCTGGTCACGATCGCCGGCCAGACCTTTTGAGGTGAAGCAATGATCCTTCGTCACAAGCTTCGCAAATCCTTCAACGCACGTCCCGGTTCGCCGGGACGTGATAGCCAGCGGATGACCCGCGCCTCCGACATCATTCTAGTGATGCTCGCCGGCCTCCTCGTCATCGCCGCGGTACTTCGGATCCTACACGGCTGATCGCAACATGGTCGCCTTACTCTTTTCAAGCTGGAGTCTCTTATGAGCCAGGCAAAATCAGCGAGCATCATGGATTCTCGCATTCTCATTCCGGCCGTGGGCGCCGCCTTCAAGAAGCTGAACCCGCGCACCCTTGCCAAGAACCCCGTCATGTTCGTCGTAGCAACGGTTTCGGCGCTGACCACGATCCTGTTCGTCCGTGATCTCGTCACGGGCGGCGGAAATCTTGGCTTTTCCTTCCAGATCAACCTTTGGCTCTGGTTCACCGTGCTTTTTGCCAACTTCGCCGAAGCCGTTGCCGAAGGCCGCGGCAAGGCGCAGGCGGACTCGCTGCGCAAGGCTCGCACCGAAACCCAGGCAAAACTGCTGACGGCCAACAACGGCACCGGCTACCGCCTCGTTCCGGGCACGAGCCTGAAGGTCGGCGATCTTGTCCTCGTCGAGGCTGGCGACATCATTCCCTCGGACGGTGAAGTCATCGAGGGCGTCGCATCTGTCAACGAGGCCGCGATAACAGGCGAGTCCGCCCCTGTCATCCGCGAGTCCGGCGGCGACCGTTCGGCCGTTACCGGCGGTACGCAGGTTTTGTCCGATTGGATTCGCGTTCGTATCAGCGCGGCCGCGGGGCACACCTTCCTCGACCGCATGATCTCGCTCGTCGAAGGTGCCGAACGTCAGAAGACCCCGAACGAGATCGCCCTCAACATCCTGCTTGCCGGCATGACGCTGATCTTCGTTCTGGCCACCGCGACCATCCCCAGCTTTGCAAGCTATGCCGGCGGCTCGATCCCGATCATCATCCTCGTCGCGCTCTTCGTGACGCTGATTCCGACGACCATCGGCGCGCTTCTCTCGGCGATCGGCATCGCCGGCATGGACCGTCTGGTACGCTTCAACGTGCTGGCCATGTCCGGTCGCGCCGTGGAGGCAGCCGGCGACGTCGACACGCTGCTCCTCGACAAGACCGGCACGATCACGCTTGGCAACCGCCAAGCCACGTCCTTCCGCCCCGTTCACGGCATCTCCGAACAGGACCTTGCCGATGCCGCGCAACTGGCATCGCTCGCCGACGAAACACCGGAAGGCCGCTCGATCGTCGTGCTTGCCAAGGAGAAATACGGCATCCGTGGCCGCGACATGGCCAGCCTGAGGGCCGCCTTCGTGCCCTTCACCGCGCAGACGCGCATGAGCGGCGTGGATGTCGATGGCTCTTCGATCCGTAAGGGGGCCGTCGATGCCGTACTCGCCTATGTTGGCGCCGCATCGGCACCGGCATCAGGCAACGCAGCGATCGCCATCCGCACCAACACCGAGACCGTGCGGGAACTGCAGGCAATTGCCGACGAAATCGCCAAGGCAGGCGGCACGCCGCTGGCAGTCGCCCGTGACGGCAAGCTGCTCGGCATCATCCAGCTCAAGGACATCGTCAAGGGCGGTATCCGCGAGCGCTTCGCCGAACTGCGCCGGATGGGTATCCGCACGGTCATGATAACAGGCGATAACCCGATGACGGCAGCAGCAATCGCCGCCGAAGCCGGCGTGGACGATTTCCTGGCGCAGGCGACACCGGAGAACAAGCTCTCGCTGATCCGCGAGGAGCAGGCCAAAGGCAAGCTCGTCGCCATGTGCGGCGACGGCACGAACGACGCCCCTGCCCTCGCCCAGGCCGACGTCGGCGTGGCCATGAACACCGGCACGGTCGCCGCCCGCGAAGCCGGCAACATGGTCGACCTCGACAGCGATCCGACGAAACTCATCGAGATCGTCGAGATCGGCAAGCAGCTGCTGATGACCCGCGGCGCGCTGACGACCTTCTCGATCGCCAATGACATTGCCAAGTACTTCGCCATCATCCCGGCAATGTTCCTGGCCTTCTATCCGCAACTCGGCGTCCTCAACGTCATGGGGCTAGCGACCCCGCAGAGCGCGATCCTGTCGGCCATCATCTTCAACGCATTGATCATCGTGGCGCTGATCCCGCTCTCGCTCAAAGGCGTCAAATACCGCGCAATCGGCGCCGGCGCGCTCTTGTCCCGCAATCTGCTGATCTACGGTGTCGGCGGCATCATCGTCCCGTTCATCGGCATCAAGGCGATCGACATGGTCATCACGGCCATCGGTCTCGCCTAAGGAGTTGACATCATGTTGAAAGAACTTCGTCCGGCAATCGTTATGATCGTTGCCACCACCGCCATCACCGGGCTGCTCTATCCGCTCGCAATGACGGGCGCTGCACAGGCACTCTTCCCGGCGCAAGCCAACGGCAGCCTGATCGAGAAGGACGGCCACGTGATCGGCTCGACCCTGATCGGCCAGGCCTTCACCGGCGATAAGTACTTCCGCGGCCGTCCCTCGGCAGCAGGCGACGGCTACAATGCCGCCAGCTCCAGCGGTTCGAACCTCGGCCCAACCAGCCAGAAGCTCATCGATCGCGTGAAGACTGATTACGAAGCAGCCAAGGCGACCAACCCGAATGTGGAGGTGCCGATCGACCTCGTGACGGCTTCCGGCAGCGGCCTTGATCCGCACATCTCACCCGAAGCCGCCTACTTCCAGATACCGCGCGTCGCCAAGGCGCGCGGCATGGATGAGGCAAAGCTCAAGACGATTGTCGATGCCGCCGTCAATCACCCCGAACTTGGGTTCCTCGGTGAACGCACGGTCAATGTTCTGGCATTGAATCAGTCTCTTGATGCTTCTATCTCTCAGTAAAATTGAAGGCCCCGGGCGCCTGCGCGCACCGGGGCTTGCTCGTCAGAAAGATTGACCCGCATGCCGGAAGACAACCGCGACAAGGTTGGAAGGCCCTCGCCCGACGCGCTGCTAGAGAAAGCGCGCCAGGAGACACGTGGCCGTCTGAAGATCTTCCTGGGCGCCGCGCCCGGCGTCGGCAAGACCTACGAGATGCTGGAATCGGGCCGTGCCAAGATGTCCGATGGCGTTGACGTGGTGATCGGCATCGTCGAGACCCACGGGCGCAAGGAAACGCAAGCGCTCGTCAATGGCTTCGAAGTCATTCCGCGTGTCAAGATCGACTACAAGGGCCGCCCGCTCGAGGAGATGGATATTGACGCTATCCTCGCCCGCCAACCGCGCCTCGTCCTCGTCGACGAACTTGCCCATACGAACGCCGAGGGCAGCCGCCATCCGAAGCGCTATCTCGACGTGAAGGAGCTGCTTGACCGCGGCATAGACGTCTATTCGACATTGAACATCCAGCACGTCGAGAGCCTGAACGATGTCGTTTCGCAGATTACCCGCATCCGAGTGCGAGAGACCGTCCCGGATTCGATCATCGATATGGCCGATGACGTCGAGATCATCGATCTGACGCCGGATGATCTGATCAAGCGGCTGCACGACGGAAAGGTCTATGTTCCGAAGACTGCCGAACGGGCTCTGACCAATTATTTCACGCCCGGAAACCTGACCGCGCTGCGCGAACTGGCATTGCGCAAAACCGCGCAGCGTGTCGACGACCAACTCCTGACCCACATGCAGGCACATGCCATCGCTGGTCCCTGGGCCGCGGGCGAAAGGGTTCTTGTATCGGTTGATCAGCATCCGCGCTCGGCCTCGCTGGTCCGCTATGCCTCGCGAATGGCCTCGCGACTGCGGGCACCGTGGGCGGCCGTCTATGTCGAGACCGGTCGTTCCATCAATCTGACTGAAACCGACCGTGACACAATTGCGGCCACACTTCGATTGGCCGAACAGCTCGGCGGTGAGGCGATCACCATTCCCGGCCGTGAGGTCTCCGAAGAGCTGGTCCGCCACGCCGCTGCCAACAACGTTACCCACATCGTCATCGGCGCCCCCAACAAGCCGACCTGGCGTGACTGGCTTCACCGCTCCATAGCCGACGATCTGATCCGGACGTCAGGCAATATCAGCGTCCATGTGATTTCCGGCAGCGAGACGGTGGGAACATCCGCGCGCGGCGTCGGAGCCGCACCGTCCGTGCCCGACTTCAACATCCGGGCCTATCTCTCCGCGACAGCCTATGTGGTTGTCGCGCTCATCGCCGGCGTGGTGCTCGATCAGGTTCTTGATGTCCGCAACCTTGCCCTCGTGTTCTTGATGGCGGTGCTAACCTCGGCGGTCATCCACGGGCTGCGCCCAGCGCTCTATACCTGCATCATCAGCGCGCTGTCCTTTAACTTCTTCTTCCTGCCGCCCCGCTACACGCTGACGATCAGCGATCCGGAGAGCGTGCTTGCGTTGTTCTTCTTCCTGGGCGTCGCTGTCATCGCGAGCAACCTGACGGCAACGGTCCAACGCCAGGCGGCTGCTGCCCGGCAGCGTGCCAGGACGACGGAAGACCTCTACCTCTTTTCCAAGAAATTGGCCGGCACCGGCACGCTCGACGACGTTCTCTGGGCCACCGCCTTTCAGCTGGCATCGATGCTCAAGGTCCGCGTCGTCCTTCTGCTGCCGGAAGAAGGCACCATCGCCGTCAAGGCCGGTTATCCGCCGGATGACACCCTCGATGAGGCAGATATTGCCGCCGCCCGCTGGGCGTGGGAGCACAATCACGCCGCAGGCCGTGGCGCCGATACCCTGCCTGGCGCCAAACGCCTCTACGTGCCGCTGCGAACCGGACGTGCCGCCGTTGGTGTGATCGGCTTGGACAATGACCGACGCGACGGCCCTCTGCTGACGCCCGAACAGCAACGCCTTCTCGACGCCTTGGCGGATCAGGCGGCGCTTGCGATAGAGCGCATTCAACTAGTAGCGGATGTTGACCGCGCCAAGCTGGCTGCCGAAGCCGATCGTCTGCGCTCTGCCCTCCTGACCTCGATCTCGCATGACCTGAAGACGCCGCTCGCGGCCATCCTTGGCGCTGCAGGCACTCTGCGGGACTACCGCGATTCCATGTCGGTTGAAGATCGTCTGGATCTGTTGTCGACCGTCGTCGACGAGTCGGAACGGCTCAACCGCTTTATTGCCAACCTGCTCGACATGACGAAGATCGAGTCCGGTGCGATGGAGCCGAACTATGCGCTTCACTACCCGGGCGACATTGCCGGAAGCGCGCTGCGCCGCGCCGAGAAAATTCTTGCGCACCACAAGACCGTCATGACGATTCCTGCAGACCTGCCGATGATCCGCGTCGATCCGGTATTGTTCGAACAGGTGCTTTTCAATTTACTCGACAATGCTGCCAAGTATGCGCCGCAGGGGTCGTCAATCCGTATCGATGGGCGGGCGGACGAATACAATGTTGTGGTTGAGGTTTCAGACGAGGGACCCGGCATTCCGCCGGCGGATGTGGACCGCGTCTTCGACACATTCTATCGAGTAAGCAAAGGGGACCAGGTTCGCGCCGGGACGGGCCTCGGCCTGTCCATCTGTCGCGGTTTTGTCGAGGCGATGGGCGGTGCGATCACTGCCCGAAATCGCTCCGATCGTTCGGGTGCTGTCTTCACCATCCGTCTTCCGAAGCCAAACGAGATTCCGAAATTGGATGAGCTAAAATGACCGGTTCAGCCGTAAAAATCCTCGTCGTTGACGACGAGCCCCCGATCCGCAAGCTGCTTCGCGTTGGTCTCACGGCGCAAGGCTACGAGGTGCACGAAGCGCCAAACGGCGTGGCGGCGCTGCAGGCAGCGAAGGATGATCCGCCGGATCTGATCGTGCTCGACCTTGGCCTGCCGGACAAGTCGGGCCATGAACTGCTGCAGGAATGGAGAGACGCAGGCCTTGCCTTGCCGATCGTGATCCTTTCCAGCCGGACCGATGAAACCGGAATCGTCAAGGCACTGGAAGCGGGCGCCGATGACTATCTGACGAAACCGTTCGGCATGAACGAGCTCGGTGCCCGGCTTCGTGTCGCCTTGCGTCATCGCTTGCAGCAGCAGGGTGAACGAGCGATCTTTCAGGCTGGCGGCCTGTCGATCGACCTCGTCAAGCGCATTGTCAAGATCGACGGCAGGGAAATCAAGCTCTCGCCGAAGGAATACGACATTCTGCGGGTCCTCGCCCAGCATGCGGGAAAGGTCCTCACCCACCAGTTTCTGTTGAAGCAGATCTGGGGGCCCGCTGCCGACGTACAATACCTGCGTGTCTACGTGCGACAGCTGCGCCAAAAGATCGAGCAGAGCCCGGACCAGCCCCAATACATCACGACTGAAACCGGCGTCGGATACAGGCTCAAAGAAGCAGATCCGCCAGCAGCCTAAATCGGCCTATCGGTAAGCGCGCTCCGACAGTGCGCGCATGCCCAATCCGACCATCACTTCATGAGCGATGCGGCGGCGCATCGGATTGTGCAACCGGATCGCCGTCGAGCCGAGGAAATCCGTCTCTATGTGATCGAACGCCTTCAGCTCCGGTGAAGTCATGATCGAACGCGAATAGAATGCGTGGAAAGCGTTGCGGCAGACATAGGTCTTGTATTTCGTCAGGCAGAAAACCGAGAAGCGGCCGGCCTCTTCACGCAGGAAATCGGTCACCCCGACCGTGACCTCCGGCCAGGCGGGATTGAAGGTATCGTCGAAGACGATAATCCCATGCTCCGCAAGCGACCCGGCAGCAAGACGACTGTCGGCCGCGACGTGGTGCAGCATGTGGCCGCCGTCGATACTGAAAAAGCGGACCTTGCCGGCCCTTTCAATAATGTCCTCCGGCCTGAGCAGCGTGCTGTCGCTCTTGACGACGCGCTCTGCATCCACGGAAAGGCCCAGTTGGCGGCCACCCGCCACGAAACGGTCATATTGCGTCGCGCCGTGCTCAGGTTTCAGGATATCGAAGGGATCGATCGCCACGATCTTCTCGGCCTCTCCGCAGATCTTTCGCATCAGGAAGTAGGATCGGCCGTAGTAAACGCCGATCTCGGCCAAGCCACCTTGCAAGGATGCTGATTGCTGTGCCCGCAGAACAGCAAGAAATACCAGCGCGTCAGGCGGATCAATGTATCCTTCAATCGCCTGAAGATCATGGAAGATGAATTTTCTTATCGATGAATTCATTGAACTGTGCTTCCAGATTCATCAACAGAGGCACCGAAGAAGACAATTTCTCGCAGAAATCACGAAGAGAAGTCAATTCTATTTAAAATCACGCGAAAGCAGTATTTATAGATACGCTTGGTTGCAGGAATGATCAAAAGGAGTCTGCTGTTCTATTTAAAAATATTGTCGTGTCGAGCATTGCCGAACAGTCGATCGCGCCTGAAAAGCTTTGCGCGATCAATTTGCTAATGCCATCGTCGACAAAACGAGGCCAGCGTCCCTCCCCCGTTCGTTTCTTTCTTTTTCTTGCCATCGACCTGCCTTAAGTCTTCTCTTCATCCGAAACGAGAATTGAAGGTGGTGCATGGCAGGTGAAACGGTTCTGGTCGTTGGCGGCGCTGGGTATATTGGCTCGCACACGTGTCTCGATCTTGCGAACAAGGGCTTCAAACCGGTCGTTTTCGACAATTTCTCAAACGGTCACCGCGAGTTCGTAAAGTGGGGACCCGCGGAAGAAGGGGATATCAGGGATCGGGCGCGCCTTGACGAGGTCCTGGCAACACACAAGCCAGCCGCCATCCTGCACTTTGCCGCGCTCATCGAAGTCGGCGAATCGGTCAAGGATCCGGTTGCCTTCTACGAGAACAACGTCATCGGCACACTGACACTCCTGGCAGCTGCCCAGACGGCTGGCGTCAAGGCATTCGTCTTCTCGTCGACCTGCGCGACTTATGGCTTGCCGCAGAGCGTGCCGCTCGACGAGACGCATCGCCAGGTGCCGATCAATCCGTACGGTCGCACGAAGTACATCGTCGAGCAGGCGCTTTCCGACTACGACAAGTACACGGGCTTTCGATCGGTCGTGCT
>NZ_KB897822.1:0-60251 GCF_000377185.1 Rhizobium sp. 42MFCr.1
AACGGGAATTCTGGCAACGGCGGAGACGGAAATTCCGGCAACGGCAACGGGAACGGTGGGGGGAATGGTACCGGGAACGAAGGAAACGGAAACGGAAATTCCGGCAACGGGCACGGGAACGGAAGTTCCGGCAACGGCAACAAAAAGTAGTGACTAGATTTGAGTTGCGAGTGGAAAAGAGGCCTTTAGGGGCCTCTTTTTTCATTGGCTAATCCGAAAGTGTGCCATCGGCGTTCGAACTTGCCTGGCATCGCCTTCAACATCAGTTCGCTGAGAAATGGGTCAACTCCACTCACCGGAGGTTCCGCAATTCCAGTGCTGAATACGATCCCGTCGGGTTCTGCTTCGATTTCTCGTCGCATCCGAACAGATCATCTTGAGCTTTTCAGCACCGCGGGAGTGGGTAGTGGACATAGAGATCGCCAGGCGCAAGGCGAAGGGGACGTGGACCCTCGATGAAAGCGGAAAGCCAAAGCCTTGGGCACTGACTTCGACGACCTTATCCCCAGGTTGGGGCCGACGGAACCCCCGGATACGAAATGACCAAGTTTCTCGCAACGGTTGACCTTCAGCTTGACACGGTAGGTCGCGTTATCGAGAGCTAGTTGGCTCTTCGCAACATGGATTGCAGCAACCAAGGATCCAGCGCGATCTGTTTTTCATCATCGGGGAGACTAAGCCACGCGAGATTTTTAGCGTTACGACAGGCTTGCCCATTCGGCCAATCCAAAAGCCCATCGCATGTGGTAGCCACTGAGCCACTCGCCACCAACTCGTTGCGAAACAGAGCGGCATAGTACGCGTCTGCCCTGTCAGTAGCCCACATCGATGTGAGCGCGGCGACGGCCAGCATCGTGACGGCCCCCAAAACCCATTTCCAGAAATGCCACGTCGCATAGGCCACACCAGCGGCAGCAAACACCCCAAGCGCGGGCAAAAAGCCATCCCAGAACGTCATTTACTTCACCCCGGACAAAAGGCTTTCGTGATTGCCGCTATACTGAGGGTCGCCGCCAGTTTGTCCCGTTCTTCCGGGTGGTCGCGCAAGCTATTGGTCACAACATCGACCACCTGCTTCTCACTCACTCCCGCTCGCAAGCAACTGTCGCCCATTACATCGGCCACACCATCAACATAGGCGACGCATAACGCAGTGCGCTCATCACTTGCCGTGCACCAACCGTATAATTCGTTTCCGTTGATAAACCCGCCGTAGATGTTCGTATTAGCGAAGGCAGGCGCAGTCGGAATGGCGCACGCCATGGCCAAGCCCACGGCAGCCGATAGATACTTTTTCATGACAATCCCCAGTGATGCGGTAGCGGTGTCAGCATTCGAATGCCAAGCCAACACCATCCGGCGACGTGAGGATACCACGAGGTATGGGTTTCGTGCCCCCTGCTGTGCCCCCTGCTGAAAAATCGGGATTTCTGCTTGAGGAAGGGAGATCTTCTTTTTATGAATGATTTCAAGATGGTGCGAGCGACAGGGATCGAACCCGTATACCTTGCGGTGAGGGATTGTAAGACCTTTGCCCTGGCACAGCGTTTCGAACCGGCAGCGAGAGACGTCACGGTCGTAGGGTGGACGGCACGTCGCAAAGGCTTGCCGTACAATACCTCGAGACATACGCCAATCGAGTCGTCACCCTGCTGCAGGAGGCGCTCATCGGGCTCGGGTGGTGTCTTTCCTAGCCGCCAGGCGCTGACCAGGATCGCGGCGCTTCAAAGCCAGCTTCTCGGCTTCCGCTCCGTCAAATTGACACAGCACGGGATAAAAGGGACCCTAGTGCAAGCGATTCGGTTCGCTGCCAACTTGTATGCGGCGATCAGCGTTGCCCCAGCCCTTGTTTCTCGTTTGGTGTTTCAAGACTCTCAAAGGAGAAGTGCCGTGATCCCATCCGGTCTCTTTTACGACCTCGTTGATTCCCAAATTGCGTTCAAGATCGTGCAGAGGAATTTCAACAGTCCCAACTTCATCTTCAGCGTACCTCGCGTAAAGGACGGGCAGCTCCGCCTGACGATGCTCGGAAGTCAGCCCCTTGTCGGGTCCGCGGATGCCATACTGGCCCGCCTTAACGCCCTTCTGTGCGAACACCCTGTCCGCCCGCCGAACGCCCATTCCTTCAGGCCGGTGACCAGCAATGCGAAGATCGTTGGCTATTCGATCTTTCCCGAGGCCGAGAAAGGAAAGCAGCACGGGTTGCTGGAAGAGATGTCCGTCGAATGCCGCATCATGCCGGCCGACCGTTCAAGTCCCGGACGGGAAATCTCGATGGTAAGCGTGATTGTCGATGGAAAACATAGCCTTCATCTGATGGAGACGGTCGGCAAGGATAATCTTCAGGAGATCAGTCGGCTTTCCCCGCATGCGCTGCCCATGGAAATCCATGGGGGACTGGCGGCGAATGGCTACTATCAGGAGAGCTTCGTGACCTTATATGGTGAGGAGGCCCTCGAAGAGGCAAAAACGAAGTTGAGAGAGGCCTGCAACCGAGCGGTTTCCGCCGGTACCGACGCCCGACACGCACATCACTGATATCGCTCTCTCCGTTATGAGATTTCGGTCGGCCTGATCGTCAAATGTGCGGGTCCGTGTTCGCCTGATGACGTTGACTTGTTAGCGCCAACGGATGTGTGCGCGATTTTGCGGGTTTGGGTAGCAAATTCCACAAGGTTGGTGTCCGGCGTGAAAAGCAACCCACGCCTACCAGACCGAGGACGGTACCGACACCGACAGCATCGAGAGTTTCTGCTCCCGCGCCGAGCGCTCGTACGACGGCATCCACCACCGCTTCTCGGTGAAGTACTTGGATTGGTACATGGCGATGGCCGCCTGGAAGGAAGACACCCGCTACATGGGTCTGCGCTGGCAGCTCGCCGGCGTACTGCGTACGGTCACCCACCGCACGCCGTCTGATCACCTCTGCGGATACTGGCAAGGTGCGGCAGAGCGTATCGAAGACCAGGTGTGGATTGAAGACACGACGGTCGATAGGCAGCGCTACCTGCGGTGACCGATCTGGGGTTCGTGATTTCTCCGACGTGTACTGTCAGTTTCACCGGGACGCTATTAACGGTTTCACCGGGTTCCTATTGAAGGTTTCCCCCGCATTCTATTGACACTTTCACCGCAACTCTATTGCAACTTTCCCCACATCGAATTGCGTCGACTGTGAGGTGACCATCATGGACGAGGGTCTCCTCCCGCGTCATCTGCAGTCCCAACTAAAGGCTGCACTTGCATCAGCGCGAGTGGTTAACATTGTTGGACCGCGCCAGGTCGGGAAGACGACACTGGTACGCGATCTATTGAGCGCTGGAAAATTCATCACCTTGGATGACGAGGGTGTGCTTGCGGCTATTGAGGCCGATCCAAAAGGACAGCTGGATTCCCTGTTGGCTGAGACGAAAGCGGGTCCCCTCATTATCGACGAAGCCCAACGATCAACGAAATTAGCTTTGGCGTTGAAGAGAATCGTGGACGAGAACCGAGCAATGGGTCAGTTCGTCCTGACAGGCTCATCCAACGTTTTCATTTCCGCGGACGTGGCGGACTCGTTGGCAGGTCGGGTCCATACAATGACGATGCTTCCAATGAGTGTCGCCGAAACAAATCGCATGGGGCCTGCGAAAATTCTCGACTGGGCATCGGCGAATGACCGTCCCGATCCGCTAGACCTGCCTAAAGCAGAAACGTTGTCCCGGGCACGATACATCGACTTGATAGTCGCAGGCGGTTTCCCCGAGATACGAACTCTGGAAGAGCGCTGGAGGCAAAATCGATACAGAGACTACGTTGACAGTATCGTGGAACGCGACGTCGCGTACATATTAAAAATAAGAAAATTAGACGCCATGAGGCGAATGATCGATCAGCTAGCTACGCGTGTCGGAAACGGGCTGAATATAGACGAACTGTGTTCAAACATCAGTTTGCAACGGAATACGGCCGATACCTACCTCGATATTCTGACCAAGCTCTCACTATTGCGACGATTGCCTGCGTGGACCTCTGGAGAGACCGGGCGCGACATACGCCAGCCAAAAATCCATCTTGTGGATACTGGGATCGTCGCAGCTTTGAGGAGCATGAACACCCAGAGCTTCAATATTGGCGCGAATCCCACAGCGCTTGGCGGTCTGTTCAAAAATTTCGTTTTCAATGAAATGTGGAAATCCGTCCCCCATCAAATGCGTCAGTGGCGACTTTATCATTGGAGGCATCAACGAGGACGCGAGATAGACATCCTTGCTGAGTCAGACAGAACGATAATCGGCTTCGAGATGAAGACATCGACTACGGTTGAAGCAAAGGATTTCCAACATCTGCGATGGTTTCGAGATGAAGGCCCAGGGGTGAACCGTCCCTTCGTCGGCATCGTCGTCTACATGGGAGAGCGCGTACTCAGTTTCGGCGAAAACATATTCGCGCTCCCTCTGTCGATATTGTGGTCATTCGAAGACAGTTAGCCTGAGCGGGCAGCCCAGATTAATCCTCAAATGCTTTCCAGGCGATCCCCCACAATCTACGACGACCATCGGGAGCACCTGACAAGCGAACCGGGCCCGTCTGCTCCATGCGTTCGAGCAGGCCAGAAAACCTTCCAGCTAGATTGGAACCGATCCCGTCAATCTGGCCCCAAAGCCTTCGCGTTCGGCAAACTGTTTCGACAGATCACCTGCAAGGACCGGTTCTTCGGCATCTCGGAGTAGCTCGAGGAGGACGCGGCGGACATCACGGCCTTTGAGGAGGTCGGTGACGCGGCGGCCAGGGCTCGGACGCTACTCTTGGATCGAAGACCTTGGTCACGGTCACGAAAGCGACCTTGTGCGCTCCCAAGGCGAGCGCTTCCGCCTTGATCGCCTCAAGTCTGGCTTCCAGTTCAGCCAGCTTGGCCTCAGTTCCTCGACGACCAACACAATACAATCCAACTCCATCGACAGAGCTGGAGGCAACAATTCTTGTGCCTGGAATTTTGTGGCATTGGCTACCTAATTCCGCGATTTTGGTCGATTGCCCCGCTGTCTTCCGTCCGGAAACGTGAAATATATTTCATTGCGTGAATTATATTGACACACATTTGATCTTCGCCTTTATTGCTCTCATCGGACTTCGAGGAGGAAGTTCGATTTCAACGCGATCAGCGGCGTCAACGTGACGCCCTCAGGCTTTTGGGAGGGGCTTCGGCCTCGAGGAGGAATCTTGCGCAAATTTATCAGCTCGACCGCCATGGCGGTCCTTGCAGCAACGCTTTTTGCGGGCACGGCATCCGCGGAAACGGACAGTCCGTTCCGCTGCAGGCCGGGTGAAAAATACGTCATGAACGTCATGGTCTCGGGTGTGGAATACTGGTTCCCGGTCTACGAGATGTTCAAGCAGGCCGGTCAGCAGCTCGGCTGCGAAACCGCATATACCGGTACACCGGAATATGACGTCAACAAGCAGATCGCCACCTTCGATCAGGCGTTGGCCCAGAACCCGGCCGGCATCCTTGTCCATCCGATGAATTCCGATCCGTTCATCGAGCCGATCAACCGCGCCACCGAGCAGGGTACGGCCGTCGTCACCTTTGCCGCCGACTCGCCGCTTTCCAAGCGCGTCTCGTTCATCACTTCGGACAACACCCGCGAAGGCATCTATGCTGCCGACGCAATCGCCGAGAAGCTGGGTGGCAAGGGCGAATATGCGGTTCTGGAAAATCCGGGCCAGGACAATCATGACAAGCGCATCGCCGCCTTCATCGGCCGTATGGAGGAAAAGTGGCCCGACATGAAGCTGGTCGGTCGCGCCGCTTCTAACCAGGACCCGACCAAGGCCTATCAGGGGCTTTCGAGCATCATCCAGGCCAATCCGAATCTCGGCGCGGTCTTCATGCCGGAAGCGAACTCCGCTATCGGCGCCTCACAGGCGTCCAAGGAAAATGGCGGCAAGGTTCTTGTCATGTGCGCCGACGTCAACGCCAACATTCTCGACATGATCAAGGCCGGTGAAGTCTTCGGCTCGATCAACCCGAACCAGGGCATGCAGGGCTACATGGGTTTCATGCTGTTGTGGCTTGCCAAGCATCCGGAGCTGATCGACCCGATGAACGACGCCAAGCGATCGGGCTTCAACCCGATGAGCATCCCAGTGGTCGACAATGGTCTTTCGATCGTCACTGCCGAAAATGCCGACGACTTTTATTGGGACAAGTACCTGAAGCGCCGCGGCACGAAGGGTATCGAGGAGTAAGTGCATCGGCCCTTGTCACCTTCGGAAAGAAGGTGCGCCTGGAGGGCTAAATGAGGGGGATGGTTGGGCCAGAACTAGCCGCACTATCCCCTCAACGCCTTGTAATCTCGGCTTTTTCCGTGCTGGGCAGAAAACAGATTATCGCAACCCCCTCGATCGGGGACCGGTCATGAACAAGGAAATTACGATGGCGGAGCCGGTGCTCACCATTCATGGCATAAGCAAGCATTTCGGGGCGATCCGGGCGCTGACGGATGTCAACTTCACGCTCGAGCGCGGCGAAGTCCATGCGCTCTGCGGCGAAAACGGCGCCGGCAAATCAACGCTGATGAACATCATCGCCGGCGTGCTGCAGCCGACCGAAGGCGAAATCCGCGTCGATGGAAAGCCCGTCCGCATCGCTTCACCGGCTGCCGCGCAGGCGCTTGGAATTGGTCTGGTGCATCAGGAAATCGCCCTCTGCCCTGATGCCACGGTGGCCGAGAACATGTTCATGGCCGCGACCAACCGCAGGCGTGCCCCTTTCATGAATTACCGCGCTTTGGAGCGCGATGCCCAAAAGGTGATGAACCGGCTCGCCGCCATCGACGTCCGCCAGAAGGTCGCGGATCTGCCGATTTCCAGTCAGCAGCTTGTCGAGATCGCCAAGGCCCTGACGCTCGACTGCCGCGTGCTCATTCTGGACGAGCCGACCGCAGCGCTGACCGAAACCGAGGCGCAGCAGCTCTTCGCCATCATCCGCGACCTCAAGGCGAACGGCATCTCGATCATCTATATCAGCCACCGCATGGCCGAGATCTTCAGCCTCTGCGACCGCGTGACCGTTTTTCGTGACGGTCGGTATGTCTGCACCGACAAGATCGACGATGTCACGGCTGATGATGTGGTGCGCCGCATGGTTGGCCGCGAGATCACCCAGCTCTATCCGGAAAAGCTCGGGGCCGAAGTCGCCTCTCGCGAAACCATCCTCGAAGTGGATGGCCTCGGTGATGGTGCTCGATTCCATGATATCAGCTTCGATCTGCGCCGGGGTGAAATCCTCGGCATCGGTGGCCTGATCGGCTCCGGCCGCACGGAGATCGCCGAAGGCATTTGCGGGCTACGCGCCCATGCCGCCGGCGAAGTCCGCCTGCATGGCAGGCCGCAGGCAATCCGCGCCTATGCGGATGCGGTCAAGGCGGGCATCGTCTACCTGTCGGAAGACCGCAAGGGCTCCGGGGTGTTCCTGGAGATGTCGATCGCCCAGAATATCTCGGTGCTGAACTTGAAGGCACTCACCAACCATGCCGGCCTGCTCAACGGTCGCGCCGAGGCGGCGCTGGCGGAGGATTTGGCGCGGCAGCTTGCGGTTCGCATGGGCGGCGTCGAGGTCACGGTCAAATCGCTGTCCGGCGGCAACCAGCAGAAAGTGGCGATTGCCAAGCAGCTTGCCGTCAAACCAAAGGTGATCCTGATGGACGAGCCGACACGCGGCATCGATGTCGGCGCGAAGACCGAAATCCATCGGCTGCTGCGCGATCTCGCGGGCTCGGGCATCGGCATCGTCGTTATTTCATCGGAAATGCCGGAACTGCTCGGGCTCTGCGACCGCGTTCTGGTCGTGCGCGAAGGGCGCATTGCCGGCGAAGTGGGCGGGGACGATATGACGGAAGAAACGGTGATCCGCCTTGCATCGGGGGTCAGTGCAGCAAGGACGGCTGATCATGCCGCTTAAGGAGAAAGAGACGGGAATGGCAATCGACACGATAGCGGCGGATATCCCGAAAACAGGGCACTTCAAACGCATCGGCAGCATGCGTGAAGCGGGACTGATCGCGATCATCCTGGCGCTTTGCCTCGCCATGAGCTTCGCCTCGCCACACTTCCTAACGCTCGGCAATTTCCGCGCCATGCTGATGAGCTTTTCGGTGGAAGGCATCGTCGTCGTCGGCATGACGATCCTGCTCATCGTCGGCGGCATCGATCTCGCCGTCGGCTCGGTCGTCTGCTTCGCCATGGTGCTCTCCGGCTCGCTGTTTCTTGCCGGGCTCGATCCATGGACGGCCTCACTGATCGGCATTCTTGCCAGCGGCGTCATCGGCGCGATCATGGGTTTCTTCGTGACCGTAGTGGGGCTCAACCACTTCATCACCTCGCTCGCCGGCATGGTGATCGTGCGCGGGCTGTGCCTCATCATCACCAAGGGCACGCCGCTCTCGCTCTTTACCCTGCCGGCAGGCTTCAAGGCGGTTGGACAGGGCACCTTCCACGGCATTCCCTACGTTATCCTGATCTTCGTCGCCGTCGTCGTCCTGTTCGATTTCCTGCTGCGCCGGGCCACCGCCTTCCGCAAGGTGTTCTATACAGGCAGCAACGAGAAGGCGGCGCTCTATTCCGGCATCAGGACCAACCAGGTGAAGTTCTGGGTGACGGTTCTCTGCTCGACCCTCGCGGGCGTCGCAGGGGTGATCTACATGTCCCGCTTCGGGGCGGCGACCCCGACATTCGGCGTGGGCATGGAACTCAACATCATCGCGGCGGCGGTCATCGGCGGTGCCTCGCTCAATGGCGGCTCCGGCACGATCTTCGGCGCCATCCTCGGCATCGCGCTGCTCTCGGTCGTCACGTCATCGTTGATCCTGCTCGACGTCTCCGTCTATTGGCAAGACATGATCAAAGGCTGCATTCTGCTCGCCGCCGTTTCCATCGACCATTTTCTGCACAAGCGGAAGGCCGCCTGATATGCCAATCGCCAAACTGAAACAAAAGACGACAGCACCGCGCGAGGAAATCGTCATCGCGCGCCAGATGCACCAGGCGCTCGTGCTGCATTTTCTCGAGGGCCTGACGCAGGCACAGATCGCCGACCAGCTCGGCATCTCGCATGCCACCGTCAACCGGCTGATCAAGCGCGGCCGCCAGCTCGGCCTCGTCGAGATCAAGATCAAATCGCCGGTCGAGCCGCTGGTGGATATGGAAGAGCGGTTACTGGCGCTCGGCGGCATCAGCCGCGCCGTGGTGGTGCCGACCGTATCCGACAATCCCCAGACGGCGCTGCAGGCTGTGGGCGAGGCGGCGGCCCGCCTGCTGATCGAGGAGATCGCCGATGGCGATACCATCTGCATCACCGGGGGCAAGGGTGTCGGCGCCGTCGTCGCCGGCCTGCAGCCCGCTCGTCGCTTCGATGTCGAGGTGATCCCCGCGACCGGCTGCGTGCAGGGCAAGCACTATACCGACGTCAACCACGTCGCTACCCTGATGGCGGATCGGCTCGGCGGACGCTCCTACCAGATCCACGCGCCGCTCTTTGCCGATGATGCCGAGCAGCGGGGCATGCTGATCAACATGCGCGCCGTTGCCGATGTCTTCCAGCGGGCGCGGGAAGCCAAGGTCGCCGTCGTGGGCATCGGCTCGATCCTGAGCTCGGATTCGACCTATTACGACCTGCACCCCTCTTCCAGCGAGGACCGCAAGGCCATCGAACATTCCGGCGCGAGGGCGGAACTGCTCGCCCATCTGCTCGATGGCGAAGGCCGGGTCTGCGACTACAGCCTCAACCGCGCACTGGTTTCGCTGACGCTTGAGGAATTCGCGGCGATCCCGACCAAGATCGGCGTGGCAAGCGGCCTCAGCAAGGCCGGCTCCATCCTGAGCGTGCTACGCGGCAACCATCTCGATACGCTCGTCACCGACGAGGCGACTGGGGCGCGTATCCTTGAAATAGCATCCGGGGAAGGGTTTTCGGCATGAGCGGCGAGCAGTTGATCCGCGAGATCGGGCGCTCCGGCGTCGCGGCCTCGGCCGTAGGGCTGGGCACCTGGGCGATCGGCGGCTGGATGTGGGGCGGCACTGACGAGCCGCAATCGATCGCCGCCATCCAGGCCTCGCTTGATGCCGGCGTAACCCTCATCGACACGGCGCCGGCTTACGGCCTCGGCCGCTCGGAGGAGATCGTCGGCAAGGCCATCGCCGGCCGCCGCGACAAGGCCGTCATCGCCACCAAATGTGGCCTTGCCTGGCATACGCAGAACGGCAAGCATTTCTTCGATCAGGATGGCAAGCCGGTTCACCGCTATCTCGGGCGCGACTCGATCATCCATGAGGTCGAGCAAAGCCTGCGCCGGCTCGGCACGGATTATATCGACCTCTACATCACCCACTGGCAGGACGTAACGACACCGATCGAGGAGACGGTGCGGGCGCTTGAAGAGTTGAAGGCGGCTGGCAAGATCCGTGCCATCGGCGCCAGCAATGTCGATCGCTCTGAGCTTCGGCAATACATTCAAACCGGATCACTCGATGCGATCCAGGAGCGGTTCAGCATGATCGATCGCGGGATCGAGGCGGACCTGCTTCCGCTCACTGTTCAAAACGGCGTGTCGACGCTCAGCTATTCCTCGCTGGCACTCGGCCTGCTCTCCGGTACCATCGGACCGGATCGCATTTTCTCGGGTGATGACCAACGCAAGGACAATCCGCGCTTTTCCGTCGCCAACCGGCAGAAGGCGAAGGATTTCTCGGAGGCGATACGACCCGTCGCCGAGCTGCATGGCGCGAGCGTCGCCCAGGTGGTGATTGCCTGGACGCTGGCGCAGCCGGGCGTGACCTTTGCCCTCTGTGGTGCGCGCAACCCGGCACAGGCACTCGACAATGCAAGGGCCGGCACGCTCCGGCTTTCTGCTGACGATCTCAAGGCCATCGACGCGGCGCTGGCGGCGAAACTGGCCCACATGGACAGATAACAGGCTCTCAACATGAACCGTGAAGAGACATGGAACGGGTTTCGCAAAAGCCCGAAGGTGGATGTATGCGTCCTCGGCGGCGGCATCAATGGGCTCAGCGTCTTCCGCGAGCTGGCGCTGCAGGGCGTGAACGTGCTGCTGGTCGAGAAGGGCGACTATTGCTCCGGCGCGAGTGCCGCGCTGTCGCGCATGGTGCATGGCGGCCTGCGTTATCTCGAAAACGGCGAGTTCGACCTCGTGCGGGAATCGCTGGTCGAGCGCGACCGGCTGTTGCGCAACGCGCCGCATTACGTCGCACCGCTACCGACCACAGTACCTATCTTCGACATTTTCTCCGGCCTCGGCAACGGCATCGTGCGGTTTCTCGGCCTCACCCGCCGCCCGAGCCGCCGCGGTGCCATCACCATCAAGACGGGCCTTGCCATCTATGATTTCCTGACCCGCAAACGGGCGCTGATGCCGAAACACCAGTTTCGCGGCCGCCGCGGCACGCTTGCCAAATGGCCGGCGCTCAACCCGGCAATCCGCAGCGCCGCGACCTATTACGATGCCTGGGTAAGCCACCCGGAACGCATCGGCATCGAGCTTCTGCGCGACGGGCTTTCGGCTGGTCCGAACGCGCAGGCCCTCAACTATGCGACGCTCGAACACGCCCCGGCCGGCCACTTTCTACTGCACGATGCGATCTCCGGACAATCGCTGCCGATCAGGCCCGCGCTGATTGTCAACGCCACCGGTGGCTGGATCGACATCGCCAATGGCTCGCTCTTCCCCGAGGATGCCCGTCCCGCGCCGTTGATGGGCGGCACCAAGGGCTCTCACCTGATCATCGATCATCCGGGCCTGCGCGACCTGCTCGATGGCCACATGATCTATTACGAGAACGAGGACGGTCGCATCTGCATCCTCTTTCCCTATCTCGGCAAGGTGCTGGTCGGCTCCACCGATATCCGCGTCGATGATCCCGGCACGGTGCGCTGCGAGGATGACGAGCGCGATTACATCCTGCAATCGCTGGCCTTCGTGCTGCCGGGCATCGTCATCCGCCCGGAAGAGATCGTCTTCCAGTTCGCGGGCGTTCGGCCGCTGCCGGCCAGCAACGACAGCTTCACCGGCCGCATCCCGCGCGATCATTTCTGCACGGTCGTCGAGGGCCGCGATCTCGGCCCGCCGGTGCTCTGCATGATCGGCGGCAAGTGGACCACCTTCCGGTCCTTCGGCGAACTCGCCGCCGACATGGCGCTCGACCGGCTCGGCCGCCAGCGCCGCATCGATACCGCCGATCGCACCTTCGGCGGCGGGCGCAGCTTTCCCAAGGATCGCAGCGACTGGCTACGGCAGCTTTCCTGCGCGACCGGCCTTAAGGAGGATCGCATCGCCACCCTCTTCACGCGCTATGGTACTGACGCTGCCGAAATCGCCCGCTTCCTCGTCGCAACGGATCATGCCCAGGCTCCCGATCACGCCCTGCCGCATGCCGGCTACAGCGCCCGCGAGCTCATCCATCTCATCCGCTCGGAAGCGGTGGAGCATCTGGACGATCTTCTCTTGCG
Source organism: Rhizobium sp. 42MFCr.1 (assembly GCF_000377185.1). Lineage (NCBI taxonomy): Bacteria > Pseudomonadati > Pseudomonadota > Alphaproteobacteria > Hyphomicrobiales > Rhizobiaceae > Rhizobium > Rhizobium sp. 42MFCr.1. The sequence goes on from NZ_KB897822.1 coordinate 12,509, forward strand.
CCGCACGACGCTCGCCATCACCGGCGAACTTTCGCTCGACATGGCCGATGCCGCCCTCGCGATTCTCGCCGCCGAAAAAGGCTGGCCGCCGCAGCGCGCTGCCGAGGAGCGAACCCATTTTCTGACCCTCCTGAACGACCGTCACGGTGTTTCGGAGCAAACCCTTTCCGCAAGGAACGAACAAAGGAGTGAACAATGCGAGACGTCAGCAAGGTCCGGATGAACCGGCTGTTCGGCAACGGTCGTTGCCTCGATGTGGCGATCGATCATGGCGTCTGCAACGAGCCGTCCTTCCTTGAAGGCCTGGCGAACATGCCGGCCGTCGTGAAGGCGCTGGTGGACGCGAGGCCCGACGCGATCCAGATGAATTACGGCCAGGCCGACCTGCTGCAGGACCTGCCTGGCAAGGACAAACCAGCGCTCGTCATGCGTCTCGACATGGGCAACCCCTACAACCGCATCCGCCATCGCGACATGTGGGCCGTGTTGCAAAACGAGGCCGAGCCGCTGATCGGCGCGCTGCAGATGGATGCGGCCTGCGTCGTCGTCAATCTGTTCATGCTGCCGGACGAGCCCGATCTCTTCCGCCAGTGCGTCCAGAATATTTCGCGCGTGCGTGCCGATTGCGAGAAATACGGCATGCCGCTGATGATCGAGCCGCTGGTGATGCAGCCTGTGACGGAGCGCGGCGGTTACATGGTCGATGGCGATGCCGACAAGATCGTGACGCTGACGCGGCTTGCCCGCGAAATGGGCGCCGATATCGTCAAGGCCGATCCCACGACCAACCCGGAGGATTTTCATCGCGTCATCGAGGCGGCGCGTTGCCCGGTTCTGGTCCGCGGCGGCGGCAAGGAGGATCTGTCCGCGGTCTTCGCGAAGTCCGCGGCCCTGATGCGGCAGGGCGCGATGGGCATGGTCTACGGGCGCAACATCTATCAGCACGCCAATCCAAGCGCCGTCGTGCGCGGACTGATGGCGATCATCCACGAGGATGCAAGCGGCGAAGAGGCGTTTGCAGTTTATCAGCGGGGGTGAGGTTTTGTGGTTCCTTTGATCCCAGCGACGAGAAGTGCCGAGCGTGTGCGAGGCGATGAGGGCGTGCTGCGGCAAATCCTGAGCATGCAGCGAGCCCTTCATCCGGCCCTTCGGGCCGCCTTCTCCCAGATGGGGAGAATTGGGGATCGGCGCTAGGCTTTCGGCTAAAACCACGCAAGACTGACAGAACCTTGGGAGGGGTTCGCAATGGCAAAATATCTGTTGGGGCTCGATGCCGGAAACACCGTCATCAAGGCGGTGATCTTCGATCTCGAAGGCCGGGAGCTGGCGCATGCCGGGGAGGAGGGCCATAGCCGCATGCCGTGCCCCGGTCATGTCGAACGCGATCTCGGCGAACTCTGGGCCAATGCCAAACGGGTGATCCGCACTTGCCTCGACAAGGCAGACATTGCTGCCTCCGATATTGCCGCCATCGGCTGCGCCGGCCATGGCAACGGCCTCTATGCCCTTGATCGCGATGGCCAGCCGCTGATCGCAATCCAGTCCCTCGATACGCGTGCAACGGGACTTGTCGAGGAATGGGCGGCTGAAGGGGTCGGCGACCGCACCGCACCGATCGCCCGCCAGCGCCCCTGGCCATCCCAGACGCCGACGCTGCTTGCCTGGCTGAAACGCCATCGTCCCGACCTCTTCCAGCGCATTGGTACGGTTTTCTTTTCCAAGGATTTCGTCGTCAACCGGCTGACCGGCAGCCGCGTCAGCGAAGTCTCCGATATGTCCGGTGCCGGCCTGCTCGATCTCGCCGCCCGTCGCTACGACAAGGCGCTGATGGCCGCTTACGGCCTTGCCGAGAGCATGCATATGCTGCCGCCGCTGATCGAAAGCGCCGATATCGCCGGTCATGTGACGCAGGAGGTCGCGACTGAGACCGGGCTTGCGGCCGGCACACCAGTCGTCGGCGGGCTGTTCGATGTCGTCGCCTCGGCGCTCGGCTCGGGCGTGTCGCGCACCGGCAGCGCCTCGATCATCGCCGGCACCTGGAGCATCAATCAGGTGATCATCGATGGTCCCGACCTTGATGGCCCGGTTTTCATGTCCTCCACCTTTGACCGCAGCCGCTACATGGCGATGGAAAATAGCGCCACGTCGGCCGCCAATCTTGAATGGCTGGTTCGGGAATTCTTCGAGGACGAGCATCCAGAAGGCGTCTCGCCCTTCGATGCGGCTTGCGCGCTCGCGGCTGCGGTCGCGCCGGCTGCGGATGATCCGCTCTATCACCCCTTTCTCTATGGCGCCCAGCAGAACGGCCATGCGCGGGCCGGTTTCTATGGCATGGCTGGCTGGCACACCAAGGGACACCTGATCCGGGCACTTCTCGAAGGTGTCGCCTTCGGTCATCGCCAACATATCGAGACCATCCGCAAGGCGGGTGCGAACTTCGAGGAGGCGGTGCTCTCTGGCGGTGGCTCGCGCAGCAGGCTCTGGCCTCAGATATTTGCGGATGTATTGGGTGTTCCCGTCACTGTTGCCGTGTCGCGGGAGACAGGGGCGCTCGGGGCTGCGATTGCGGCCGGCACGGGTGTCGGGCTGTTTGCCGATTTCACCGAAGGCGCCACCGCCATGGTGCGGATCGATCGGCACTATCAGCCCAATGCTGTGCTGTCGGCCCACTACGCCACCCGTTACGGGCTTTACACGGATATTAACGAGGCGATGACGCCGCTGTGGCGGCGGCTTTCGGAGGCCCAAAGCCTCGCAACAGGAGTTGCAGCGTGACCATGCCCCTGAATGAAGCGCCCATGAATGAAGCGCTCCTGAATGAAGCGCCTACGGATGAAGGCATTTACGATTTCATCGTCGTCGGTGCGGGGTCGGCCGGCTGCGTGCTGGCAAACCGGCTCTCGGCTGATCCGAGAAACCGGGTACTGCTGATCGAGGCCGGCGGCTCGGATCGGTATCACTGGGTGCATGTGCCAATCGGTTACCTCTATTGCATGGGCAATCCGCGCACCGACTGGATGATGAAGACGGCAGCCGAGGCCGGCCTCAACGGCCGGGCGCTCAACTATCCGCGCGGAAAGGTGCTCGGCGGCTGCTCCTCGATCAACGGCATGATCTATATGCGCGGGCAGGCGGCGGATTACGACGGCTGGCGGCAGGCAGGCAATGCCGGTTGGGGTTGGGATGACGTGCTGCCCTGGTTCCTGAAATCGGAGGACAATTATCGCGGCAAATCGGCCTTGCACGGAGCGGGGGGCGAGTGGCGCGTCGAACGCCAGCGGCTGTCCTGGCCGATCCTCGATGCCTTTCGCGATGCGGCCGAGGAACTCGGCATTCGCAAGACCGGAGATTTCAACGGCGGGGACAATGAAGGGTCCGGCTATTTCGAGGTCAATCAGAAGGGCGCCCTGCGCTGGAACACGACGAAAGCCTTCCTGCGCCCGGCGATGAAGCGGGTAAACTTGCGCGTGCTGACAGGCGCAGAGACCGAGCGGCTGGAATTTGACGGCAAAACTGTATCCGGCGTGCGCTTTCGCCTCGATGGCCGCTCCTCTATCGCCCGCGCGTCGCGCGAGGTCATTCTCTCTGCGGGTTCGATCAACTCTCCGAAAATTCTGGAGCTTTCGGGTGTCGGGCGGCCGGATGTGTTGTCGAGCCTCGGCATCCCCGTGCATCATGAGCTCCAGGGTGTCGGCGAAAACCTGCAAGACCATCTGCAGATCCGAACCGTCTTCAGGATCGAGGGTGCGCGCACGCTGAACCAACTTTACCACAACCTGTTCACCCGAGCCGGCATGGCCTTGCAATATGCAATCAGCCGTTCCGGTCCGCTCTCGATGGCGCCAAGCCAGCTCGGGATCTTCGCCAAGAGCGATCCGTCCGTCGCTACCGCCGATCTCGAATATCACGTCCAGCCTCTCAGCACCGACCGGCTCGGCGAGCCGCTGCACCGTTATCCTGCCGTGACTGTCTCCGTCTGCAACCTCCGGCCGGAAAGTCGCGGCACCGTGCATATTACGACACGCGATGCCTCGGTCGCCCCTGAAATTCGCCCCAATTATCTTTCGACCACGGGCGACAGGCTGGTCGCGGCAAACTCAATTCGCCATGCACGCAGCCTGATGGAAACGAACGCTATCTCCCGTTTTCAACCGCAGGAGATGCTGCCGGGCCGGGAATATCAGAGCGATGACGAGTTGATCCGGCGTGCAGGTGATATCGCCACCACGATCTTTCATCCTGTTGGCACCTGCAGGATGGGAAGCGATCCAATGGCGGTGGTGGATGCGAAGTTGCGCGTGCATGGGCTTGAGAAGCTGCGCGTTGTCGATGCCTCGATCATGCCGACGATCGTGTCCGGCAATACGAACTCCCCGGTGATCATGATCGCGGAAAAGGCAGCGGAGATGGCGCTGAGGATGCAATAGCTGGACGATGTCTTCTTTGATCCGACTATCTCGCCGCCTGACGATCACGCCTCGCCTCGGCATGCATCAATAAGAGTTCTCGAAAGTGCCTTGCCCGTACACCTTCGGATACCAGAGATCTTCGAAATCGACACAGTTCACGGTGATTTGGAGCATTGTGTCGGCAGTCTGTGTACGGCCGAATTCGTCAAACACCTGACGTCATTCGCGGCGGCTGTCAGCGGCCGCCTGGCTGACGGCACCTTCCTGCCGGGGCAAATTCGTGCATGAGATAGGTTGGAACCGCTTCGCAGCTTTTCATGAGCGCGGATAATTCCTTGTCGGACTTGCTTGCCAGTATTCCGGTGCGCACAAGTACCGATGCGAGTCCGACATTGGCTGCGCCTTTGATATCGTGCTCGATACTGTCGCCGATGCAGACGACCTTTGCTCGATCGAGACTGCCCCATACTGACATGGCGTGGCTGTAAATTTGATGATACGGCTTGCCGATCCACTGGACCTTGCCGCCGAGTTCTTCATAGATCCTCGCGATTGCTCCCGCGCCAGGTGCGTTCTTGCCGTCTGCCAGCTTGTGAATGTCAGGATTTGTGCAGATGCAAGGCGCGTGGTTGGCCGCTGCGGGTTCCAGCATGCGCCGGTATACATCGAGCGCTATGTGTTCCGCCTCGCTGCCCGAGATGATAACGAGATCGGCATCATTCGATCGAGGCACAGTCGTCAGATCAAGACGGTCCGCGAGGTTTTGGTCATCGCCGCTGGAAATTGTGAAGGCGCGCATCCCGCGTCGAATGTCCTCAGAACGGGACAGAATATCAAAGGCGACGTCGCCCGACGTCACGAACCGCTCAAACAGGCCACGCTCGAAGCCGAGGCGAACGAAACGTTCGGCATTATAGTCGCCACTTCGCCCGGAGTTGGAAAGCACGATCACCCGCTTGCCATTCTCTTTCAGCCTCTGCAACGCTGCAGCGGCGCCTTCATAGGCGCCCTCGTCATCACGCAACACGCCAAACTGATCGATCAGGAAATAGTCGTATTGATTGATCAGGTTTGCGAGCGATGTCTTGGGAACAGAGCTCACTGGTTCTTCCTTTGCCATTGAAGAATGAGCGCTGCGGTGCCGATTGCAGCCTCCGTCGACTTCGAAGGCTTAAAAGCGATACCAAGCGCGGCCTGCCGCATGCGTGTCCACGTCGGATTCTTCGAGCCGCCGCCAACGGTTCGGACCGATTTCAGCTGCGCGGCACCAAGCTCAACCAACCTGTCATATCCCAACCGTTCAATTTCCGAGATTCCTTCAAGCACCGCCTGGAAGAAAATTGCGTCATCCTCCGGGCGAGGCTCCAGGCGAGGGGCATAATCCGGATCGCTGAAGGGGAAGCGTTCACCGCGTTTAAGTAACGGATAGAAGTGCAAACCCGTGGGTCGCGAGATATCAAGGCGAGCCGTCAACTCGGCGAGGCGGTCATCTCCGAACAGTGATTTGATGACGGCACCACCCGTGTTGGAGGCGCCGCCGGGGAGCCAGAAATCGAGTACCCTGTGCGAGTAGATACCATATTGAGGTGCGTTGATCGGCCGTTCGGAAGCGAGCTTGAGGACGAGCGTGGAGCCGAGCGCGGTAACGCCATCGCCGATCTGCGAGGCGCCGGTCGCCAGAAACGAGGCGCAGCCGTCGGTCGTGCCGGCGTGAAAGCGGCAAGTCTTTGCAAAGCCAAGCTTGGCAGCGAAACCTTTGACGCGCGAGAGCGCAGCACCGGCACGGTAGACCTTGGGAAGCAGCTCGCGATTAAGGCCGGCCATCTCAATCCAGTCCGGCCATTTTTCCCGTTGCAGGTCGTAACCGGTCTTCAAGGCATTGTTTTCGTCTGTTGCTGCTTCGTGCAGACCGAGCTTCAGCAACAGCCAGTCGGCCTGATGAACGACCTTGGATACACCTGGCTGTCGGGCAAGAAAGATTGCTCGCGCAAGAGCCGAGCTCGCTCCTTTCGCTGGGCTGTCGGCCGGCGCATGCCGGGATGTCTGTTCGACAATATCGCCATCGGGGCAGTTATCATTGTACATCAACGGCGCGCCCACCGGTTCGCCCATGCGATCGAGCGCAAGGACGGTTCCGGACGTTCCGTCGATACCGATTGCTCCGACGGATGCAAGGCTTGTTTTTGCCGCAAGTTGCGTGAGCGCGGTTGACGTTCGTTCCCACCATATGGAAGGGGTGCGGCCTTCCTCAGCGGTGAAAAATGGAGTGCTGGCGAGAGCAACAACTTCACCGTTGTCGGAAATTGCGGCCGCGCGTACGCCGGACGTGCCGATGTCGATTCCTATGACGGTTGCGGGCAATGGATTGGGCGAGCTTGTCACGAGGTCACGGCTCCGCGGTCAAGCGCCTGCCTGTACTGCTCAGCCTCCCAGTTTGTCAGCTCGTATTCGTCCGCTTCGGAAAGATAGTTGACATCGGAATCGTCGGGGATGCGCGCTACGACTTCTGCAAGACATCGAGCCATCGCCTGGCCGCCAGCCGTCAACTCGTCCGACAAGAGTACGCCGGAGCCAGGCACGATGATCATTTTCGGCGGGCCTTCTCCTGTCAGTGCCAAGCTTTCGAGGTAAGCGCTCAAGGATTGGTCTGCGTCCAGGAGGCCGATCTTCACGCCGAGGAAAATCACGTGATCCGGATACATCGAACCGGCTGTCGCCAGCCGGACGCTTTCCTGTGAGAGTGCTAGCTGATGGCTCTCGATGTCGTTTGCTGGAGAGTAACTGCTATCCCGGCTCAGCCGCTCGAGTGTCTCGATGGACGGGGAGGGAACTTGCCGTTCAGGCATTTCCAGTGCAGCGGAGACCTGCTCGATGCGGCGCGCAACCTCGTCAATGGTGGCCCCGGTAATGATGATGCCGTGATTGTACAGGACTAAAACGTCGGGACGCGTTGTGGCCGCCAAGTCGACCTCGCGGGCAAGCGGCGTGCCGGGGCGCCTGTAGGGAACCGTCACCCAATTCAACCCGGTCACGTCCAGCCTTGCTTTCAGGAGCCGATCGCGATCTTTCAGAACCGAGAGCGCAATCGAGTTGACGCAGTGGTAATGCGCGACGACTGCTTGGGGCAAGGCCGCGTGAAAGCTGGTCTCGATGGATGGCCGCAGGCCGCTGGTATTCAGTGACGCAATAACGAAATCGGTGGCCTTTTCGGCGCGTTGGTCGCCTTTGCGAAGGGCTTGGACGAGCGGCGCGACACGGACCGGCACCATGATATCGCGATCCCCGGCCTGAGCGAGCCAGGTGCCGGATGCTTTGACCCACATGGTATCGCCATCCTTAAGCGAGGTATTCCCGCCTGCTCCCTGAGTTTTGAGGATGTCGGTTCCGATCTGCTTCGACAGCGCCAGAAACCGGTTGAACTCGCCCTCCGAGCTACCTACCGCCATCAAGACCTCCGCGTTTGAGATGTCCACTCACAATAATGAGCGAATTTTTCACCGATCGTATGTAAGCGATTGAATATCGTCAATGATGAAGTTTTTGCGTCACATTGGCTTGCGGATGAGGTTTCGTTGTGATTATCTTTAATCATCGGCAGGGAGCGGCCGGGAGGAAACACAGTGAACGATGCCAGCCGGCATAAACTCATCACCGACCTTCTTCGCGAAACACCGTTCGCCTCGGTTCGCGACCTGCAAGTCCGCCTCGGCGTTTCCCCGGCGACCATCAGACGCGATATCGACAAGTTGCACGAAACAGGGCGAGCCAAGAAGGTCTACGGAGGGATCTCGGCTTTCGAAGTCGGCGGCCGGCTTGCGGCCCGACCATACGACGAGAATCGCGATATTGCGGTCGAGGCCAAGCGCGCGATAGCGCAAAAGGCCGCCTCGCTGGTGCGGGACGGTGACTCCATTATCGTTCATGCCGGTTCTACCTGCTTTCAGCTGGGCGTGCTTCTGGCTCGCCGCAATTTGCGCATCTATACCAATTCGATGCCGCTTGCTGCCTATCTCGGCGAGCACGGCAGCTGCCATCTCAGCCTTTCAGGCGGTGAACTCTATCGCGAGCCGGGGATCATTCATGATCCGGCTTCGGGTGCGCCCGATTACTTCGCGTCGCGATTCTTCGTTGGCACGCAAGGCATCGATTCACAGGGGCTTTTGGAGTCGCACCCGCTGCTCGTCAAGGCGATCGGCGAGCTCAGCACCTGCGCTGATGAAGTGGTGCTGTTGGCAGACAGCCGAAAGTTTTCCATTCAGCCACGTAATCTGGCTTTGACCCTGTCGCGCGTCGGAACGATCGTGACCGACGACGGTTTGTCCGACGCAAACGCCAAGATGCTTGAGAATGCCGGTGTGACGATCCTTATCGCAGATGTCGGAGGCGTCATTTGACGGAGCATTGTCCAGTAGCGGTCTTTGACCTCGGAAAGACCAATTCGAAGCTGTTCGTCATCGACGGCAAGGGCGATGTCGTAGCAGAGCGACGCGCCAAGCCGGTGTGGCGCGACCACGGCGACATTCGTGTCCTCGATGACGAAGCTCTTTTTTCCTGGATGCAGGACGAGCTCAGCCAGGCCGTCGAAGCGCATGGCGTTCGCCATGTGACGTTTTCCGCGCATGGCTGCACGTTCGCGCTGATCGGAAAAGGCGAGCTTTGCCATCCGATCCTTGATTACGAACAGGAGCCTCCGGCATCGGTCGCAGCCAGGATCGATCTGCTCATTCCACCGTTTTCGGAAACCTACTCACCCCGCCTGCCGCTGGGGTTGAACTACGGCCGCCACATTCTGTGGCTTCAGGACAGGGATCCGAGCACGCTCGACGCTACCGATGCAATCCTTGCCTACCCTCAGTTCTGGTCATGGAAATTCTCCGGCCGCGCCGCCTCCGAAGTGTCCTATCTCGCTTGCCATTCCCATCTTTGGGCACCGTTGGCCGATGACTTCAGCAGCCTCGTCGACCAAGAGGGTTGGCGCGCGAAAATGCCTGATCTTGTGTCGGCAGGTTCGTCACTTGGGACATACCCCGTCACGGCAGCAGGCGAAACTGTGGAGGTTATGGTCCACAATGGTGTCCATGACAGCAATTCCGCGCTGTTCTACTACAGGTCCGTCGGCTTTGACGATTTCACGCTGATCTCGACTGGCACCTGGGTGATTATCTTCAATCAGGCGTGCCCTTTGAATGCCCTCGATCGTGAGCGCGACATGCTCGCCAATGTCACGGTAGACCATGCACCTGCCGCGACGATCCGGTTCATGGGTGGTCGCGAATATGACGTGGCAAGCCAAGGCTGGACAAAGTCGATCAGTATCGAAGCGGTAGAAGCGGTCATCGCCAAGGGCAGCTTCGCCCTGCCGTCTTTCGCCGCCGGTGGGCCGTTTCCGGGTTCAGAAGGTCATTTCCTCGGACCAGCCGTTGAGGGCGAGGAGCGGGCGGCCGTGGCGTTGCTCTACGTGATCCTGATGACTGATCTGTCACTCGATCTTATCCGTTCGCAAAACGACATTGTGATCGATGGCGGCTTGGTCAAGGCCGACCTCTATGCACCATTGCTTGCGGCCTTGCGGGATCAGACCGTCTTTACCAGTGCAAATCCCGAAGGCAGCGCCTTCGGGGCGGCTGCGCTCGTATTTCGCCAGTCCAATGTCCGGCCCTTCAAAAATGAGTGTGAGCGAATCCGTGCCGTCGAGATCGCCGGTCTTGGCGACTACAGGCGGGAATGGAGGCGACGTGCGATAGAGCTGAGGCGTGACGTGTCGCAGCCGGCCATGCTGAGCGAGGGGATCCGATGAACCCAGTTGTAGCATCGTCCCCGGCCATTGCTCCCGTTCTCGAAATGCAGAACATCAGCAAGACCTTCGGCAATACGCGCGCACTGACGAAAGTCTCCTTGACCGTGTATCCCGGTGAAATTCATGCGTTGATGGGGGAGAACGGCGCCGGCAAGTCGACGCTGATGAAGGTTCTCTCCGGTGCTTACCTCGCGGATCCCGGCGGTACGATTCTGGTCAGCGGCCGGCCGGCGGTCACCGGCGACCCGATCAAGGCAAGAGCCAACGGCATTGCGGTGATCTATCAAGAACTGTCGCTCGCTCCCAATCTGACTGTCGCCCAGAACATGTTTCTCGGGGAAGAGCCGTCACGTCTGGGATTCGTCGACCGCGCGGATATCAGGAAGCGCGCCGAGCCCATTCTGAAGCGCCTCGGCATCGGCTTTTCTCCCAATCAGCTTGTGTCGTCCCTTTCCTTGGGCGAGCGTCAGATGGTCGAAATTGCCCGCGCTCTTACCACGGACGCGCGCATCATCGTGATGGACGAGCCGACGACATCGCTGACGAGCCGGGAAACCGAAAAGCTTTTCGAGGTGATCGCCAGCCTCAAGGCGCATGGAATTGCGATCATCTACATCAGCCATCGCATGGAAGAAATCTACGCGCTTGCAGACCGCGTCAGCGTGCTTCGCGACAGTGCCTATGTTGGAACACTGAAGCGCAGCGAACTGTCGGCCGAGCGGCTCGTCTCCATGATGGTCGGCCGCGACCTGTCGTCGTTCTATAAAAAGGAGCACCGCGCTGCCGCGCACGATCGCCAGGTCGTGCTTGCTGTCAAGAATGTGGGAGACGGGCGGCGCGTACACGATTGCTCTTTCGATGCCTGTGCCGGAGAGGTGCTGGCCATCGCAGGCCTTGTCGGTTCAGGCCGCACGGAGCTTGCGCGGCTGGTCTTCGGTGCGGACCACAAGGCCACCGGTGTCGTGACCTTGAACGGTCAGGAGCTTTCGCTGCGCGGCCCCCACGATGCGCTCAATGCCGGGATTGCCTACCTCACCGAGGATCGCAAGGCACTTGGCCTGTTCCTCGACATGACGATCAACGAGAACATCAATGTCGGTGTGATCGCCAGGGATGCGCGACCAGGCGGGTTCCTCGATTTCGGTAAGGCGAAGAAGCGCGCCGATGACGCCGTTTCGTCGCTGTCGATCCGAACGAAGAGCACGTCCATCAATGCCGGGGCCCTGTCGGGCGGCAACCAGCAGAAGGTGTTGCTGGCGCGCCTTCTGGAGACCAGGCCGCGGGTCGTCATCCTTGATGAGCCGACGCGCGGCGTCGACGTCGGTGCGAAGTCGGAAATCTATCGGATCATCGACGAGCTTGCCGAAAGCGGCATCGCCATCATCGTGATCTCAAGCGATCTGCCCGAGGTGATTGGTATCGCCGACCGCGTGTTGGTGATGCGCGAGGGACACATCGCCGGCGAGGTCGTCGCATCGCCGGACCGACCGATCGAGCAGGAGACCATCATGGCCCTTTCGACCGGTCCGGTCGGTCGAGACACAATGAGCGCGATAAGAGAGAACCTGAAATGAGCGCAATGCAGAGCGGACAGACAGCAACAGACAGGATGAGGCTGAGGTCGACCTTGACCGCCCTTGGTATGCTACCCGTCCTCATTCTTTTGGCCGTCGGCTTTCATCTTCTCAGCGGTCGCTTCCTGAGCGTCAACAATCTGTCGATCGTCATGCAGCAGGCGTCGATCAACACCGTGCTTGCGGCCGGGATGACGTTCGTGATTCTGACGGGCGGCATCGATCTTTCCGTCGGATCGATCCTTTCCGCCTCCGCCATGGTCGGTGTCATCGTTTCGCTGTGGCCGGATGTCGGCATGCTTGGGATTCCCGCAGCAATCGCGGTCGGGCTGGGATGCGGCGTCATCAACGGAGTTATCATCGCGTTTTTGAAACTCCCGCCCTTCATCGTCACGCTGGGTTCGCTAACGGCAATGCGCGGTATTGCCCGTCTTCTCGGCAACGACACGACCGTCTTCAATCCCGATCTGCCCTTCGACTTCATCGGCAATGGCAATCTGTTCGGCGTGCCATGGCTGGCGATCATCGCATTGGTGACGATCCTGGTGTCCTGGGTGATCCTCAAGCGGACGGTGCTCGGAACCTGGATCTACGCTGTTGGCGGCAATGTCGAGGCTGCACGCCTCACCGGCATCAAAGTGCCGCTGGTGCTTTTGTTCGTCTATTCGATGTCGGGCCTGCTATCGGGCCTGGGCGGTGTCATGTCGGCAGCCCGCCTGTACGCGGCAAACGGATTGCAGCTTGGCCAGGCTTATGAGCTCGACGCGATTGCAGCCGTCATTCTCGGCGGTACCAGTTTCGTCGGCGGCGTCGGTTCGATCTGGGGCACGCTGATAGGGGCTTTGATCATCGCTGTCCTGTCGAACGGTCTCATCCTCGTCGGGGTTTCCGACATCTGGCAGTACATCATCAAGGGACTTGTCATCATCGTTGCCGTCGGACTCGACCGCTACAGGCTGCGAGGGCTTAGCCGCACCTGAGCTGCGGCTGAAGGAACCGGGTTACCGGATAACAAAGGCGCAGGAGGCGCCATAAGGAGGAAAGCATGCGCATGATCTCTAAACTGCTCACCGCCACCGCGCTCGCCGCGGCAATTGCAATGCCGGCCGCGGCAAAGGATCTTCAAAAGATCGGCATTTCGGTCGGCCTTCTGGGCAATCCATTCTTTGTCGCGACCATCAAGGGCATTGAAGACCGAGCCAAGGAAATCAATCCGAATGTTCAGGTGACCTCCGTTTCTGCCGATTACGACCTCAACAAGCAGGTTTCGCAGATCGACAGCTTCATTGCCGCAGGCGTTGACATCATCATGCTCAACGCTGTCGACGCCAAGGCAATTGCTCCGGCCGTCAAGAAGGCTCAGGCCGCCGGCGTTATCGTCGCCGCCTTTGACGTGTCCGCACCCGGTGCAGACGTCACCGTCATGACGAACAACGTCAAGGCAGGCGAAGAAGCCTGCCAGTACATCGTCGACAAGCTCAGCGGTAAGGGCAATGTTGTCATCATTAACGGCCCGGCCTCGTCCTCGATCCTCGATCGCGTCCAGGGTTGCAAGAACGTCCTGTCGAAGAGCCCTGACATCAAGATCCTCTCTGACGACCAGAACGGCCAGGGATCGCGCGATGGTGGTCTTGCGATCATGCAGGGACTGCTGACGCGCTTCGACAAGATAGACGCCGTTTTTGCAATCAACGATCCGACCGGCATTGGCGCAGAGCTTGCCGCAAAGCAGTTGAACCGGAACGAGTTTTTCATCACCGCAGTCGATGGCGCTCCTGATATCGAAAAATCGCTCGCCAGCGGCAACTCGATGATCAAGGCCTCCGCTTCGCAGGATCCCTACGTCATGGCCGGCGACTCGCTGAAGATGGCCGTCGACGTCCTGAATGGCAAGAAGCCGGCCGAAACGACGGTGCTTCTCGATCCGAAGTTGATCACGGCTGAAAACCTCAAGGACTACAAGGGCTGGACGGCAGCCCGCTAAGGTCTCCTCCCGAGTGGCCCGCCGTTGCCGCGTGCACGGCGGGTCGCCTTCCCTCAATGAAAATCTCAGGAAGCGGTTTGCCCATGTCCAAGATCGGTGTCCACTCATTCGTCTGGAGCGCCGGCTCGTCGAAGGATGAGCTCGATAAAGCTCTATCGAGGTCCCACGAACTTCAGTTCAAGCTTATCGAGTTTTCGTACCTCGATCCGAAACAGGTGGACGTGAAGTGGCTGGCGTCTCGCATTGAGGAGCTTGGCCTTGATGTCGCAATCAGCATGGGGCTGCCCTTAGAGGGTGACATCTCCAGTCATGATCCGGCAGTTGTTGCCAAGGGCGAGGATATTCTCGATCGCGCTGTGGCACTCGTGCGCGATCTGGGCGGTACCAAGCTTGCCGGCATACTGAGCTCGGCCCACGGCAAGCAGGAACATGCGCTGACGAAGAAGGGATGGGATACGAGCGTCGCCACCCTGTCGAGAGTGGCAGATCGAGCCAAGGCTGCCGGCGTTACGCTAAACCTCGAAATCGTCAATCGCTTCGAGAGCAATATGCTCAATACGGCGGCGCAGGGGATGGCCTATATTTCAGATACAGGCGCTGCGAACGTCTTTCTGCATCTCGATACCTTCCACATGAACATCGAAGAGGCCGACGTCGGCCTTGCAATCCGTCACGCCGCGGACAAGATCGGCTATGTCCATATCGGGGAAAGCCACCGCGGTTACCTCGGCACCGGAAATATCGATTTCGCCACCATCTTCGACGCTCTCGTGGCGATCGGTTGGGATGACTATGTAACCTTTGAATCCTTCTCCACTTCGATCGTCGACAAGGACCTTTCATTGAAGACGGCCATCTGGCGCAATCTCTGGGACGACAACGTTGCGCTTGCCGGGCATGCCCGTCAGTTTATCGAACTTGGGCTGGAAACCGCCAAGCGCAGGGCCGAACTGGTCAAGCAGACGCACTTGGCGTGGTCATAGGAATGGGCCGCTTAACCGCATACTCATGCGGTAGGCGCATGGAGTGACGGCTTTTTCAATCGCACGAACCTTCGCCGGAACGGCTGGCTTCGCGCATGGCCGGTCTTCAGGAGGTGCGGCGCGCCAGACATAACGGTTGTCCTTTCGCCGTCTGGGTGGCTCGGTCAGGCGAAATTTGGTTCCATGCTTTTTGTGTAGACGCCGGCGATATCCGAACAAAGTTCGCCGCCCGCCTGGGGTGATCCATTGGCTAGGTCGTTCCCAAGCGATTTGTTTTGCGCCACTCTTCGTACTCTGCGCGGGCATCGTCATGCAGCGGATAGTAGCGCTGCAACGACCCTCCCTCCATGAGTTTCATTCGCGAAAACTCCTCCCAGTCGTGATGCTTTTGCGATTCTTCGATTACGCTCGCAGCCATTGCGACTGGAAGCACAACCACCCCGTCATCGTCGGCGACGATGATGTCTCCAGGGATTACCGTGACACCGCCGCAGGCAATCGGAACGTTGACGGCGTTGGGATAGATGCCGGTCTGCACATGATAGTTGGGCGTCCAGCCGCGCAGCCATAGAGGCAGATCCAGCTTCTCGACATTGGGCCGGTCGCGCATGCACCCGTCGATCACGATGCCAGCGCCGCCTCTGCCTTTGAAATAGGTCGACATCATATCGCCGAAGACGCCCGAGCACATGTCGCCGCGCGCGTCGACGACGACCACATCGCCCTCCTGCACGTGGTAAAGCACATGGCGGTGCAACTGCGTCTCCGGATCTGCATATTCTCCCTCGGTGAAGAGGTCGGGCCGCTGCGGCATGAATTGAAGCGTCAAGGCCGGCCCGACGATCGACTTGCCGTGATTTTGCGGCACGGGACCGACCATGTGCGGATTGCGGAAGCCCATGTGGCCTAGCGTGCCGGAGATCGTCGCGGCGCCGATTTCTTTCAATGCGTCGATCATCTCTCTGGGCGGTCGCGTAATCTCGGTCGTATGTGTCATTCCAGGCTCCCGTTGGATGGAACTACCAGTTTGTGACGGAACCGTCGCGGCGCTTCAGGTGAGGCGCTTCCCAGAAACGAAAGCTCTCTGCCTTGATCGCCTCTTCGTTGACCTCGACGCCGAGCCCCGGCAGATCGCTCACCGGATAGTCGGGGCCGTCGAGCCTTGGTTGCACGGGGAAGAAGTCGGAATTGTCAAAGCCCAGCTTTGCTTCGGGCGCCCTGGTCTCGAGCCAGGCGAAATTCGGTACTGCGGCGGCGAGATGGATGGTCGCGGCCGTGCAGACTGGGCCGAGGGGATTGTGTGGCATCAGGTCCACATAGTGCGCCTCGCTCCAGCCGGCGACCTTCATCGCCTCGGTGAGCCCGCCAACATTGCAAACATCGAGCCGGTTGAACTGATGGATGCCACGCTCGATGTAGGGCAGGAATTGCCACTTGCTGGCAAATTCCTCGCCGATGGCGAACGGGATGTCGGTCATCCTGCGCAGGGACTCGTAGGCTTCTGGTGTCTCGTCGCGTATCGGCTCCTCGAGGAAATCAAGCACGCCACGGCCGAGCTTGTTACAGAAGCTCGCAGCCTCTGCCACCGACAGCCGATGATGATAGTCGATGCCGAGGACGACCTCGTCGCCCAGCGCTTCGCGCGCCTTGTTCAGCATAGTTGCGGTCGCGGCGATCGACTCCCGCGGCTCAAAGATGTCCTTGCTGTTTTGCCCGACGGGGAAGAAGCGGATCGCCTGCCACCCTAGGGCACGCAGTTCGCGGGCCCGTTGGATGGCAACATCGCCTTCGGCCTCGTCGCCGGTCGAGGCGAAGGTGGGAATCCGGTCGCGCTGCTTGCCGCCCAGCAGTTCGTATACCGGCACCCCCAGCGCCTTGCCCTTGATGTCGTGAAGGGCAATGTCGATGGCGGAAATCGCCGCCTGCAGAACGCGCCCGCCTTCGAAGTATTGGCTGCGATAGACTTCTTGCCATATCCGACCAATCTGCATCGGGTCGCGGCCGATGAGAAACTCGCGATAGTGCTCGATTGCGCCAGACACGGCCTTCTCGCGACCGCTCAAGCCGCTCTCGCCCCAGCCGAAGATGCCGTTGTCGGCCTCGACCTTGACCAGCATCTGGTTACGCGTTCCGACCCATACCGGATAGGGCTTGATCGCCGTGATTTTAAACGTCGTGGTCATCCACGCCCTCGGTTCACACGCATCCGCTTGGTCTCAGTCGGCCTTGAGGGCCATTTCCGTTTCGCCGTCGAACAGATGCATCCGCTCCTGATCGAACTCGAGCCAGATCTGTTCGTCGGGCGCCACGGCAATGGTCGGCGGCACGCTGACATTGACGATGGCTCCAGACAGAAACGCCTGCACGAAGGTGACGTCCCCGGTCGGCTCCACCGTGTAGGCCTTGGCAGGGACGCTGCCAGGCATCGCACTCTTGTGCAGCCTGATCGTCGAGTGACGTGCGCCGAGCACGACTTTCTTGGTTGTTGCCCTTGCGATCTTCTGGGCGTTGATTGGCGAGAGCTCGAGGCGCCAGCCCTCCGGGCTTGTCAGCACAGTGTTGCCGCTTGCCGTTGATGCCTCCAGCGGAACAAGGCTCATTGCCGGGCTGCCGACGAAGCTCGCGACGAACATGTTCACCGGATGGGCAAAGACCTCTGCCGGTGAATCGTATTGCTGCAGGAAGCCGCCATTCATCACCGCCATCCTGTCGGCCATCGTTACCGCTTCGAGTTGGTCGTGCGTCACGTAGATGACCGTCGCCTTGAGGTCCTGGTGGAAGCGCTTGATCTCCGAGCGCATCTGCACGCGCAGCTTTGCGTCGAGGTTGGAGAGTGGCTCATCCATCAGGAATACCGCCGGATCGCGAACGAGGGCGCGGCCCAGCGCCACGCGCTGCTGTTGCCCGCCCGAAAGTTCGCGTGGCTTGCGCTCGAGCAGCTGCGTCATGTCGAGCACTCGCGCTGCTTCCCTGACCCTCTTGTCGATCTCGCTCCTTGGCAACTTGCGCATCTGCAGCGGGAACGCCAGATTCTTGTAGACCGATTTCTGCGGATAGAGCGCGTAGTTCTGGAACACCATTGCGATGTCCCTGTCCTTGGGGTCGAGATCGTTGACCACCCGGTCGCCGATGACGATGTCGCCAGAGGTGATGGGGATGAGCCCCGCCACGAGATTGAGTGTGGTTGTCTTGCCGCAGCCTGAAGGGCCGACGAGCGCAACGAATTCGCCGTCGTTGACCGTCAGCGAAACATTGTTGACAGCTTTGAAGCTGCCATAGGTCTTGACCAGATTTTTGAGGACCACGTGGGCCAACGGCAACTCCCCTAGTGCTTGACTGCGCCTTCCGTGAGTGCGCGTACGAAGTATCGTTGCAGGACGAGGAACAGGACCACGACGGGCACGCTCATCATGAAGCTGGCCGCCATCAGGCCCGGAAAGTCCGTTGTATTTTCCGAGAAGAAGCGCTGGATGCCGACGGGCAGTGTCAACTGCTCGTTCTTGGAGAGGAAGGTATAGGCGTAGATGTACTCGTTCCACGCGCCAATGAAGGAGTAGATCGCCGTGGCGATGATGCCTGGCGCCGAGAGCGGCATCACGATGAGGACAAATGCCTGGAACCGCGTGGCCCCGTCGATGCGCGCCGCCTGCTCGAGTTGCACCGGGATGTTGTCGTAGAAGCCCTTGAGGAGCCAGATTGCCAGCGGCAGGCCGAAAGTGAGGTAGGTAAGGATGAGCGACCCATGCGTGTTCACGAGCCCGATCGCGCGCATCAGGATGAAGAGCGGCACGAGAAAGATGACTGCCGGGAACATGTTCCGAAGCAAGACGGTGAAGAACAGAAAGTTCCGGCCCGGGAAGGTGAAGCGTGAAAAGGCGTAGGCCGCAGGAACTGCCACGATCACCGAAAGGATGGTTGTGGCGGTGGAGACGAAAAGGCTGTTCCAGAAGAAGCGCAGGAAGTCCTGGCCGACGCTGTTTTGCGGGTCGAGCAGCTTCTGGTAGCTGGCAAGCGTGGGTTGGTCCGGCCACCATTGCGGCGGGAATTGCATGGCCGCGAAACCTGACTTGATCGAGGTGATCAGCATCCAGATCATCGGCAATGCGGTGTAAAGCAGCATGAACACAAGGAAGATGCGTCCGCCCCACCGCCATCCATCAATGCGCCTGCGACGACGCGCCTGGCTTTGATGAGCAGTTTCGGCAATCGTGCTCATTCATTTCCATCCTTCTGCTCGTTGCCGCTCAGTGCGCGGACGTAGAAGTAGCCGAGCGACATCAGGATTAGGAACAGCAGCACAGAATAGGCCGATGCCACCCCCCAGCGCTGGCGGCCGAAGGCGAGTTCATAGATGTGGGTGATCCAGATATGCGATGCATTCGACGGCCCGCCGCCGGTCATGATCCAGGGGATGATGAAGGAATTGAAGTTGGCCACCGCCAGCAGCAGGATCGTCACCGTCGAAACGTTTCTCAGGTGCGGAAAGGTGACGTGCCAGAACCGCTGCCATGCATTGGCCCCGTCGACTTTTGCGGCGCGCAGCAACTGGTCGGGAACCGTCTGCAGGCCGGCCATCATCATGATCATGGCAAACGGAAACTCTCGCCAGATATTGACGACGATCAGCGAGGGCAGCACCGTGCTGACGCTGTCGATGAAATTCGGCGGCCGGTCGGCCAGTCCGAGGCCGACAAGCACCGCGCCAATGATCCCGAAGTCCGAATGGTAGATCCACTTCCAGATATAGGACGCGGCAACCGCGCTGATGACCCAGGGAATGATCAGGATGGCACGCAGGATGCCCCGGCCGACAAAGTCGCGATGGAGCGCCAGGGCACAGGCAAATCCCAGGACAAATGAGATGAAGGTCGATCCCAGTGTCCAGATGAGAGTGTTCGAGGTGACCTTCCAGAACACCGGACTTGTGAGGATGGCGATGTAGTTGTCGAGGCCGACGAAGATCTTGTCCCGAAGCTGCAGGCCAGGGGGTGTATTAAAGAAAGACAGCTCGACCGTGTAGTAGATGGGGTAGGCTATGACGACAAGCATCACAGCAATCGCAGGAAGCACGTACGCGTAGTCAGCGCGATGCTCCCACATCTTTCGCAGCACGCCGGACCTGTCGGGGTGCAGTCTTCGGCTAACCTCGGCCTTGCCAGTCAAGATCGTCACTGTGCCGCACCCTTGTTCTTCGGAGCAAACCGGCTGCGATCGAGGCGCAGCCGGTCAGATCGTCAGGCCTGGACTAGAGTCCGCCATCCGTCAGGTCTTTTACCTTCTTGGCTGCGTCGTCCGCTGCTTGGTCGACGGTCATGGCCCCGGTCAGGGCATTCTGCAGCATGTCCGGGACGATGATGTTCATGATCTCGGGGGACTGCGGCAGCGCCGGGAACGGGATGCCGTATGGCAGCATCGAGGTCGTGACATCGAGGAACTTGATGCTGTCCAGACGTTCCTTCATCCATTTGGTCTTGAAGCCGTTAAGGTTTCCCGGGTTCGAGCCGGCATAGGCCATCTTCAGCGACCATTCCGGGCTCGTCCACATGCAGATGATAGCCTTTGCAGCCGGCTCGTCCACCTTGCCGCCCTCCACATATTCGGGCTTCAGGATATGAATGTTGGAGCCGCCAAACACGACGGCACGCTTGCCGTCCGGGCCGGTGGGAATGAGGCCATAGCGCATGTTGTCGATTACCGTCTGCGCCTTGACCTTGTCGGTATCCGTCGCCTTTTTCTGCAGGTCGAGCATGACGTTGTAGTCGGACGGGTGCGATATCATCATGCCGAGCTGGCCAGCGAGGAAGAGGGGCTGGTTGTCGGCCTGCTGGTTGGTAAGCGCCGAAACCGGAACCGACTTGTCGCGCACATACATATCGTAGGAGGCTTGCAGTGCCGCCTTGCTCTGCGGGGAGTTCAGCTCGACCACCTTGTACGTCGGGTTGGCCGTAGCTTCGTCGAAGACGCCGCCGCCATAGGCCCACAGCTGAGGCATGAAGCGGTAGGGTGTATTTCCGGCATTCTTGCGCGCCACGAGGCCATAACCGGCAATGCCGAGCTTGTCGTGGATCTGCTTGGAATACTTGACGACGTCGCCCCAGGTTGCCGGAGCCTTTTCCGGATCAAGGCCTGCACGCTTGAAGATGTCGGCGTTCCAGATGAACGCCATCGTTTCGTTGTTGGTGGGAATGCCGTAGGTCACTCCATCCCAGGTTACAGCCTTCATTGCGCCCGGCCAGAAATCCTCGGTCGAATACCCTACATCCTCGGGTTTGAGCGGCTGCAAATAGCCCTTTGAGGCAAACTCCGTGCCGCCGAGGATCTGCAGGCGGACCGCCATCGGTGCTGCATTGCCAAGGAGTGCGGTCCGGAACTTGTCCAGCAGGTCGTTATAGGTGAGAGCCTGTTCCTCAAGCTGGATGTTTGGATAGGTCTTGCGGAAGGTCTGGAAGAAGTCCTTGTAATACTCGCGCAGGAGGTCGGGGTCGCCCTCGAACACGCCCTGATACCAGAAAGTCAGTCGCCCCTTATAGTCGAGAGGGGTGACCTTGCCGCAATCGCCGGCCGTGTCAAAATCCTGGGTTCCGGCAATGGAGCGCACATATTGTGGCGACCACTTGCTCAAATCGATCGACGCACCGAGCGCCGACGCAGACATCAACGATATCATCAAAGCGGTTGAGACAGTGCCGCGCAGGACGGCACCTCCGAGTGAAAGCCTCGTCATAGGTATCCTCCGGGTTCGCTCCCATGCCGCTCTGCCTCAAGGCGAGCGGTCTTTTGCTCCTCGGCCGCAGGACGTTCTTATCCAGTGTATGCCTTAAAGCTAATTATACGTTTTCAGATCGTCGATTGCCTGTCAACCGGCGAAATCGTACATTGTTTGGAGGAGCCTCGCGTGATATTTAAGAAAGGCGTGTATTAATTGGGGACAGTCTTGGCCGATACGAGCGCTTTCAAAGCACAGCCACCCGAAGGGATCGACGCGATCGGGGCCTCCAGCGAGGGTGCCTCGCTCTATCAACTGATCAGGGAAGACATCATCGAAGGGCGGCTCGTCGCCAACGAACGGCTGGTGGTCACCGACCTCGCCCGACGTCACGGCACCTCGACCAATCCCGTGCGCGAGGCTCTGCAACTGCTGCGCGGGGAGGGCTTTGTTACCCTTGTTCCCAATCGCGGAGCGCGCGTCCGGCCGATTGATCAGGATTTTGTTCGGGACATCTACGAGATCGGAGTCTTGATCGAGCCGGCACTGACGCGATGGTTCGTCAGCATGGCGACTGTCGAAGACATTGCTGAACTCGAACGCATCCAGGCGCTGATTGAAGAGAACGACTTCGCCGACACGCTCAGGCACAGTGAGCTCGACACCGCCTTTCACACCATAATGTACCAAAGGCACTATAACCGCCATGCCGCCGAGCTTTGGTGGAAGCATCGCGAAGTGCTTCGAGCCGTGAGCCGGCGTTTCAACTTCACACTCGCCCGGCGTGCGGCGATCCTTAGCGAGCATCGAGAGCTCATCGAGCACGTAAAGGCGGGCAACGCGAACGAGGCAGCCGAGCTTATTGCGCGCCATGTCGAGGGCTCCGGCCGACACATCCTCGAACACATGCGTGCGCGCAACGCCGCTCGGGCAGGATAGAAAAGATCGCCTGGAATATCGTTATCCCAACCACTTCGGATAAAGGCAGTTGAGATGAAAATCACCAGCGTGCGGCCGTGGCTGATCAAGTCCGAGGCTTCCTATTGGGGAGAGTTTCTGTTCGTCGAGGTGACGACGGATGAGGGGGTGAGCGGCTGGGGAGAGATCACCACCACGACAAGGCTTGCCAATCGCGCGCTCTGCACGATCCTGCGGCAGATCGGTGCCGCAGTGACGGGCGAGGACCCGGCGCGTATCGAGTATCTCTGGCACAAGATATTCCGCAGCTTCACCTACATGGGCAGTCGCGGGGCCGCGGTCGAATGCGTGAGCGCCATTGACATTGCTCTCTGGGACATACGAGGCAAGGTACTCGGCAAGCCGATTTACGAGCTGTTGGGCGGATCGGTACGCGATGAAATTGCGCTCTACACTCACCCCAACCAGGCCAAATTTACCAGCAAGGAGGCTGTCGTCCGCGAAATTCGCGACATCGTCGAATCCGGCCACACTGCCCTCAAGTTCGATCCCTTCCCCTACCAGGGGCGCGCCGCCGATGGCCAGCCTCGCGAACAGCGGGACGGGTACCTCGATGGCAGCATGTCCCGCAAGGACGAGCGCGAAGCCGCCGAACTCACGGCTCTGATCCGGGAAACGGCAGGCTCTGATGTCGACATTCTCATCGATGCGCATGGCCGGTTCGACGTTCCGACCGCCATTCGCCTTTGTCGAAGCCTCGAGGAGGCTGGTCAGATCGACTGGTTCGAGGAGCCCTGTCCGCCGGAGAGCCTCAATGCTCTCCGACAGGTCCGTGAGAAGGTCAGCGCCGCCATCTCGTGGGGCGAGCGCGGCCACACCAAGTGGGATTTCGTGCCGGTGCTCGAAAACAGGCTCGCTGACTACATCATGCCTGATGTGACCTGGACCGGCGGCATTACTGAACTCAAGAAGATTTCTGCCCTGTGCGAAGCCTACTACATCCCGGTCTCGCCGCATGACGCCGCAGGGCCGATCAACGTGGTTGCGGGAGCGCAGGTGATGATGACCGTTCCCAACTTCTACAAACTCGAAACGTCGGAGTGGAACCTCGGCAAATACGATCACCTCATCGACAGGCCGCTCGATGTTTCGAACGGCAGCCTCAAGCTTGCGCCCAGACCTGGTCTCGGCGTTGAAATGAACCGCGACTACCTTCAAGACCACGAGATAGAGCTGGCCTAGCAACGCTCTACGCCGCCCCAGCGAGCGCGGCGACGAGCCCCCCCCACCAAAACGAGGACAAGTCATGCCAGAGGCAGATGGAGCCGACGAGGCGCTCAATCGGGTGAACATGCATTCCAAGCCGTCCGACCTTCGCATCACCGACATGCGGGTAGCCGAAATTGTCGGCGCGCCGTTCACCTCGGTGCTGCTCAAGATTTACACCAACCAGGGCATCGTCGGGCTTGGCGAGGTGCGCGACGGTGCCAGCGCCACCTATGCCCTGATGCTGAAGAGCCGGTTGCTTGGCGAGAACCCTTGCAACATCGATCGACTGTTTCGCCGGATCAAGCAGTTCGGCGGGCACGGCCGGCAAGGCGGTGGCGTATCGGCGGTTGAAATCGCGTTGTGGGATCTGGCCGGCAAGGCCTACGGCGTCCCCATCTACCAGATGCTCGGCGGCCGGTTTCGGGAAAAAGTGCGCGTCTACTGCGATACCGACGCAACGGTGCCGAGCGGCACCGAGACCGGAAAGCGCCTCAAGCAACGCATGGAGCTCGGCTTCACCTTCCTCAAGATGGATCTTGGGCTGATGCAGATCGCGGATGTGCCCGGTGCGGTCGTGTTTCCGGCCGGCTCACTGGAAGGCTACCGCCAAAGTCCCACTCGCGGGCCGCTGAAGACCAATGACGAGCGGCGCGTCCGCAACGCTGCGTACGATTTGCATAACGTCCAGCACCCGTTTACCGGCCTTCACTTTTCCGACAAGGGCCTCGACCTGCTTGAGCAATACATCGCCGAGGTTCGGGAGGTCATCGGCATGGACGTGCCGCTCGCGATCGACCATATCGGCCATATCTCGTTGCAGAACGGCATTCGCCTCGCCAGGCGAATTGAAAAATACGTGCCAGCCTGGCTCGAGGATGTGATCCCTTGGCAATACACCGAGCAGTACCAGCGACTGCAGGAGGCCACCACGGTGCCGATCTGCACCGGCGAGGATATCTATCTCAAGGAGGGCTTCGAGCCTCTGCTCAAGAGCGGCGGCGTCTCCGTGATCCACCCGGACCTGCTCACCAGCGGGGGCATCCTCGAGACCAAGAAGATTGGCGATCTGGCGCAGGACGATGGTGTCGCCATGGCCATCCATATGGCAGAAAGTCCAATCGCCGCAATGGCCGCGGCACATGTCGCGACCGCGACCGAAAATTTCATGGCGCTCGAATACCACTCCGCCGATGTCGACTGGTGGGACGATATCGTCACGGGCCTTCCCAAACCGCTGGTGAAGAACGGCTTCATCACTGTTCCGGACAAGCCGGGGCTGGGGATTGACGACGTCGTCGACGAGGTGATCTCGCGGCATCTGCAGCCGGGTCTCACCGGCATTTGGCAGCCTACGGATCACTGGGACAATGAGTATTCCTGGGATCGCACCTGGAGCTGAGGAAAAAAAGGAACGAAGATGAAGATCACCGATCTGCGCTGCGCCGTTATCGGCAAGCACCCGATCGTCCGCATCGTTACGGACGAGGGCCTCTATGGCCTGGGCGAAGTCGAATTCACCAAGTCCTACCTCAAGCCCTTTGTGCTGCATTTCCGCGAGGCGTTGGTCGGCGAGGACCCGACCGACGTCGAGAGAGTCATGCTGAAGATCCGCCAACGCGGCTCCTTCAAGCCGTACGGCGCCGCGGTGAGCGCTATTGAACATGCGTTGTGGGATATTGCTGGAAAGGCCGCGGGCGTGCCCGCCTATAAACTGCTCGGCGGCAAGGTGCGGGACAAGGTGCGCGTCTACAACGGCTCGGTTCGCCAGAAACGCTCGGGCGACCGGCCGGAGGATTACGCCGCTGACGTGAAGTGGATGATGGAGCAGCCGCAGAACTTCTTCATGATCAAGCAAGGGATCTCGTTCCACTCCAACATGAAGGACACCATCGAGGGCTTCCACTACGGCGTGACGCAGAAGAAGGCCGGCTATCACGGCGCCATGGATCAGGGCATGATCAGCGAGCACGGTTTCAATCACATGATCGACTGCGTGATCGCAATGAAGGAAGTGCTGGGCGACAAGGTCAGCCTGGCGCTCGACTGCGGCCCCGGCTGGATGCTGCCCGATGCGATCAAGTTCGCCCGCGCGGTCGAGAAGTACAATTTGATGTGGCTCGAGGACATGCTGACTGGCGACTACGTGCCATGGGTCAATCCGCAGGCCTATCGGGAGCTGACAACCTCCACCTCGACGCCAATCCACACTGGTGAGCAGATCTACCTGCGACACAATTTCAAAGAGTTGATCGAAACGCAGGCGGTACGCGTCATCGGCCCCGATCCAGCCGATGTCGGAGGCATTGCCGAGCTAAAATGGGTCGCCGAGCACGCCTACATGCACTCGATCCTGATGGCGCCGCACGGCACTGCCAACGGTCTGCTCGGCCTCGGCGCGTTGATCAATGTCTGCGCTACGTTGCCGGCAAATTACATCGCCTTCGAATATCCCACCGCCTCCGATCCCTGGTGGGAGGATCTGGTAATCGGCTTGCCGCAGCAGATCGTGAAGGACAGCATGGTGGACCTGCTGGAAGCGCCGGGGCTCGGCCTCGATATCGACGCTGAAGCGGCCAGGAGATATCTGAGGGAAGAGGATGCGGGCTTTTTCGACTGAAGCTTTGTCCACTTGCCCGCGCAGTAGCGATAGGAGCGGCGAAACCAGTCCGCGTCTTCTACATTTCCGCGTCCGAAGGGCGCATGTTCCATATACAACTAACCTCTATTCCTCGAATACCTTGCCGGTGCGAGCCTCGAGCCGGTAGCGGTTGCCGGGATAGATGAGGCGGGCGGTGGAGACGACGTGCCGCCCGGACCAGGTGCGGCGGCGGATGGCCAGGCAAGGCTCGCTCTTCAGGATCGTCAGGAGCTTGCACTCCCAGGACTGCGGCATGGCCGCCTCGACGATGTGCTCGGATCCGCTCAGAGGGGCGGCAGCCGTCAGATAGGCGTTTGGGGTCAGAGAGGCAAAGTCCTGCGCCAGATAATCGGGGGCTGCTGCCGGATTGACGAACCGGTCTTCGATCTGCACCGGCACGCCGTTTTCGCTGTGCACGATCAGGGAGTGAAAGACGGGTGCGCCGATATCG
This sequence comes from Rhizobium sp. 42MFCr.1, assembly GCF_000377185.1. Taxonomy (NCBI): domain Bacteria; kingdom Pseudomonadati; phylum Pseudomonadota; class Alphaproteobacteria; order Hyphomicrobiales; family Rhizobiaceae; genus Rhizobium; species Rhizobium sp. 42MFCr.1. The sequence continues at coordinate 39,238 of NZ_KB897822.1, forward strand.
AGCTCCAGCGCGTCGGCCGTCTCGGGAGATGCTGTCTCCTGCGCCAAAATCACCACCGAGGCCTCATGCGCGTGGCCGCGCTCAGCAATCTCTTCGGCAATATTGCGAACCTCGAACAGGGCCGAATACCCCTTGCGCTCCGCGACAAAGGAGCCGACGCCCTGGATGCGAACCAGCTCACCTTCGTTTGCGAGTTCACGCAATGCCCTGTTGGCGGTCATCTTGCTGACGCCGAGTTCGTTCACCAGTTCGTTTTCGGAAGGCACGCGATGCTTCGGAGGCCACTCGCCGCTATGGATGCGGTCGAGTATCATCTGCTTGACGCCGGCGTAGAGCGGTGCGGTATCGTTATCCCTCATCATCTCGCTTGGACGCTTCATTGCCTGTTTCCTTTGCAATCGCGGAATCCGCTCGATAAGTCGACTTTCCTCTTGCATAACACAAAATATCTCATATGGTACCATATACAACCTCTCGAAAGATCGATCAACAAGGTCGGCGTCGAGCAAGCCGGCGAAGACCGGTGTCGGGCCGCAAGGTCAATCGTCACTTCAGAGGAGATAGAACCAATGAAATTCAGCGCGCTCCTTCTTTCCAGCGCCTTTGCGCTCTCGGCCTTCGTCGCGCCCGTCGCCGCCAAGGACTGGAAGACGGCCACCATTACGCTTGAGGGGGCCTATGCGCCCTGGAACATGACCAATGCCGACGGCACGCTTGGTGGCTTCGAGCCCGAACTTGCCAAGGTTCTGTGCGAACGTGCCAAGATCGACTGCAAGCTCGTCGCATCCGATTGGGATGGCATGATCCCGGCACTCAATGCCGGCAAATTCGACGTCATCATGGATGCGCTGTCGATCACCGATGACCGCAAGAAGGTCATCGGCTTCACCATCCCTTATGCCGCGACGCCGGCCGCTTTCGCGACCGCCAAGGACAGCCCGCTTGCCAATGCAGCCGGTACCGGTGCGACGATCAAGATGACGCCCGGCCAGACCGGCGTTAAGGAAGTCGATGCGCTGAAGGAGGCCTTCAAGGGCAAGACGATCGGAATTCAGGCCGCGACCGTTTACGCGAAGTTCGTTTACGATAATTTCGGCGATATCGCGGAGATCCGCGAGTACAAGACCGGCGCCGACCGCGATCTCGATCTGCAGAACGGCCGTATTGATCTTGGCTTCGACGATGCCGTGTATTTCGCCAATGCCTTCCAGTCCGCAAACGACACGCTGGCCTTTACCGGCCCCGAGATCGTTGGCCCGATCTGGGGTGAGGGCGAGGGTCTCGGCATCCGCCAGGCCGATACCGACCTTCGTGACAAGTTCAACGAAGCGATCAAGTCCGCACTCGCCGACGGTACCGTAAAGAACCTCTCGATGAAGTGGTTCAAGGTCGACGTCAGCCCGCAGAACTGATTTCCGGCAAAGGCCGGAGGTCCCGGTCTCCGGCTTCAAGGCCGGGGACCGCATGCTATTCTGACACCGCCGGGACAGCGGCGGGCGCGGGGAACATGATATGGCAACACTGGAACTGATTGGGTTCGGCTCGACCGGATGGGGCGCGCTTCTTCTGCTCGCCGCGTTGATGACGCTTGCCGTGACCGCAAGCGCGCTTGCGATCGGCGCGGTGCTCGGCGCGATAATCTCTGCTGCCAAGCTCTCCGGCAAGGCTTGGCTTGTTGCGCTCGGCAACGTCTACACGACTGTCTTTCGCGGTGTGCCGGAATTGCTGATCATCTACCTGATCTATTTCGGAGGGTCCTCCGCAGTCACCTCGATCGGCAAGGCGATGGGCTATGAGGGCTTCCTCGGGCTGCCGTCGTTTCTGGCCGGTGCGCTGGCAGTTGGGATCATCTCCGGCGCCTATCAGGCGGAAGTATTCCGCGGGGCGTACCTTGCCATTTCCAAGGGTGAATTGGAGGCGGCATCAGCGATCGGCATGCATCGCGGTCTGCGCTTTCGCCGGATCATCATTCCGCAGGTGCTGCGCTTCGCAATCCCCGGTCTCGGCAACGTCTGGCAGCTCAGCCTCAAGGATTCCGCACTGATCTCGGTGACCGGTTTGGCGGAACTGATGCGCACCAGCCAGGTCGCTGCCGGTTCGACACGACAGTATTTCCTGTTCTTCATCGTCGGCGGCATCCTCTACCTGATCCTGACAAGCCTCTCCGACCGGGTTTTCAATGGCGCAGAGCGGCGCGCCAATCGCAGCATGCCGACAGCGGCCATGGGAAAGGCGTGAGGTAATACGATGGATTTCGCTTTTCTCGCCCAAACGATGACGACCCTGCTCAAAGCCGTCCCGATGACCTTGGCTCTGTTCTCCGTCTCGGTCTTCTTCGGTGGTCTTCTGGCCCTGCTGATCGTCTGGATGCGTGTCGCCGGCAATCCGGTGCTGTCGTCGATTGCCAAGGGATACATCTTCATCTTTCGCGGCTCGCCGCTGCTGATCCAGATGTTCCTCGTCTTTTATGGCCTCGGCCAGTTCGGCTTCATCCGCTATTCCTTCCTTTGGCCGTTCCTGCGTGAACCGTTCGTTTGTGCGGTACTGTCACTGGCACTCTGCACCGCCGGCTATTCTGCCGAGATCTTTCGTGGTGGCATTCGCGCCGTCTCGCCGCGCGAGATCGAGGCCGCTCGCTCGATCGGCATGTCCGGTGCTCTTCTCGTGCGCCGCATCCTGGCGCCGATCGCATTCCGGCACGCGCTTCCGGCCTACTCCACCGAGATCGTCCTGATGATGAAATCGACGGCACTCGCAAGCCTGGTCACCGTATGGGAAGTGACCGGCGTGGCACAGCGGCTGATCTCGCAAACATACCGCACGATGGAAGTGTTCCTCTGTGCGGCGATCATCTATCTCGTTCTCAACTTCATCATCCTGCAGGCGATGTCCCTGCTAGAATATTCGCTCTCGCGACACCGCCGTGCGATCCCGCCGGCGCTGAAAGCCTGAGAGCCCTCCGGACACGATTGGAGCTTCCATGCCAGGCGTTACCCGACTTTCCGTCCGCAACATCCGCAAAAGCTTCGGCACGCACGAGGTCTTGCGTGGCATCTCGCTCGATGCCGAGGACGGCGACGTCATTTCCCTGCTCGGGGCCTCGGGTTCCGGCAAGTCCACCTTTCTGCGCTGCATCAACCTGTTGGAAACGGCAACCGACGGCGAGATCTGGGTGGATGGCGAGCAGATCCGCATGATCCACAAGGGCGGCACGAGCCGGCCGGCGAGCCAGAAGCAGGTCGACCATATCCGCTCGGAACTGGGCATGGTCTTCCAGTCCTTCAATCTGTGGTCACATATGACGATCCTGCAGAATGTAATCGAGGGACCGGTCCACGTGCTCAAGCGCCCGCGTTCCGAATGCGTCGCCGAGGCAGAGGCGCTTCTCGAAAAGGTCGGCATTGCCGACAAGCGCCACGCCTATCCAGCGCACCTGTCGGGCGGCCAGCAGCAGCGCGCAGCGATCGCCCGGGCACTCGCGATGAAACCGAAAGTCATGCTCTTCGACGAGCCGACGTCGGCGCTTGACCCGGAGCTCGTCGGCGAGGTGTTGCGTGTCATGCGTGCGCTTGCCGAGGAGGGGATGACGATGCTGGTCGTCACGCACGAGATGAGCTTTGCGCGCAATGTTTCCAATCGCGTTGTCTTCATGAAGGAAGGCCTGGTCGAGAGCAGCGGCGCGCCGGACGAAATGTTCGGGGGGGGCGCGTCACCGGCCTTCCGACAGTTCATCGGTCATTTCGGAAGCGGGCAATGACGGTCACCATCGACACGCTGATCGGCTGGCGTGACATTGCACGCGTTGCGGCCGGCGAGACGCTTGCGCTATCACCCGCAGCCTGGGGTCGCGTCGACAATGCCAGCCGGATCATCGAACGCATTGTCGAGACAGGGATACGTGCCTATGGCATCAATACAGGCGTCGGCGCGCTATCAGATACGGTCGTCGATCGCAACTCCCAAAGCCGGCTGTCGCGCAACATCCTCCTCAGTCACGCCTGTGGCGTCGGCGAACTCCTGGCGGGCCGCGAGGTCCGGGCAATCATCGCGGCGCAAGTCGCCAATTTCGCGCATGGCCATTCCGGCGTACGGGCGGATATCATCCGCCACCTCACGGCATTTTTGGAGCACGATTGCGTGCCTGATGTCCCGTCGAGGGGCTCAGCCGGTTACCTCACGCACAATGCCCATACGGCGCTCGTCCTCATCGGGGAAGGAAGCGCATCGGTGGCGGGCAGGCGCATGAACGGCCGGGAGGCTCTCGATGCCATTGGTCTTGCTCCACTCGTGCTCGGTGCAAAAGAGGGGTTAAGCCTCGTCAACGGAACGGCCTGTGCAACGGGTTTAGCCAGCGTCGCGCTAGCACGCGCGAACCATCTGCTCGACTGGGCCGATGCTGTGGCAGCCCTGACGCTGGAAGCTTGCGGGTGTCAGATGGCGGCCTTCGACGAGACAGTGCTAGCGCTTCGTCCGTCGCGCGGCATCGCGCATGTTGGCGCTTCCTTGAGGCGGCGCCTGGAGGGCAGCGGGCTGATCGCAGCAGCGCTCGCAAAACGCACGCAGGATGCGCTCAGCCTACGCTCGGTCCCGCACGCCCACGGAGCAGCTCGCGACGTCTTTGACAATGCATCCGACGTCGTCGATCGCGAACTTGCCTCGGTCACCGACAATCCGGCGGTCTCGGGAACACCTGAAAATCCTGTCGTCTCGTCGGAGGCTCATGCCGTGGCGCCGGCCCTCGCGCAGGCGTCCGACAGCCTGGCGATCGCCCTTGCGCAGATATCGGCCATGAGCGAGCGCCGTATGGATCGGCTCGTCAATCCGCTGATCAGCAACCTGCCGCCTTTTCTGGCGAGCGATGCCGGCAGTAATTCCGGCTTCATGATCGCGCAATATACCGCAGCCGCGCTCAGCAACGAGAACCGCAGGCTGGCCGCACCCGCTTCCACCGATGGCGGCGTTACCTCCGGCCTGCAGGAGGATTTTCTCGCGCATCCAACGGCTGCGGCAAATAAGCTCCTTTCGGTCATCGACAACGCTGAATATATAGTCGCCATCGAATTGATGGCGGCAGCCCAGGCGCATGACTTCCTGGCGTCGACAGCAAAGCGCGCCAAGGCGACGGACGCAATCCACCGTGCGGTACGTCAGGTCGTCCCGCATTACGCCGACGATCGCCCGTTGGCTGCCGACATCGAGGCGCTTCGTAGCTTTATCCGGCAAGAAGCACCGCCCGAATTGATCTGAGGAGCAGAAATGACAGCTGATTTCGACGTTGCCGTGATCGGCCTCGGCGCCATGGGAAGCGCTGCCATCTCCTTCCTTGCGGCGCGCGGCGCCAGGACGATTGGCATCGACGCCTATTTTCCTGCCCATGCGCTCAGCTCTTCGCATGGGGATAGCCGCCTGATCCGGATGGGCTACTTCGAAGATCCGTCCTATGTGCCGCTGCTGCAGCGCGCCTATAGCAACTGGCGCGCTTTGGAGGCGCGGCTTCGCACGGAAATTCTGACGATCACCGGTGTTCTCCAGATCGGGGCTGAAGACAGCAAGATCGTTACGGGCACACGCGCGTCCTGCGAGATGCACGCCCTGCCGCATGAGGTCCTCGACAAGATGGACGTGGCGCGTCGGTTTCCCGCCTTCCAACTGGATGACGAGGACATTGCTGTCCTCGATCCAAAGGGGGGCTATCTCAGGCCCGAGGCGGCTGTCATGGGCTATCTCAAACTTGCAGCGCAGGATGGTGCGGTTCTTCACTTCGGCGAACGGGTAACAGCGATCGAGCCGGGCGACAGCGGGGTGACGATCCGATCGGCTGAGGGCCACTATCGTGCCAAAAAGGTGGTGGTTGCCACCGGCTCGTGGATCGCCGAACTCATTCCCGATTTGAAGGAACACGCAGTACCGATCCGACAGGTCGTCGCCTGGTATCAGTCGCAAGACGGATTTGCGACGGAACCGCAGCGCATGCCGTGCTTCCTTCGGGACGAGGGGGCAGAGGGCTCCTACTTCGGTTTTCCGGCGATCGGCATGGACAGCGTCAAAGTCGGGAGGCACGCGCATTTCCGCGAGCCGATCGATCCCAACCAGCCCAATCCGCCCGTCAACGCCAGAGATACGGCACTCCTCGATAGCTTTATCGCCAGGCGCGTGCCGGCCGCTGCCGGACCGCGGGTCAGCGCCGTGACATGCCGCTACACGATGCTGCCGAGTGAGGATTTTCTGCTCGACGTTACCCCTGGCAACCCGAACGTCGTCGTCGCGTCGCCCTGCTCCGGCCATGGCTTCAAGTTCACGAGCGTCGTCGGCGAGATTCTCGCCGACCTGGCACTTCAAGGTGGGACCAGCTTGCCGGTTGCGGCCTTCTCGTTCGATGCGATGAACCGCTTCGTCTCGGCCCGCAAATCGGCGTGACGCTCCAGGCTAGCTGCAGCGCAATCCGGTTTCCGCATTGAACAGGTGGATTGCTTGCGGATCGAAGGTGAGCGTCAGCATCTGACCATTCTCCAAGCTCGTGCGCGGCGGCAGGCAGGCCATGATCCGTTGCGTGCCCGCAAAAGCGGTGACGACAAGCTCGGGACCAGTCAATTCTGCAACCTCGCATTTCGCCGGTAGCGTGAGGCCGGACGAACCAAACCGAAGTGATTCCGGCCGTATTCCGACAATCAGCTTCTGGCCATCTCTAGGCTCGGCTTGAAGTCCGCCCGGAAGAGGTAGCGCGATGTCGCTGCCCTCGATCTGAAGTTCGCTGCCGCGAACCGTAGCGTTCAAAAGGTTCATTGGCGGCGCCCCGACAAACGTGGCGACATAGAGAGTTGCCGGTCGATCGTAAATCTCCGACGGGCTGCCGAGCTGCTCGATCCGCCCATCGCGCATAACCGCAATGCGGGTGGCGAGCGTCATGGCCTCGATCTGGTCGTGCGTCACGTAGACGACCGTGGTCTTGAGCATCTGATGCAGACGCTTGAGTTCGGTGCGCATCTCCATGCGCAATTTTGCGTCCAGGTTGGATAGCGGCTCGTCGAACAAAAAGACTTCCGGCTTGCGTACAAGGGCGCGGCCGATCGCAACGCGCTGGCGCTGGCCACCCGACAGTTGACTTGGCCTGCGGTCGAGCAGGCTTTCGATCTGCAGCAATTTCGCTGCATCGCGTACCGCCGTGTCGCGCTCGGCGCTCGGAACTTTGCGCATTTCCAAGCCGAAGCCGATATTGCGATGGACAGTCAGGTTTGGATAGAGCGCGTAGGACTGGAAGACCATGGCGATGTCACGATCCTTCGGATGCACGCCGAGGACCGAGCGTCCGCCGATACGCACGTCGCCGCTTGTTGCCTCCGCCAGCCCCGCGATGATGTTGAGTAGGGTCGATTTTCCGCAGCCGGAAGAGCCGAGCAGAACGAGAAACTCGCCGCTTTCGAGCGCGATGTCGATGCCCTTCAGGGTTTCGACATCGCCGTATGTCTTGCGGATGTTGGCAATTTCAAGAGCACTCATCGAGCGGGCTCCTCAGATGTGGATGGTCCGCCGTAGTTGCGCGGAAGGGTCGAAATTGCCCGTGATGCGACCGCGGTTCCGGCCCGCAGGCAGTCAGCGAGAGGTTTTTCTTGCGCCAGCGCTGCCAGAAAACCGGCGTTGAAGACATCGCCGGCGCCGATCGTATCGACAACCGTGACGGAGGGAGCCGCAGCGGCGATGCACTGCCCGTCCGCACCAATCGCGAGCGCTCCGTCCGGTCCGCGCTTGACGACGACGATGGCACCCTCCGGCATGTGGGATCGGATTTCGGTCCCCGCTTCGACAGGGTCGTCGAGGCCGGTGAGGGTGGTGGACTCCACTTCGTTGAGCAGCGCAATCGCGCAGCGGGAAAGCCAGTTTCGCGTGGCCTCGCAATTCTCGTTCGTCCAGCCGTCGAGCGGCCAGCCAGTGTCAAGCGCAATCGCAATCTGGTGCTTGTCGGCCCAGTCGAAGAAAGCATCGTACTCGCGGGTCAGATCTTCCGTCAGGAATGAGCCGCAGAGCAACACGAAGCCCCCCGACAGCGTCGTGCCATCCAGGACGGCAAAGACATCGGAAAGGCTGAGGCGCGGCAGGTGACCGCGGGTGGTGAAGAACGTGCGCTCTCCATCGGGATGGGTGATGCCAACCGAGAGTGTCGTCTGCTCAGGGCGCACCGGCCACTTCGCGGACCGCTTGCCGAAAGCCTCGGTCAACCAGCGACCGAACTGGTCGTTGCCAACATTGGCGGCGATCTCGAATTCGACGCCAAGACCTTCCCAGGCGAGGGCGCTGTTGCCCGCTGCCCCGCCGACGCGCAGTTCGTCGTGGTCGACGATGATCTCGGTGCCAGCCTTCGGCCAGGGAGCAGCAGGGCCGAGGATGAGGTCGATATTCACGTTTCCGATGACGGCAAGCGGGCGCATCATTCGCTCCGGGTGATCTTTGTCGAGCGCACAGGCGTGCCGGCGTTCTCGACACGCGCATCGGCGAAGGCGACCATGAAGCGCTGTGCCACGGGCAGCATTGCGAAGACTGCAGCCAGGCCCGAAGCTGGCTTGAAGCCGATGGTCACCGCGCCCGCAATCGGGGCTTCACCCGATGCATCGAAGATGATGACCGGAGCGCCGGTTTCGACGGCTGATACGGCCATGGCCGTGACCAGACCGGCGGTGCTGTCCTGTCCCCGGAAAAGAACGACACCGACGGCCGGGCCGAGCATCTCCATCGGTCCGTGCCGCAACTGCCCGCCTTCGAGCGAAAAGCAGGGAAGGCGGGAGAGTTCTGTCAGGCCAAGGGCCAGCGCTTCGGCAAGACCCTGCAGGCGCCTGCCCGAGGTAACGACCGTCGCCACGTTATCGAGAGCTGCAAGAGCGATGTCGATGCTTGGTGTTTCCGGGGCGGTGAGTGCGGCAAGGGCTGCCGCGGGATCCTCGCCAAGGGCTGCCAGCACCGCAAGATGCAGGGCAAAGGAGACTGTCAGGCTGCGCGTTGCAGCAAACGCCAATTCCGTGCCGCCCGCTCCGATGAGGGAAGGCGCCGTACGCGCCAGGAATGATCCTTGCTCCAGCGTCAGCCCGAATGTGTCACCACTGGCTCCTGTTTCAAAGAACCAGCGCACCACCTCGGCACTTTCGCCAGATTGCGAGGTGATGATCACTGTTCGGCCGTCGAGCGCGAGCGGTTGTCCGAGTTGCTCGGACAGGGGTAGAGCGATCGCGTCGATGCCGCAGGCACGGTAGAGCGGCTCGACGGCTCGGCCGACGGCATGAGATCCGCCCATGCCGAGAAGAAGCAGCCTGGCGTTTTTCTTCAGCGATTCCGCAATGGCCTGAGCGGTTTGCCTTGCGTTGTCATAGGATGTGAGCGCATCCGCATGCTGACGCGCCATTTCGCGATCAATTGCAATCAGGCCGGTTGGTCGTTTGTTTTCCATGGTCCTTGTCATCCCTTGACGCCGCCGCTTGTCAGCCCTGATATCAGGGCGCGTTGCATGACGAGACCAACCAGCACCGGTGGCAGAGCGGCGAGCACACCGGCAGTCGCGATCAGTCCGTAATCGGAGACACGGCCACCGGCCAGATCGGCGATGGCAACCGTGAGTGTCTTGGCGCGCTGATCGGAGGTGAAGAGCAGCGCATAGAAGAACTCGTCCCACCCGAGCAGGAAAGCGAACAGCGCCGAGGTGGCGACAACAGGCATGGCCAGCGGCAGGGTAATGATCTTCAAGGTCTGGAACAGGCCGGCACCGTCAATCATTGCCGCGGCTTCGATCTCCTTCGGGATGGAATCGAAGCCGGATTTCATGAGCCATGTCGTGAAGGGGGCGAGGATCGTCAGATAGACGAGGGCGAGGCCGAAGACGTTGTTCAGCATGCCGAGATAGGCCAGGCCCATGTAGAGCGGCACGGCAAGCGCAACCGGTGGCAGCATGTAGGTGGCGATGACCATTGAAAGCGACCAACCGACGGAAGGTGTTCGCGACACGGCCCAACCGGCCGGAATCGCCAGCGCGATAGCGGCGATCGTCGCCATGCCGGCAACCTCGATGCTGTTTCTGAGCGACGAGGTGAAGGCGGCGCCAGCGCTGTTCTCGATCGTCGACAGCAAGGCGGCGTACCGGGAGAAGTCTGCCGTTTGCGGCCACCAGCGGAGCGGCTTGGCGGCCAGATCGGCGGCCGGCGAGATGCTCATGATGAACAGCCAGAGAATCGGTGCCAGGATGACGGCCGCAAGCAGCAAGGCGCAGACGTAGATGAAGGCTGTAAAGAATGGGCTCTTGCGTTCCATCAGGCGGCACTCCCTGCGGTCTTGCGCACCAGCGTGGCATAGGCGAGAGCCAGCACCGTTACCAGCAATGTGACGATCAAAGCCAACGAGGCGCCGGAGCCGGCCCGCTGGAAGGAAAACGCTTCCTGATAGACGAGGATCGACAGCGTCCTCGTACTGTTGGCCGGGCCGCCGCGGGTCATGACCCAGATGATGTCGAACACCTTGAAGGCCTCGATGGTGCGCAGCACCAGGGCCACCATCAGCGGACCCGCGAGATAGGGCAGGATCACGAAGCGGAAGCGGGCGAAGGGACCGGCGCCGTCGACCAGTGAGGCGGCAGTGACGTCACGCGGCACCGCTTGCAAGGCAGCAAGCGCAATGAGCGCGACCAGCGGAAAGTTCTTCCAGCAATCGGCGACGATCAGGGCGGCAAGTGCTGTGCCCGGTTCGCCAAGCCAGGAGCGATAGGCGTCGATCAGCCCGACTTGCATCAGCGCGGCGTTGAGCGCGCCGTATTCCGGATTGTAGATCAATCGCCAGAGCGTGGCGTTGACGACGGTTGGCAGTGCCCAGGGAAGGATCATCAGGGCGCGCAGCACCGCGCGGCCCCGGAAATCCTGGTTGAGGAGGAGTGCTGCAAGCACGCCGATCACCATCTCGGCAGCAACCGAAATGACCGCGAACCAGGTGGTCGTGATCAGGGTCCGCTGAAAATTCGAACCGGAAATCATCTTCACGTAGTTGTCGATGCCGACAAAATTGCCTGATGTGCCGACAAGCTTGGCGTCTGTGAAAGACAGGCCGACGGTGTCGACCAATGGCCATCCGATGACGGCGATCATCACGACAAGCAGCGGCAACATCAAAAGCCACGCGCGGGTTGTCATCCAGGTGCCGGACATGAGGCGCCCTCTCAATTCATCGGACTGGTAAAGTGGAAACCAGGCGGCACGGGGCCGCCTGGACGGTTACATCGCTTAGAGACCGCTGTTGTCGGCAGCCGACTTCAGGGCGTCCTCCGGCGAAGACTGGCCGAGCAGGGATTCCTGGATCGCCTGCTGCAGAGCTGTGGAAAGCTCCTGATACTTCGGCGTGGTCGGGCGCGGATACATCGCGGCAAGACCGACCTTGGCCGCAGCGATCAGTTCTTCCTGGCCCTTCGTCACGGCCGGATCCTGATAAGACGATGCCCAGATCGGCAGGCTGAGCTTGGCATACTGGTTCTGCGTCGGCTGCGAGGTCATGAAGGTGACGTACTTCCAGGCCTCATCCGGATGCTTGCTGGCCGTGGTGACACCAAGACCCATCGAGCCGTTGACGGCCGACGCTTCGCTCTTGCCCGCGACACCGGGAGCCGGGACAACGCCGACCTTGCCCGCGACCTTGCTGTCCTTCGGGTCGTTCGCCATGTTGTACATGTAGGTCCAGTTCAGCGCAAAAGCAGCATCGCCGTTCTGGAAGACCTTTCGCACATCCTCTTCCAGGAATTCCTTGGAGTTCGGGTTGGTCAGGCCGGATTTGTAGCTGGAAACCATATAGTTCAGCGCGTCGAGACCGCCGCCACTCTGGAAGGCCGGCTTGCCGTCCTTCAGGAAATCGCCCTTGTAGGCGCTGACGAGCGTCGTGTAATCGCAGATCGCGGCTTCGGCCTGCGACCAGCTCCAGGCGATCGGCGTTGCGAGAAGGCCCTTGTCCTTGATCGTCTTTGCCTGCTCGGCCAGTTCGTCCCAGGTCTTCGGCGGTGACTTTATGCCGGCCTTTTCGAGGATTTCCTTGTTGTAGAACAAATACTTGGTGTCGAGGATCCACGGCATCCCGTAGTACTTGCCGTCATACTGAACGGTCGTCCATGCACCAGGAAGGACACCCTTCTTCATATCGTCGGTGATGCGCGCGGTGACGTCGACGAGGACATTGTTGGTCGCGTATTCGGCAGGCCAGATCACGTCGAAGAGGACGACGTCGTAACCGCCGGACCCCTGAGCGAGCACCGTCTTGTCGTGCAGGCCTTCGTAAGGCACGAATTCGAGATTGACCTTGACGTCGGGGTTTGCCTTGGAAAATGCATCCGTCATGGCGCGGACGTCAGCCTCGCTATAGGCCGCTTGTGCCATAAACAGCGCATTGATCGTCGTTTCGGCAAAGGCGTGCGGCGCGAAAGACGCGCCGATCAGTGCTGCGCCAAGCAGCGTCTTGTTCAGGGATTTCAACATTCCAGCCTCCAGTTTTTTGACATTCACCCGTTTGTCCGAAGGCGGCTGTCGTCGCCATCGGTTGTTGAAAAGGCGCCGGTTAGCCGGCTGCCGGATTCGGAGCGTCGTCAGAGCCGCTTTCGGACTCTCTTGCGTTCCCTGGAACTCTTTGGTTCCTTATTAAGTCAATTGTCTTGACTTATTTCTTCTTCAATATTCTACTGCTGTCAAGAGGGAATTCGGAATGAACGAAGCGCGCCCGATACGGGCAAAAGCAGGCACCAATCATGAAGGCACAAGCGCCCATAACCGGCGGGTGATGATGGATGCCCTGAGAGTGAATGGAGCACTCTCGCGAGCAGACCTGGCGCGCGCCACCAAGCTCACCAAACAGACCGTGTCGAACATCATCGACGAACTCGAACAGGAAGGGCTGGTCACCGCGCAGGAAGCTGTTCGCAAGGGCAGGGGACAGCCGTCGACGCCCTATCGCCTGGTGCCGGAAGGGGCTTTTGCGATCGGGCTGCAGATCGATCGTCACATAACCCGGGCCATAGCTGTCGACCTTGTCGGCAACATACGCACGCGGGCCGAGGCGAACCTGCCTACCGACGGGCCGTCGCGCGGTGCAACCGTAATTCTCGAACTTATCGAGAAGGTTCGCCGTGACCTTGCCGGCCTCGTTGCTCAATCGGAGCGGCGGCTCGTTGGCCTGGGCGCGGCGATGCCTGGCCCGTTCGGGATCGAGGCGACGGGTGACGATCCCTGGATGATGGCCGCCTGGCAAAAGTTTCCGCTACTGGAAACGCTGGCGGCAGGCACGGGTCTTGGCGTTCGTCTGCAAAACGATGCGGCCGCATGCGCAACGGCGGAGCGGATGGTTGGCGCCGCCCATGGGCTCGACCATGCCGTTTGCCTCTATCTCGGCTACGGTATCGGTGCTGGTCTGATCCTCGGCGGGGAACTTTACAGCGGTGCAAACGGCAATGCGGGCGAAATCGGCATGGCGCTGCTTTCGGCAAGCGGCAGCCCGACGCCACTCGAGCATCGTGCCTCGCTCGCCTCGCTCTACCAGCACCTGGCGATCGACCCGGCGGATCCCGGCGTCTATGCGATGGTGAACGAACTGGCGCTGAAGAATGATGCGAGAATACAGAGCTGGATCGAAGAAGCCGTGATGGATCTTCGCTGGAGCGTACATCTGATCGAATCGATCTTCGATCCGCAAACCGTGATTCTCTGCGGCGGTGCGCCTGAAGCCCTGGCGCGACGTCTGGTCGAGGCGATGCACCCTCTGCCGCCATCGATCGCCGATCGCCGTGGCCGGGTCATTCCTCGCTTCCAGCTTGGAATGACTGATCCCTGGGCCGTTGCGCTTGGCGCTGCCGCCGACCCGATCAGCCGCGCTTTCGACCCGAGCTTTGCGGCCATTCTCAAGGGTTCGCTGTAAAAGCGCTCATGCGCGATGGATCGGGTCGATCCATAAAACATCTTCCGGCTGTTCGACCGGTTCGATATCGAGATTGACGACGACCGGTTCCTGGCCGGAGCGCACAAGAACACATTCGAGCGTCTCGTCGCGGCTGGCATTGATCTCTTGATGGGGAACGTAAGGCGGCACGTAGATGAAATCACCGGGACCGGCCTCTGCCGTGAATTCGAGGTGGTCGCCCCAGCGCATGCGTGCCTTCCCTTTCACCACATAGATGATGCTTTCGAGATCCCCGTGGTGATGGGCGCCGGTCTTCGCATTCGCATGGATGGTCACGGTGCCGGCCCATATTTTCTCCGCCCCAGCACGCGCATGGTTGATCGCCGTCGCCCGGTTCATCCCTGGGGTCTGGGCGGTATTGGGGTCGAGTGAATTACCCGGAATGACCTTTACGCCATGTTCGCGCCAGTCGATCGGATGGTGGTCGTGATCATGCGGAACCTCGGTCATTGCATCTCCTTCCGGCAATCAGGTCGTTGCCATCCTGTTCCCTGGCCATGTACTAAAGGCGGTGGATGCCGGAGAGCTCATCGAGCTTGCCGCGCAGTCTGCGCTTTACCTCCTCGTCCTGCCCTTCCATGGCGGCGAGCATTTCGCGAAGCGTTCCGCGCAGTCCGTGGATCTGATCGATGAGATCCATGATCAGATCGACGCCGGCATCGTTGACACCCATGTCACGCGTCAGGTCGAGGATGAGCTGCGCCCGCGCGACATCGGTGTCGCGAAAATCGCGAGTGCCGTCACGTGTCTGAGGCAGCAGCCATCCCTGCTCGACCCACACCTCTAACACCCTCACGTCGATTTTAAGAAAGCGGCGGAATTCAAGATCATCCATGGCTATTCTCCCATGCCCTTTCTCGGATCCTGCTCGTCGCCAGCTGTCCAGCCGGTCATGAAATCGGTCAGCTGCTCATCTGGTCCGTTCGGCAGCACGATTTTCAGAGAGATGTAGATGTCTCCAGCACTGCCGTCTTTCTTCGGAACGCCCTTGCCCTTCAGGCGCAAAACCTTCCCGGTGTTGGAGTGCGGCGGCAATGTGAGGTTGACCGGACCTGACGGCGTCGGCGCGCGCACCTTGCCGCCGAGCACGGCCTCGCGCAGCGTAATCGGCAGGTCGAAGCGAATGTCGTCGCCGTCACGAACATAGAAGCGATGCGGACGCACGCGAATTTCGACAAGCGCATCTCCCGGCCGGCCGCCGCCAATACCGGCCTCGCCTTTGCCGCGCAGTCTGAGCGTCTGGCCGTCGCGCGTGCCAGGCGGTATCTGCAGGTCGAGCGCCGGCCCGTCCGGCAAACGGATCTGGGTCTTCGTGCCGTTGACGGCATCGAGGAAATCGACCTCCATCGAATACTGCCGGTTCTGGCCCTGTGCATGGAAATCGCCTCCGCGGGTTCGTCGCGAAAAGAAGCTCGAGAAAATATCGTCGCTTTCGCCGAAGTCGGCATAGCCCGCGCTGTTGTGATAAGGGTTGCCGGCGTTTCCTGCAGAGGCATAGTCGCGATAGTAGTGGCGCGGCGCCTGCTCGGCACCGGTCATGTCGATCTCGCCGCGGTCAAAGCGCCCGCGCTTTTCTTCATCGCTCAGCAGCTCGTAGGCAGCGGAAATTTCCTTGAAGCGGTCCTCGGCCTTCTTGTCGCCGGGATTGAGATCGGGGTGAAGTTTCTTGGCGAGCTTACGAAATGCGCTTTGAATGTCTTTCTGTGTGGCGTCCTTCTTCACGCCGAGAAGCTCGTATGGATCGCGGCTCATGCATATCTCCGGTTCAGCCGGCGGAAATCACCGGCATTTTGCCATCTATATAGGTTTGCGCGGCTGCTCCGACGAGAGGTTGTATCGGCCTGGGCACCTAATCGCGCTGCAGGTTGATCTCACTGGTCACCACCTGCTGGCCGGATGCCGGATCCTTGTCGACCGTTCGAATGCGGATCGCATTGGCATCGACACGCTGGATGGTCATGTTGGCGCTGCGGTCACCGTTTATCACCTTTGACCAGCGCACCGCGAGATTGATGGCGTCGCCGCGGCGGCTTCCCTGAAGACCGGATACGCCACCGGACGGACCGACGTAACGACCGGCATACTGTGTTCCGGTGACCGTGATATCTGCCGACACCGGCCGCGTGATAACGATCATCCCGCGGCAGGTCCCCTTCATCGAAAGCGCCTCGCCACTCGCCTGGGATGTGAAATTGCAACTCAGGTTGATCGGGGACGAGGAGGTCGTGCGTTTCATCATGCCTCCGCCCGTCCAATCGCCAGCAAGCGACTGGAGGAAAGGCGCCTCGTCGGCATATGCGAAGCCGGTGACCAGCCAGAACAGCGCGGCCACAGCAGCATGTCGGCAGCACTTCATGACGTCCTCCCCTTGGAGATGATCAGGAATGCCTCAGAATGCTTGAAAGTTCCTCATACTGCAGGAACTCGGCCAAAATGTCCCAACGCGGTGGGGAAACGCAAGCGAATTCCTCTTGGTCTTGAGGTCCGACCTCATCGAGCGAAATTCTTGTCAGTTGAGAACTGCTATTGCTGCACTGCAATAATCGCCATATGGTAGAGACGCTGAACTCGGAGGTGCCAATGCCGCCAAGACCATACAGCAATGCCCGTGCCACGCGATCCGATCGCGATCCGATCGCAATTGATCTGGCGCTTCAGGGAGGTGGCGCGCACGGCGCATTCACCTGGGGTGTGATCGAACGGCTCTTCGATGAGTCCTGGCTGGAGATTTCAAGCATAACCGGCACCTCGGCCGGCGCAATGAACGCGGTGGTCCTTGCACATGGCTATGCGCTGATGGTCGAGAGGGCGCGAAGGTGGCTCTCGAGGCATTTTGGGCCCGGGTCAGCGACGTTGCGCGGTTCAGCCCGTTTCAGCGAACCGCGTTTGACGTGATGACCGGTAACTGGTCGCTTGACCACTCGCCTGCCTATCTCTTCTTCGACCTTATGAGCCGCTTGTTTTCGCCCTATGAGATCAATCCGACCAACATCAATCCGCTCCGCGACATCCTCGAGGAGAGCGTGGATTTCGAGGCCTTGAAGCGCTCTGAGATCAAACTGTTTGTCAATGCCACGAACGTGCGAACCGGGCTGCCGAGGGTGTTTCGCAACGACGAACTGAGTGCCGACGCCGTGCTGGCTTCGGCATGCCTGCCGATGCTGCACCAGGCGATCGAAATAGACGGTGATCCCTACTGGGACGGTGGGTTTTCGGGAAATCCGCTGCTTACGCCGGTCGTCCGGGAGAGTGCGGCACGCGACATTTTGCTTGTTCAGGTCAATCCCGTAGAGCGCGCGGGCGTTCCAAGGACTGCACGTGAAATTCTCAATCGCATCAACGAGATCTCCTTTAACTCCAGCCTGAAGAAGGAATTGCGAGCGATGGCCATACTCCAGCGAATGCTTTCGGAAAGCGGCGTTGCGCCGGATGAAATCGCCTGGGCGAAGGAATGGTCAAGCATACGTCTCCATCGAATTGCAACGCCACCGCGCATGGTGGAACTCGGCGCGTCATCCAAGATGAACGGCGAGTGGGAGTTTCTTTCGATGCTGCGGCAGGAAGGGCGCGAGACCGCGCAAGAATTTCTCGCCAGCCATGGCACGGATATTGGAAAGCGGGCGAGCTTTGACATCGAAAGCCTGCTCGATACCGTCCTGCAATAGACGTCAGAGCGCAAAGCCCCGTCATGGATATCGTTGGCGTCCTTATCGCTCTTGGTGTTCTCGTCGCGCTCGCTTACCGCGGCTGGAGCATCCTTCTTCTCGCACCCCTTTGTGCCCTGCTTGCCGCACTGTTGGCTGGCCAGCCGTTGCTTGCCAGCTGGACGCAGACTTTCATGCGCAACGCGGCGGATTTCATTGCCCAGTTCTTCCCGATTTTTCTGCTTGGCGCTCTTTTCGGCAAGCTCATGGAAGCCAGTGGTTCGGTTGAGGCAATTGCCGTGAAGATGACCGAGAAGCTCGGGGCAGGACGAGCCATATTCGCCGTCGTGCTTGCTGGCGCCTTCGTGACATATGGCGGCGTCAGCCTGTTTGTCGCTTTCTTCGTCCTTGCTCCAATGGGGCATGCTCTCTTCAAGGCGGCCGACATTCCGCACCGGCTCATGCCTGCAGCAATCGCCCTTGGAACATCCACCTTCACCATGTCTGCCATGCCGGGCACGCCGGCGATCCAGAATGCGATCCCGATGCCATTTTTTGGCACCAATCCGTTTGCTGCCCCCGGGCTTGGCGTCATTGCCTCGGCGGTCATGCTTGGTTTCGGCATGTGGTGGCTGCAGATGGCGCGGCGAAAGGCGAAGCTGGCAGGGGAGACCTATCGCTATGCTGGCTTGACGGCCTCTGATGCCATTTCAAATGACGACAGGATGCGGGAGCGTGGCGCAGTCGCGCATGACTTCGATCCGGGTGAAATTGCGCGCGGCGGTCATGCGGCGATGCGACCAGGCTTTTTGATCGCAGCGCTGCCGCTGGTGGTCGTCGTTGCGACCAATCTGGTGATGACGTTCGCCGTTTTGCCGCGTATCGACGCGCATTATCTGGCGGAAACTGCGTGGGGCTCAACCACACTTTCAGCGGTTGCGGGTGTCTGGTCGGTGATCGTGGCATTGACGGCGGGCACCGTGGCGCTGCTCGTTACCAACTTTGACCGCCTTCCTGGTCTCCGTTCCATCATCGATGCTGGTGTCAACGCGGCTGTCCTGCCGATCATGAGCGTTGCCAGCCTTGTTGGCTTCGGCGCCGTCGTGGCTGCTCTCCCTGCATTCGAGACGGTGAAGGTCTGGGTCCTGGGCATCGAGGGAGGGCCACTGGTCTCCCTTGCGATTGCGACGAATATCCTTGCTGCATTGACGGGCTCGGCGTCAGGCGGGCTGACGATCGCGCTCGATGCCCTGGGGCCGACCTACATGGAAATTGCCCACCAGACGGGTCTTAATCCCGAACTGATGCACCGGGTTGCGGTCATCGGCGCCGGCACGCTGGACAGCTTGCCGCACAACGGTGCTGTCGTGACGCTCCTTTCTGTCTGTGGTGTTTCACACAAGGATGGTTACTTTGATCTCGCCATGGCCGCCATCGCAAGCGCCCTTGTTGCGCTGGTCGTCGTCATCACGCTCGGAACTCTTGTTGGTTCGTTCTGACCAGCTGCGACAAAACATCCGGGAGTGCGTGGCTGTTTCCACGCGATCGCGACGATCGACGGGCGGACGCCGGTGCCTCTATCGGCTCCCACCGTCAAGGTGTACTCAAGGCAACAGGCTGTACCAGCTCGACTGAACTCCGCGTCAGCCGGTCGTGCGAGTGCGCATCTCGAATACGAGACACTGGAGAGTAGATGATGGGTTTTCCGCTTTTCGATCTCAGCGGCAGGCGAGCATTGGTAACCGGCTCGTCACAAGGCATTGGTTTTGCGTTGGCCAAGGGGCTTGCCGAGCATGGCGCATCCGTCGTGCTGAACGGGCGCGATGCGTTAAAGCTTGAGGCGGCCGCGAAGGCTCTGCGAGAAGCCGGTTACGAGGTTGCTGTGAATGCCTTTGATGTGACCGATGCTGACGCAGTCAAGCATGGCATCGACGAGATCGAGAGCGCCATTGGTCCAATCGATATTCTCATCAACAATGCGGGAATGCAGTTTCGCACGGCGCTCGAGGATTTTCCGGCCGATCGCTGGGAGCAGCTGCTGAAAACCAACATCTCCAGCATCTTCTATGTCGGGCAGGCCGTTGCCCGGCACATGATCACGCGCGGCGCAGGAAAGATCATCAACATCGCCTCCGTCCAAAGCGAACTCGCTCGTCCGGGCATTGCCCCGTACACCGCCACCAAGGGCGCTGTGAAAAACCTGACCCGCGGTATGTGCGCCGACTGGGCCAAGTTCGGAATCCAGGTTAATGCCCTCGCGCCGGGCTATTTCAAGACGCCGCTCAATCAGGCTCTCGTTGATAACGAGGAGTTCTCCTCATGGCTTCAAAAGCGCACGCCTGCCGCCCGCTGGGGTGAGGTGGATGAACTGATCGGCGCGGCGGTCTTCCTGTCCGGGAAAGGATCATCCTTTGTCAACGGACACACTCTCTATGTCGACGGTGGCATCACGACCTGCCTCTAGTGATGCCTATCGCCGTAGCAGCCTGCTCAAATCAGGTTCAACGCTATGAGGCGCGTCTGCCCAGTGGCAGCGAGTACGAGAAATACAGCGGAGCGGCGGCCCTCGGATTTCAGAGACTCAATGCGTCGGACAAATTCACCGGGCGGGTCCAACCGGCCTATTCTGCACGTCCGCAAATACGGTTCCGGGTCGTATGCCTTGCCGAGTGTTCGCGCGCGGTTTGTCTGGCCGCGGAATAGCGAAATTCAATTGTAGCGTGCCGTCCTTCGACGTGCCAGGCCGTGGCTCGTGGCCGCTGGGTGGTGTGCCTTGCACCCTTCGGCAGGCAAGGGCACCTACGCCTTCAGACCAGCATGCTCACCACCAAATCTTCGCAGCCGTCCTCCCCATGCACAGGCTGCCCTGTCCTCAGGTGTAGCTCGACCGCCAATACGCTTCGACCTAGCGTCCGCTACGGGCTCGGGACCGACATGTCTCGATCACGCAAAATAGGAGCACACCATGTCACAGGCAGAAGCAGAGAGCCGCAGGATTGGGCAGGAGGAGGCGAACATGACCCAGAACAACCCCTCACAACCCACCAGAGCACGGTCCGAAGAGTTGGTCCCGTCGCGCTACGCGGTGCGGGTCGGCGAGATTGACGTGCTGGTTATCAGCGATGGGGTACTGCCGCTTCCAACCGCGATGTTGGGACATAACGCCGACCCTGCCGTCCGAGCTGGCTGGCTGGACGATATGTTCCTGCCGCAGGACGCTTTCGACTGGTCGCTGAATGCGGTTCTTGTACGCAGTGGTGGGCAGACCATACTCATCGACGCTGGACTGGGATTGGACCCGGACTTGAACTTGCCGCGGGCAGGGCAGTTGACCAAGCGACTGGAGGCGGCTGGCATCGATCTTGGATCCGTCACCGACATCGTGCTGACCCACATGCACATGGACCACGTTGGCGG